>NZ_JACHGJ010000002.1:697786-1046679 GCF_014207565.1 Spirochaeta isovalerica | reverse complement strand
GCCACTTGAGGTAAGAAAAATTAACAGGTTGCATGAAGCCTATGAGGCGGCAACTTTCATCCGGAATGGGTGGCAATCTTCACCGGTATCTCAACATTTCTATTTGATTTCTGGGCAAAAGACAAAAAAGAACTTTGGACAGAACTTTCTGCATTTAAAATTAAAGAACATGAAATTTATGGTCAATATGGAATTGTTAAAACCGAATCCTATGCCCTTACTCGATATTATGACTTGGAGAATTTCAGGTTAATTGCAGAAATACCTGAAGATTATTATATTGAGAGTGCCGACATGAATCTTAACCCGACAAAGCATGTCGAACTTATAAAGAACGCATTTGGTAAAGATTTTTATTCTGAAAAACTGTATGAAAAACTTAGGACTTCTCCCAACTATCATGCCGATCTTGATATTACTGTTTATTCAAAAACCGGTAAAGCTGTTTCTACCTGCACAGGATGGGCAGATTCATTAAATGAAATAGCTGAAATTGAAACAGTTTGTACTCATTCTGATTATAGGCAAAAAGGTCTTGCCCGAATTGCCATGATTAAATGTCTGCAAAAGCTAAAGGAAAAAGGTTTTACAAAGGCTTATATCTCTTCATTAAATGAAATTACTCATAATTTCTATGATTCATTTACATACAAAAATAGACAAAAAAGTTATGAGTACTGTTGGAACAAGAGTGAAGAGTGACTTAATGATTGGTCCGTTATTTACATTTTCATTAACAAATGACGATTACTTCCTATAACAATAAGAAATCTTAATAGCAGCTATGCCAAGACTTTGTTGTCTGGTCTGAAACTTCGTTTCCCGACCCAAAAGTAAAAAATACAGTTTCAATAATATCAAAAGAATCAAGATTAAAGCAGTGATACAGAGTCCTGAAAATTCTCTTGACCATGAAGTATGGATGAATTATTTTATAAGCCAAACGTTTGCGGCAAACGTTTGGCTTGATTTACAGGAGATCAATATGAAGGGAATAAATAAGAAACTCTGGGCCATCGCCTTTCCTCTGCTTCTCAATATGCTCATCTCCCAGGTGCAGATGATCATAGACCGGGCTTTTCTCGGGCAGATCGATGTGGGATATATGAGTGCGCTTGGGAATGTCTCGGCTCCTCTCTGGACCACTATTTCCATTCTCTTTGCTCTCTCAACGGGGGGAACGATTCTCATGAGTCAGGCCTTGGGAGCCGATGATAAGCCGAGAGCCTCCCTTATCGCCCATGCCATCTTGAAATACAATAGCGCGGTCGCCCTTCTGCTTTTTTTCTTCTGGCTTTTTGCCGCCCGAGGCATCTTTATGCTCATGGGCGTCGAAGGGGATATTCTCTCCTATGCCCTGCGTTATGTACGTTATCTCATCCCTATCTTCCTTATAATGGGGATAAACTCTGCCGGAGCCAGCATTCTCCAGTCGGCCGGGTACACCAGGCCCATTCTCATTTCAGGAGCTCTCCGTTCAGGCCTCAATATACTTCTGGACTGGATTCTGATTTTCGGCCGTTTCGGATTTCCCGAAATGGGTATAGAGGGGGCGGCTCTGGCTACCTCCATAGCCGAACTGACGGGGACTGTACTGCTTTTCATCCTCATCCTGGGAAGCCGTAAACTGCCTTTCCGCATCTCGATCAAAAAAATACTCAGCAGTCCTTTCAGACTCTACAAAGAGGTTTCTGCCAAGGGGATTCCCACCGCTGGTGAGGAGCTCCTCTGGAACCTGGGGAATCTGGGACTTATACGTATCCTCAACGCCATCAGTCCGCTGGCTACAGGTATATATACAATCATATTCACTGTAGATATCATTCCAGCTCTGATCATCATTTCCATCGCCCAGGGAGTTACGGCGCTGGCGGGCCGCAATACCGGAGCCGGCGATGTGGAGGGAGCCAAAAGAGTGGGGTTGATCGGACAGCTGAATTCCTGGGGAATAGCCGCTTTGTTTCTTGTTTTGTTCTTCCTGTTTCCCCGCTTCATTCTGGGAATCTTTACCTCCGATACCGCCATTATCGAGTCTTCGGTAATTCTTCTTTTAGTGGCGGCGGTGAACTTCTTCCCCCGTTCGGTCAATCTGATCATGGGTTCCGCCATCAGAGGATTCGGCGATACGAAGTGGATGCTCAAAACTCAGATCCTGGGTACTGTATACATACTCTCAATGGGATCTCTGGCGGTCTTTGTCTTCGATCTCGGATTGCCCGGAGTCTTCCTGACCATTCTCTCCGACGAGACCATCCGGGGCGTCATCAACTACTTCAGATTCCGACGGGGTCCTGATCTTACACCGAAGGCGGTACAGCTTGAGGAGACGGCCTGATATGCCAAGCATCAAAGATGTGGCCAGGCTGGCGGGCGTCTCCTATACCACAGTGAGCCACGCCATTAACAAAACCAGGCCGGTCAAAGAGGAGACTGTCCGCAAGATAGAAGAGGTGATAAAAGAGATCGGATATGTCCCCAATATGACGGCCCGCTGCCTCCGGGAGGGGAAGACGAAGACGATAGGGGTCATCGATGCCAATATCTACGATATGTTCTTCGGCGAGGTGATGCGAAGTGCTCAGAACGAACTGGAGGCCGCCGGTTACTCCCTTTATTTCTCCTACAGCTTTATGGAGGAAGACCACTGCGGAGACGATTGCTTCGACTTTTTTGCGGAAAAGGAGATCTCCTACCTGGAGAAACTGATCGCCAGAGATGTGGATGCCATCATCATCAATCCCATCAACCGCGATGATGTCCTGGCCGACTTTTTCAGCAAGGTACAGATTCCCATCATCCTCTTTCAACGGGACCTGCCGGGACAGAATACCTTTCCCATAATGTCCGATGATTACGCGGGAGGGTATAAAGCTATCGAGCACCTGGTCTCTCTGGGGCATAAAGATCTGGCAGTGGTCTACGGATTCTCCTATCCCACTCACAGTGTGGTCAACCGGCGGACCGGTGCGGAGAAAGCCGCTTCCGACGGCGGTATCGATCCCCGATCCATACAGTGGCAGAACGGGAATTACAGCATGGAGAGCGCTTATAAACAGACTGTTGCGCTTTTGAAGGGTCCCCATCCCCCGACAGGAATTTTTTATTATTCCGATGCAATGGCTATGGGGGGCTTGCGGGCTGCCGCCGACTTGGGCGTCCCTGTTCCCGGAGATCTTTCCATCGTAGGCTATGATGATATTCCCCTGACGGCTTATTACGTTCCCCGATTGACCAGCGTCCGGCAGGACAGCGGTGTTATGGGGCGATATATTGCAGAAAAAACCGTAAATCTTATTGAAGGGAAAGAAATGAAGAACAAAGCGGGGACGGTTCTGCCGGTCGAGCTGACGGTCAGAGAATCATCGGGACCTGCTAAGTCTGTTTTGCCATAAAAAAAGTGTGATTCAGGGGAAGGGATTCTGTCAAAAGCAAAATATAATAAAAGACCAAATGATTTCAGGAAATTACAAAAAAGCAGGATTAAGGAAGAATTTGGCATTAATCAGAAAGAGTTTTTAATAGATAATCCAGCAAACGATCCAGATGGGAAAAACAGATGTAACATCTGTATTCCAATAAAATAGTTCCTATCTGCACTGCCCCAAAACATATCCTTGTATTTTGGGAGATTAACTGGAGAAAGTCAGAACCTTCTTATATAAGACAAGATATGCCCGCTTCTCTCGGTCTTCGCCAAACCCGGAACTTCGTGCTAGACTTTATATATTGCCGGATCATTCAATGATCATTCCAGATATTCGGGTTTTTTAAAATAGCTCTTCAATGGGCTCGATTCAGAATCCTCATATCTAATAGACTATTTAAAATGCAAGGTAGGATATACAAAATTGGATTATATAAAAGCAGCTAATATTAATGACTTTAAGAACAGCAGAATTAAAAGCGTTACCATCCTGGGAAAAAAAATTGGAATCATTAAAGACCTCAATTCAGAATTTTATGCCATTGAAGTCGGTTGTAAGCATCAGGGGGCAGATATTACAAGAGGCCATATTTCTGGCAATGTAGCGACCTGTCCCCGCCATGGATGGCAATTTGATCTGTTAACGGGAGAATGTCTGAATCAGAATGCTTCCAAACTAAAAAAATATGGACTGAAGATTGAAGGTGATGTGATCATGATATCGACCAAGCCATTACCGGAGGATGAGGAAGAGGATGATCCTCTTTTGCATTTTTTTGACTAAGCTGTTCAGTCTCGCCGGGTCAGGCCATGAATTGCCGGAGCGACCGCAAGCTGTCGTTGATTTCCCCATAACATCTTTATCAACTCCCCTCTTCCCGGTACAATGTGTAATAAACAAAACAGATGTCAGGAGTAATCATTGAGAGTCACAGGCGGATTATACAGAGGAAGAACAGTCAAATGCCCGAAGGGGGTCATCCGCCCGGCCATGGACCGCATGCGCGAATCCATGTTTTCCATCCTCGGCGACCTGGAAGGACTCTCTTTTCTCGATGTCTTTTCCGGTTCCGGTATGATAGGGATCGAAGCGGCATCGCGCGGAGCTTCTCCCGTCGAGCTGGTGGAAAAAGACAAAATCAAAAAGAAAACGATTCTCGAAAATATCTCCTGGGTGGATTCACAAATCAAGCTCAATCTCATGCCAGGCGAAGTCTATATCAGAAGCTGCGGCAGGGATTTCGATATCGTCCATTTCGATCCCCCTTTTCCCATGAAGGGCAAGGAAAAGTTCCTTCAGCTTGCTGATAAACACGGAATAGTAAAGCCGGGCGGAACTCTGATGATGCACTATCCCGACGAGGAGAGCTTCGACGAGCGGATCGGCTCCCTGCGCCAGTACGATCTGCGAAAGTACGGCCGCTCCATGCTCATTTTCTATACCCGGGAATAGTATTCGGTCTAAACTATTTTTCCGCTCTTTCGATAATGGAATTAGATTATCCGAAGGAGCTGCCTTATTACCTGTAATCGATTCATCCAACTGACAGTTCTGCTGACTCTTCTTGAGGGGGCGGCTTTGCTCTTTGCTGATCAGATAATTCATAAAGTCGATGAAAGAGACACTCTCTTCGGGCTCTCGCTCCTTTACAACACATCGGTTGATGACATCCGCAGAGCTAACGGGCTGGAATCGGAAATCATAAAAAAAGGGGAAGAGCTTGTGATCCCCCTTCCCGACAGCACTGTTGAAGTATCAAGATCAGAGAATAAAGCGGAAATCCATACCTATAGAGTAAAAAACGGCGATACTCTTTCGGAAATAGCCTTGAAACTCGGAGTGGAGCAGAAACAGATTGAGCAGCTCAATCATCTATCTGATCAGAATGTCCGGATCGGACAGGTATTGAGTATCCCGGGAAAAGCTGCGGGTGGCGACCGTTATTCCGTACAGAGCGGCGATACCCTGTCGCGTATATCCCTACTTTTCGACATATCGCAGGAACAGCTCAGACAGATCAACAACCTGGAAAACGATTCTCTCCGCGTAGGCCAGTCTCTTCTTGTTGCGCCGCTCCGTCCTCAGGTCCATCTTGTGGAAAAAGGCGATAACCTGTGGGATATTGCCGCCGCATATGACCTTGCCATCGAGGACATTTCAAAGTGGAACAATATCAATGGCTCATCAATATACCCCGGACAGGAATTGAAACTCTATTCCCGGACAGTCGAGAATTTTGAATTCGGAGCGTCCGCTCCTTCTGTTCTCATGGCGAGTTACAGAGAGAAAACTCCAGCAGAGCCGCTTGAGGAATACAGCCATTACCGTGAAGAAAAATCCAGTCAGCCGACGCGGAATTATTCGGAATCCCGTCTCGACGATCCGGTTCTTAATTACAGGCAGGCGAGAGACATCCTGGAAGCTCTGGACAGATCCATAGAAAGCGAACCGGGATTGGGCAATCAATTATCGGGTTATACAATCGTTATCGATCCGGGACACGGAGGGCTTGATCCCGGTGCGATCGTCGCCTCTGTCAATGGAAACGGCGAGACCGTCTATGTCGTGGAAGATGAATACGCTTATGATATTTCATTGAGAACCTACAGACTTCTGAAGCTTTATGGAGCCGATGTTACGCTGACAATCATCAGTCCTAACCATCAGATCCGCTCGTCGGAAAATCCCAGCGATACTTTTGTAAACATGAAGAACGAAGTTTATAATATGGCGTCTCTGAACAGGAAGAATGACGATTCGTCATGGCCTGTGGGCAGTTCGGAAGGTTTGAGAAAAAGAGTGGAAATCGCCGAAAATGCTTTCCGGGGAGCCGATAGAAACAAGACGCTCTATATCAGCATACACGCAGACAACAGCCCCGATCTGGGACAGGGAACCATTGTGCTGTACAGTTCCGAAAATGAAGCCAATCTGGATAAATCTCAAGAGCTGGCGGAAAGCCTAATCCCCTACCTGGGGGCATCCAGTTCGACGGGCAGACAGAATCTCGCGGTATTAAGGGACAATCCCGCCTATGCGGAAGTTCTCATCGAAATCCGGAATCTATATTATCCGGGAAACTCCTGGGCCATTCGGTATGACAAACTCCGTGAACAGGACGCCGAGTTCATTACAAGAGGATTGATTAATTACGCGGAAGGCAGATGATGATCAGCGGTCGACAGACTCGATCCAGGTTTTCAGTCTGTCGGAAAGAGGCGGTACAGGATCGATCTCCGGGAGAGGCTCAAAGACAATGTCATCGTTTTGTTCTTCCGGCTGCAGATATAATTCGGGATCGATATCCTTGTGCATATGTCACTTCCTTTTTTGATTTCCTGTATGAAATTATAACACTCAATCGGATTTTTTTCTAAAAAGGCCGATGAAAATATTCCATGTTTCTAGAAATAGTATCATAATTTAACGCCTAACTGACTGATATTAAATTTTTACAGGATTGTATTTATGACAGAGATTAAAAACGGACACCTTCAGATTCCGCAGGGTACAGAAGGTATGTACCTGGAGGAAGCTTTCAGGCACAGGAAGATAACGAAACATATTGAAAATATCTTCACAGCCTGGGGTTATCTGCCGGTGGAAACACCGGTTTTCGATTTTTTTGACACCTACAGTCATTTAATTGATAAAAACAGGGCTGAACAGACCTACCGGCTGATAGACAGAGAAGGCGAACTGCTTATGCTCCGCTCCGATGTCACCCTGTTTCTGGCCAAGCAGATGAGCCTGGCTCTCGATGAACAGGATCTCCCGGTCAGAGTATTCTATGCCGACACGATACTCCGTTACGAATCTCATGAAGATATTTCCAGTAATGAGTTCTTTCAGAGTGGATGCGAGCTTATAGGAAAACCGGGACGGGAGGGCGATCTGGAAATCATTCTTCTGCTGCTCTCCCTTTTCCGGGAAATCGGACTCCGGGAAGTGAAGATCCACATAGGTTCCCGCTCGCTGTTGAACAGCTTATGCTCCGGATTTTCAAAAAAGCAGCTCAAAAGGCTCAAATCGGGTATCGATACCCGCAGCCGCGATAAAATCAGACAACTGTTTATCGAAACTGGACGCACACCGGAAGATAGTGATTTTATCGTAAAGCTGCTCATGTTTATCGGGACGGCCCTTCAATTCAAGGCGTTTATTTATGAAAACAAATCGGGAATCAGTTCGGAAACTCTCAGGGAAATAAACTACCTCATAGAAATTGCCGATCAGGCGGGAGAGCTGGAAGGGACCGACAGCTTCAGGATCGATATTTCTGAAATAGGCGGTCAGGATTACTATACGGGAATCGTTTTCAGCGCTTACGTCGAGAACCTGAGCAAAGCCGCCGCTTCGGGAGGACGATACGACAGCCTTTTCGATCAGTTCGGCTATAACGCCTCATCCGTCGGCTTTTCCATAATGCAGAGGAAAGTCGAACCTCTGATTAGAGAATCATCTCTCTACGCTCCCCCGGAAGCGTCGCAGCGGGAGAAAAGCGAAGATTTCTCAACCGCTTACAAAAGGGGCCGTACCTTGAGGAAAGACGGCCGGTCATTTGTGCTTTAAAGGAGATATGATGGATAAACCATTAACTATAGCCCTTCCCAAGGGCAGATTATTCGAACAGGTGAAAGATCACTTTCACAGCAAGGGTATTGAATTCAATTTCGAAAAACGGAAGCTCGTTGCCTATGACAGCCGGGGGCTTCTTAAAATCTTTCTTGTGAAAAACTCCGACCTTCCGGCTTATGTGGCCCACGGGATTGCCGGTCTGGGAATATGCGGGGAGGATGTGGTCTACGAAACGGGATACAGCTTTTATAATGTTCTGCCCTTTTCCTTCGGAGGAACGAAACTCTGCATGGCCGCGCACAAAGATCATAAGGAAATAAAAGAAGGGCATCTGACAATAGCCACATCATTTACCGATTATACGCGGGACTATTTTCACAAACAGGGGATTCCTGTGAAAATCATCAAACTGAACGGGAGCGTTGAGCTGGCCCCTGTTCTCGGTCTGGCACCTTATATCGTTGACCTTGTTGAGACAGGCAGCACGCTTAAAGCCAACAACCTTGAGGTAATACGAACCCTGACCGATATAAAAGTAAATATGATAGCCAACAGAGCGTATTATAAATTCCACTACGAAGCGATAAACGAGCTGGCGGATATACTGAGAGAGGATTGAAAATGCCTGTAGAGATAAAGCGGGAAACCGCTGAAACGAAAATATTCCTGAAGCTCGATCTGGAAAGCAGAAACAAGCCCGCCATTTCAACGGGTTTGCCTTTTTTCGATCATATGCTTTATGCCATGGCTTTTCACGGGAAGTTTTTTCTTGAGTTAAAAGCCGATGGAGATGTGGACGTTGACCCCCATCATCTAGTGGAGGATACGGGCCTCGTTCTGGGGCAGGCTTTTCTGAAAAGCTTCAGGGACAAAGGGGCAATTAACCGCTATGGACAGGCTAAGATTCCCATGGATGATGCTTTGAGCGAAGTGGTAATAGATGTCTGCAACCGCCCCTATCTGGTTTATAATGTGAGTTATCCTCAGGAAATGTCGGGGAATTTCGCAAATTATCTTTTTAAGGAATTTTTTCAGGCTTTTGTTTCCGAAGCGAAAATCAATCTTCACCTTCTTTCCCACTACGGAGAAAACAGTCATCACATATCTGAATCACTTTTTAAGGCAATGGGAATAGCATTGGAGTACGCATTTCGTAAAACAGGTGCCTCCGGTACGGAAAGTATGTCTACTAAAGGAGTGATTTGAGTCAAATTTTATATATTGATAATATATAAAATCCGCCATATTATACTTGTAAGAGTTTCTGACTCGGATATTTAATTATGAAAAATTACAAAATACCTGAAGAAATTCCTGAAGAGGGATTTCTTAAAATCACCGATGTGAGAAATCACAGTCTGACGGATCATCAGAAAGTCGTATTGATGAGACGGGGGAATGAGTTCTTCAACAAAGGCGATATCGAACAGGCTAAGCGGATTTTTCTGACCATCGGTTACACAGATGGAATAATACGGATTGGCGAGTACTACTATTCCCATAATGAGCCTTTTGAGGCATTTAAAATGTTCAAGCTGGCCCCCGCTCCCCGCAGAGTGGAGAATATGATTGAACAGATGACGAATGTGGTCAGAAACTGGATTGAAGAAAATTAGATAAAATATTTTAAGAAGTATATATAAAAAAAGGATTTTAAAATGATGGATGATTTGTTCGGCAATAAGGCTGATGCGGACCGCAGTGACGGAGAGCTGACACAGGAACAGCTTAACGAGATCAGCGAACTTTCGAAGAAAGGATATCAGCTTCTCAAAGAAGGTCTTCTGGAAAGAGCCGAAGCCTGTTTTTCCGAGATTTTAAGCATGGACCCTTCCAATAATTACGCTCTTGTCGGCATGGGCGACACATTGAGGAAATCCCGTCATTTTCAGGATGCCATCAAATATTATCAGAGCTGTCTTTCCAATCACAGAGGTAACAATTATGCGCTTTTCGGACTGGCCGATTGTTATAAAGCTCTGCATCAATACAATCGGGCAATCGATATCTGGGAAGAGTACCTTATTCACGACGATAAAAATATCACTGTTCTCACTCGTATAGCCGATGCCTACCGGAAAGTTCGAAATTACGAAAAATCCAATGAGATTTATCAGCGCGTCCTGAAAATGGAATCCAACAATTCCTACTGCCTGATTGGTCTGGGACATCTCAATTACGATTTCAGAGATTATGAAAAAGCTCTCTATTACTGGGAAAAAATGCTCGAGCTCAACAAATCGAGAGTGGATATAAGAGTTCTGACTTCCCTGGGGAACTGCCACCGGAAAATGAAAACCTTTGACGAGGGTATCCCCTATTTTGAACAGGCTCTGAAAATGCAGCCCAATAACTTTTATGCTCTTTTCGGTCTTGCCGACTGCTACAGAGGACTTCACATTCCCGATGAGTCTGTTAAGTACTGGAACCGCATTCTCGGGCTTGATCCAAGGAATAAAGTAATTCTCACAAGAGCCGGAGACGCATACCGCAATATGGGCGAACAGGAAAAAGCTCAGGAATATTACACGAATGCTCTCGATATCGAATACGATATCTATGCTGTTCTCGGTTTAAGTCTTATAAATAGAGATAAAGGCAATTACGAAGAATCAGCGACGACCATACGCAATATTATAGATAAAGACCCCAAAAACCCCCGCTTCTACCTTGAATTAGCCGATGTTTACCGCAAATGGGGAAAAGAGAAAGATGCCGTGCAGGTGCTTTCCGATTTTCTTAAAACAGGCAATAAAAATCAGGTAATACAGGATATGTATAATGAACTGAAGGGTAGATAATCCCGCAATATAAAAAAACCGCTACTTTCAGACTGTAGCGGTTTTTTTTATTTCCATTGAACAGGAGTTTATTCCAGGACCGCCTTGATCCTGCGGACGCCGCGGGAGCTGGACTGTTCTTTTTTAATTACGAATTTACCAAGCTCGGCAGTATTCTCCACATGGGGTCCTCCGCAGACTTCCGTTGAGAAATCCCCGATAAAGTAGACTTTCACCTGCTCATCGTATTTTCCGGAGAAAAGAGCTCTGGCTCCAAGAGCTTTCGCTTCCTCGACTGTCATTGTTTTCATGGAAACAGGCATTTTCGCCTGAATCACTTCATTGACCATGTCTTCTACTTTTTTAATCTCTTCATCTGTCATCTTATCGTGATGAGAGAAATCGAATCTGAGACGGTCGGCATTGATATTGCTCCCCTTCTGGGCTACATGATCGCCAAGTACGGTTTTGAGAGCTTCATGAAGGAGGTGAGTCGCCGTATGATAGCGGGTGGACATAACAGAATTATCGGCCAGTCCGCCTTTGAATGCCTGCTCGGCTCCCTTTTTGGATATTTCCTGATGTTTCTTATAGGCTTCGTCAAAACCTTCGCGGTCAACAGTCATGTCATGTTCCGCCGCCAGTTCTTCGGTGAGTTCAAAGGGAAAGCCGTAAGTATCATATAATTTAAATGCCGTTCTGCCCGGCACGACTTTTTTCGGGTTTCTGAGCAGATTGGGAAGAAGCTTCTCGAACTCATGCTCCCCTTTTTTCAAAGTACTGTTGAACTGGGCTTCCTCGATGGCAAACTCGCTGATGATCAGATCGCGGTTGCCTGCGAGTTCTGGATATACCTCGCGGTACATCTCAATAATGACCTCAGCCAGTTTTCCGAGGAACTGACCCTCGATGTTCAATTTTTTCCCGTGGCGCACGGCGCGGCGGATCAATCTTCTGAGAATATACCCCTGCCCGAGATTGGAAGGCTTCACGCCCTGGGGGTCTCCCATTATCATCGTCGATGCCTTGGCATGATCGGCGATGATTCTGAACGAATTATCCAGAGATTCATCATCTTTGTATTTAACACCGGCCATTTCACCGATTTTATCGAGGATAGGAGTAAAAAGTTCCGTATCGTATACAGAGTTTTTGCCTTGGAGCATGGTAATTGTCCGTTCGACACCCATTCCCGTATCGACGCATTTGCGGTCCATCAGTTCATAGGTCCCGTCCTCTTTCTTGTTGTACTGCATGAATACATCATTCCAGATTTCGAAATACTTGCCGCATGAGCAGCCGGGACGGCAGTCTGCACCGCAGGCTTCTTTTCCCGTATCGATGAACATCTCGCTGTCGGGACCGCAGGGACCTGTCGTGCCGGCGGGACCCCACCAGTTATCCTCTTTGGGTAGACGGTAGATTCTCTCTTCCGGTATTCCGAGACCTTTCCAGATTTCAAAAGCCTCATTGTCTGCCGGAGCGTCGTCGTCGCCGGCGAAAACCGTCACGGACAGCTTATTCACATCGAGCCCGAGGTATTCGGGGGAAGTGATAAATTCGTAGCTCATTTTCAGAGCTTCCTCTTTGAAATAATCGCCGAGAGACCAGTTTCCCAGCATCTCGAAAAATGTAGCGTGGGTCGGGTCTCCAACAGACTCGATATCCTGTGTCCGGATACATTTCTGAACATCGGTCAGTCTGGTCCCGGCGGGATGGGGTTCGCCCATGATGTAGGGAACCAGGGGATGCATCCCTGCCGTCGTAAAAAGAACCGTGGGATCATTTTCGGGAATGAGAGATTTGCCGGAAATCTCCTTGTGTCCGCGGGAGACGAAAAAGTCAATATATTTTTTTCTCAATTCATTAGCTTTCATAGACCAGATCATACAACGAAAGCCCTAATTATTCAATTGAGAAGTACATAACTACAAATAATCATCTTCCTCGCGAAGAATGATAAAAGCGCCCTCTTCTTCCCGTTTTCTCAGAAGTTCGAGAAACTCTCTGACTTTAGCTTCGGCATCGCTCTTTTTCACTTTTCCGAGAAGATCGTTTTCTTCATCGATAAGAACCTGCTGTCCCGTCGAAAGGGACTGGCGGATTTTTTCCCGGACTTCGCTGTCCACAGCCCGAAGCATCATGGCGATATCCCTGTCTTTGAATTCGATTAGAATTTTCTGAAGATCATTCCTGTCCATATGGAGCACAGTGTCGATTGTGAATAGCTTTTCTTTAATCTTGCGACTGATTTCCTCGTTCTCTTCCGCCAGAGTTCCGAGTATTTTCTGCTCCTCTTCGATATTCATATATTTCAGTATGCCGGCCAGCGCCGAAGTGCCGTCGATTTCCGTACTGTCCACTTCCCCCTGAGTGCGGATTTTCTCTTTCAGAGAATCCTCCATGCCGGTTATGACTTCCATGGAGATCGATCCCCCTTTTGCAATTCTCTTAATAACAGCCGCACCGATACGGCGGTCCAGGTGACTGATAACCCGGGAAGACAAGGCCGGATCGAGATAGCGCAGTACCAGGGCGACAACCTGGGGGGACTCGTCTTTAAGCAGAAGGATCAGCTGATCGAAATTCAGATCATTGAGAAAAGAGAAGGGACCTTCCACTATTTCCGGAACGGCTTTTCTCAGATATTTTTCAGCTTCTTCCCTGCCGAAGGCTTTGGTGAGAATTTCCGATGCGGCGTCGGCACCGCCGCGAACACGAACGGCGTCCTTTTCCCTGTCGAAGCCGAATTCTTTAAGTAACCCTTCCGCTTCCACTTTATCGACTCTGCCGGTCCGGCTGATCTCTGCGGAAATGGTTTCCACCTCTTCCGGAGATAGATGTCTGAGAACCTTAACAGCTTCATCTTTCCCCAGAAGGAGGAGAAATCTGGCTATTTTGCTGTAATCGGGTTTTTCTTTCGTCAATTTAAGGAATCCGGTCCTCTCTCCGGTAGGGGTTGCTTGTTTTTTTTCAGCCTCCCCTTTTACGGATTCCGTCCGGTAAGCATCTATTGCACGTCTTCGCTTGTCCATAATTGTTATTATACAGGGAAAAAGATATATTTACAGCATGAACAGACTGCTCAAAAAGATCAGAGAATTCGGACTGATCATTTCTCTTGAAAATGTAGAAAGTAATAGCATAATCCCCCTATCCCGCTTATTGAAAAAAGCCCACCTTCCCCTGGTACTCATTCCTTATAAAAGCAGTGAAGAGAAGGACATGGTGAAAGCAGCCAATGAAAGCGAAAATCTCTTTATCGGCTCCGACTGTTCCTCTTCACCTGCAGCTATAGGAAAGTCTTTTGCCTCAGGAGCCCATTTTGCCGTCTGTTCCGTTTTCGAAGATGAAGAGCTCCTCCAACTGAACGGGAAGGGGCTGGATTTTTTCATGCGGATATCGTCACAGGATGAGTTGTTTAGGGCTGTAAAATACGGAGCCCGGGCTGTAATAATCAACAGCGATACTCCGGATTATTTAAATCTGATCCAAGCCGTCACCGAAAGACAGATCCCCTTCTTTCTCGAAGGAATCCTGGATGAGGGGAAGCTCCGTCAATGGCAGCTAATACCATTTTTCATTGCATGGATATCACCTCTACCCCGACCGGAAATGATAGAAGATATTGAAAATCAGGCTTTCTCCCTTATTCAGAAACTACTGGGCATACGGTTCCGGTCACTTTCTCTGACAGCTGACTCGGAGAAACTGAAAGAAGCGGCTGTACTGGCTTCCCTTTCCGCCATTCCCTTGATCAACAATGCGAAACGGGACTGCCTGGAAATTGAAATATATGATATGGACAGGACCATATCCCATTTGAAGTGGCGCAACATTTACATGGATCCGCTTACAGCAGAAATGAAGGGGGAATCTATCCTTTCAACTGAATTATATGAGGAATTTCTGGGCTGGCCTGTCAGACTGACTGCCGCGAAGAGACTTTTTCCTGCAGGATAAAACCTCCCGTGTCGATTATATTAGATATATGAAGGTTCAATTTCTCATCACAGCCTTAGTTCTGCTTCTTTCTCCCCTGTTTTCGCAGGAAATGAAACTCTATGCGCCTTTTCCATCCCGCCTGGAAGCCGTCACTTCCGGTTCAGACATTGTTCTGACATGGAAGGATGCTGTCGATGTCGATGAGGGAACCTATGAAATTTTCAGAGCCGATCGGGCTCTGACGGCCGACAACCTCTATCTGGCGGAAAAAATCGGCACAGTACCCGGCGGAACACAAACGTTCAAAGATAAGCCCCCTTCGGGAGCACAGGTTTATTATGCGGTTTTTGTAAACGATTCGACCCAGGTTTACAAAATCTGCATTCCCTATAGAAACGTTACCATATCCCCTGTGAGCATTGAGGAATCCGATATTGAAGAGACCAGAAGCACAGTCATTTCAAATCTGACAGCACAGATTTTTGATAGCGACGTCGCGATTTCCTATGATTCATCTCTGGAAGAGCGCAGTATCATCCTGTTCCGCAGCACCTCAGTAATCGACAGTTATGACAAAATAATAAAATCAGTGCTCATCGGTGAAGATTCGGGATCCCAGACTTCCATAATAGACAACCCCATTGCCGGCCTGAACTACTATTATGCCGCGATCGATGCCGCGCTTTACAGATCAGGCAGCAGGAATCTTCTGTACTCCGGTAACTATACGACAGATCCGGTGCATATAAAATTCTCTCATGAAATAACAGAAGACAACCGGTTTGTAAAATCCGCCATGCCCCTGCCTCTCCTCAAGATATCATCTGATCTTAAATCGGGGGAGAAACTGGAGGAGCGGAGAAATACCGACTATGACAGGACTCTTGAACCCGAAACGCTGAATCAAATCAGAAGGATGATAGAACGGGAGAAAACAATTCCTGATCAGCCGGAGAAAACTGTTCTGGCCTACAATAAAAATATCAATCCCATTGTGACATCATATTTTGCCGGCGGTTTATATGAAAGATGCGCCGATGCCCTGGAACCTTTTTTATCCAGCCTGAATGATAGGGAAACTCGGGAGCAGAGCCATTTCTACAGAGGGCAGTGCTTCTACTATCTCGGTCGATACAATGAGGCTTTACTCGAATTAATCATGGTTGAAAAAACTTATTACAGAGAAACTGAGCCCTTTTTCAATGCGATTTACCGGGAAATTAAAAGAGATTAGAACCCGGAGTTTTTCTTCCACTCTTCAAAACGTCTCTGCTCATCATCAGCTGCATTATTATCCGCCTGAAGAGTTTCTTCGAAAAGCTTCCTTTCATTTTCCAGCCAATCGTCCCACTGGGTAGGAGTTTCCAGAAGATAATTGATCCGGTTTGAACTTTTATCAGCTCTGCTGTTAATGATCAGGGTGCCTGATTCATTTCTCTGGGCGCTGTAACGGCTCCCGTCGGAACGGACAAGCTCTCCCCCCGATTCACGGCCATTTGAGAATTGCCCTATATAAACATCGCCGTTTCCGTAATGGTATTCGCCTTTACCATGGAAAAGACCGTCTTTGAAGTCACCGATATAATAATCACCGTTCTTAAGATCCATTCTGCCCCGGCCTTCGGGCTCGAGCTCTTCTGCCTGTCCCTGGTACTGACCTTTACTGTAGGCGAGATTTACCGATTGAGACTCTGCCGTTTCCAAACGGGGAAAGACTCTTTTCGCCCATTTGAAACGGGATTTCCAGTATTTCTCATCTAGGTCTGTCAGAACCACACCCCGGACAGGACCGGCGGAAACAGCCTGGATAAGTGTATTCTGACCGATATATATGCCGACATGGGTTATTTCAGACCGATCGCTTCCCGTCGCGTAAAAAACGAGATCCCCGGGGACAATATCATCCAGGTCCACAGTAGAGCCGAAATGGGCTATAGACGATGCATTTCTCGGTAAATCGGGTAAAAATGGTTTGTAGAGATAATTAACAAGGCCGCTGCAATCAAATCCAGAAGGATTGGTGCCGCCGTAACGATAGGGAGAACCCACGAGAGCCGAACCTCTCTCAACGATATCGCGTCCTATATCAACGGAAAAGCACAAAGAACTCCCCCATAAAAACAAAGCTATAAGGGATGCTTTTTTAATCAATATCAACTGCTCCTGTCAATCCTTAGGGATAGAGATACGTTCCAGACTTCATCTTTCAGAAGTGAGAAAGTCCAACGGGGAACATAGCAGGAACACTGGTAGTTTCTTTCAACTTTTCCCCCCTCTCTGGAATAAGTATATAGCGGAAAGGTCCACATTTCAGCGGGAGAGGAAACAGAAAGCGTAACATCGGTGTTATTATCGCCGTCAAAGGTCAACATCTGCTGAACCGATTCGTGGCTGATGCTGTCTTCCGGGACCTCATCTTTATATTCATCATCTATCCGGTAGAGCTTGGGATCAGGGTCGCCGTTTTTATTAAAGGCGATATTGACTTCGCTGCCGAAACAAAGCTCGGCCTTGTGCAGACTGAGGTTCTTTATCTGATAATCCACGTCCACTGAAGAACGCTTGAAAGTAAAGCGCTTCTGAAGCTCGATATTATATTCATAGCCGTTCTTCACAACCGATCCGGTATGGACAAAGGTCACTTTTCTCTGTTCCCGGTTATAATCAACAGCTTCGTAAAGCGCATTGGTAAAAGATCCCTGTTCTATGTAACTCATCTGGCGGAAATCTTCTACACTGTTGCGCTCGTCGAAGAAATGATCAACAAAAGCGTAGCGTCCGTATTTGTCATATCCCTCGTCTCTGATCGTCTCATTGTGATAGGGTTCGGGATAACGGGACATGGTGTTCAGATAATTCCAGCACGACGCGATGTGATCGAACTCAAAGAGAACGGCTCCCCTGCTGTGAACGTAGGCATTGGTAACATGGCCCTGATAGAGAAATTCTTTCTCGCCGTCCATATCGTAATCTATGGAGCTGAGAGAGGTTTTGAAGATCCCCTTCTCCCGAGTTATTTTCTCTCCCTCGATGAGGGAGCTGTATGCCTTATGCCGGACATTGGCATTGTAAATGCCGCCCTGGTTACCGTGCCAGAAAGCCAGATTATTCTGCCCTTTCCACAGCTCTTCCTTGGCAGCCTTCTTTCTGTATTTGTCCCCTCTGACCTGATTGGCCAGAACGCTGACATGCATCATTTTGGAATAGAGGAAATTGCTCTCTTTGTATTTGCTCAGAAATTGACGGAAAAAACCTCCGTAGATCCATCGGGGCTCAATGCCCGACTCAATCAGCTCATTAGTCAGCGTATCGTATTCGACCTGCCGATCAGCCGGAAGAACCCATTTCATAATTTCGCCATAGGAGGTACAGGGGAAATAGGCCTTATTGAAAGAATTCCTCGTCTGACGGACATACCGTCCGGGATGGACAAGCTCTATGTTCTTCCGGTTGTTTCTCAATTCATTGAGAAAACTTTCCAGCCATTGGTGATTGATGGACAGGGAATGACCGTTTTCATATCCGATCTGACGGCCGTTGGGAAAGATGACGACCACTTTGCCGTCTCCGCTGTTGTCACTGCAGATATCTTCAATGATCTTGCGGGGAACGATTTTGCCGAATCCCGACATGATGCGCCGGGAGATAGGAAAGACAGTTATGGTTTTACCCTGGTCTTCTGTAATGGCCGGCATATAGAGTTCATCATCGCGGAAGCCGGCTGCTTCGAAATGAGTATCGTCCAGGAAAGTATAGTCTATTCCGCTCGAGCGGAGCACAGAAGCTAGCTGAGGTTCCCATATCCGACCGGGAAGCCAGCACCCCCGGGCTCTTTTGCCGAATGATTTCCGAAGATAAGTGGTCATCAATTCGATCTGACCGACACGGTCCTGAGCGGGAATCATGGAGAGAACGGGTTCGTAATACCCGCCTCCGAGAAGTTCGATCTGCCTTTTATCAATCATCTCTCCGAGGACCGTGTTGAACTCGGGATGATGTTTTTCAAACCATTCGAGAAGCGGTCCCGAGTAATAGAGGACCGCCGAGATTTCAGGGAAATTGTACAGAAGAGTCAGAAAGGGTTTATAGGCTTTCTGATAGATCTCTTCGATCTGCCCGTTGTCGGAGCCTGGAGAAATACTGTTATGTGTTCCGAAAATCAGTCGTACTTTTTTCATTACCCCGAAATTTACAAAATGCCGGAACGGTCTGATTCCGCTCCGACATGAGATTTAAACAGTAAAAATCGCCTTTTTACTTTTCATCAAGAACGATGATACTCTTGGTTGGACATTTCCCGGCTGCACCAGCGCGACCAGGTCCTCTGTCATTATAACCTACAATCGAAAGATTATCTGTAATTTTATATCCCGCATCGGGAAATTTCCTGGCGCAGATCTGACAGCCGATGCATCCGACGCTGCAGTTTGCCTTCGTATCCTTACCTTTATCTTTCGAGTTACAGGCGACGATGACATCAGCATCTTCGGGGATCATCTTAATAACGCCGGTCGGGCAGACTCCAACACATTTTTCACAACCGATACATTTGTCTTTGTCGACCCAGACAAGCCCCTGATCATCGTAGTCGATGGCATCAACGGGGCAGACCTGCATGCAGGAACCAAGTCCCAGACAGCCGTACTGGCAGCTCTTATCCCCTCCGAAAAGTATGGACGCGGCATTGCAGTCTTTAAGACCCTGATATTTATAACGCGTCTCGGCCGTCCCTTCACCGCCCCGGCAGTGGACCTGGGCTACCATTCTGGGACCGGAAGTATCGACTTCCATTCCCAGCACCCGGCCTATCCCTTCGAGACAGGCCGCTCCTCCGGGCTTACATTTGGTAATATCACTGTCGTTACCGGCGGAAAGGGCTTCCGCATAGGGTTCGCAACCGGCATAACCGCAGGATCCGCAGTTCAGTCCCGGAAGATACCCCATAAGTTCTTCGACAGTTTTATCTTTTTCCACTCTCAGTTTTTTTGCGGCAATGGCGAGCCCGAAGCCCAGGGCACTCCCCAGAAAAGCCACGGAAATGAAACCGAAGAGCGTTCTCAGTATTAAATCAAGCATATTTTCCTTATCCTATGAGGTTCGCGAGCAGGGCTCTGTCAAAGGCCATGAAGGCAAGCGCCATCAGACCACCGGAAACAAAGGCTATGGGAGTCCCTTTGAGAAAGCGGGGAACATTTTCCTTGTCCAGTTTCACGCGGATAGCCGACATGAGAAAAATAGCCAGCAGAAATCCGATACCGCCGGCGAATCCGGCTGTAAAACTTTCGAGGATATTGTATTCCTCTCTCACATTGATGAGGGCGATACCCATAACGGCGCAGTTTGTCGTGATAAGGGGCAGATAGATTCCCAGGGCTTTGTAAAGCGCGGGGGAAAACTTCTGAACCGCCATTTCGACAAGCTGAACCAGCGAAGCGATAACCAGGATAAAGGCGATAGTCTGAAGGAACTCCAGATTAAGCGGCACGAGAATCCCGTGGTAAATAATCCATGTTACCAGAGAGGCCATGGACATGACAAAAGTTACAGCAAAACCCATCCCGACAGCAGAGTCCGAATCCTTGGAAACTCCGATAAAGGGACAGAGCCCGAGGAACTGACTCAGGATCATATTGCTGATAAATACGTAGGTTATTATTATTCCGATATAGCTCATGATCAGTCCTCCTTCTTCCTGCTTTTAAGCCAGTTGAATCCGGCCATGAGAAATCCCATTGCCAGAAGCGCTCCGGGAGAGAGGCTGAAGATTCTGGCCGGCGCATCGATAAGTCCGGGAATCTCGATAACACCGTCAAAGCTACCCATGGGGAACAGTGTGATGGTTCCCGCGCCGAGAACTTCTCTTACCAGAGAAATAACCAGCAGTCCGATGGTAAATCCGATTCCCATACCCAGGGCGTCGATTATGGAATCCTTGACGCTGTTCTTCGAGGCGAAAGCTTCCGCCCTTCCCAGGATGATACAGTTTACAACGATGAGCTTGACGAAAACTCCCAGACTGGCGGAAAGAGCCGGAACGAAAGCCTGCATAAGCATGTCGACGATAGTTACGAAGGAGGCGATGATAACGATATAGGCGGGAATGTGCACTTCATCGGGAATAAAATCCTTCAGAAGCGAAACCATGATGTTTGAACCTATAAGAACGAATATGACTCCGGCTCCCATACCGATGGCGTTCACCACCTGAGTGGAGACGGCCAGTGTCGGACAGAGACCGAGAGCCAGGACGAAAATGGGGTTTTCCTTGAACAACCCTTTCAGGAAATTGAACATCAGTTTTTCCCTCCCAGTAATTTAACATAATCGGAACCGAGCGCCAGAGCCCGGGAGATTCCATTGAATGTAATGGTGCTTCCCGAAACCGCTTCGGCATCTGAGGCGACAAGAGCTCTTTTGCTGACCGGAAGAGGTCTGGCATCAGAACCGGTATTCATAAACATGTTGTAATAGGCCGAATCTTCCGCTTTTTTTCCGAGACCGGGTGTTTCGTTGTTTTCCATAAGTTTGGCTTTGACAAAAGTCCCGTCATTGAGAAATACGGCGAGAATCACCATTTTACCGCCGTAACCGCTTCCGTCCAGTTGAAGGATATATTTGGTGATTTCGCCGTTTTTATCTACAGGGTAGATGGAGGTGATGAGCTCTTTCTCATCAATATCTTCTCCTGCTGCGATCACACCGTGAGCGGCGAGAGAAGCCATAAGCTTCCCGTGAAGATCGTCGCTGTTGGCGGGGAGCTGAAGCTCTCCCACATGATCGCCATCGGAAAGCTCCTTCAATGCGACCTCTTTCTCGACTCTCTTTCTTTCGATAATAACCGGCTCGGTGACAATGTTGACTACACCGAGAACAAGAGAAGCAACGGCGCAGATAATAGCGAGCCGCAATGTCATTTGCATAAGTTTGTTATTCACCGCTCTTCTCCTTTACCTCTCCGTATCCGAAGCGTTTGATTTTTGTATATCTGTCGATTACGGGGACGAAAATATTCATAACGATAATGGAAAGGGAAACGGCTTCGGGAAGGGACCCGAAAATCCTGATCAGGAATGACAGGAATCCGCACCCCAGTCCGAATATGATGTTGCCTTTGCCCGTAAGCGGCGTTGTAGCCATATCGGTTGCCATATAAAGGGCTCCGAGCATAAGTCCGCCGCTGAGAATGTGAAACAGAACGTCTCCCGTGAAAAGCCCCGTTCCCATGCGGACTCCGCCGAACATCCAGATCAGGAAGGCGAAAGATCCGATATAAGCTACAGGGACATGCCAGGTCAGGATTTTACGGGCCAGCAGAACCAGAGCTCCGAGGAGGAGCAGCAGGGCTGAGACTTCTCCGATAGAACCGGGAATGTTACCGATGAAAAGATCTTTATAGGTAACGGGAAGCCCTTCGGACTGAAGGTATTCGATCGGTCCGCTCACATTGAGAGAGGTGGCGAAGTATGCCGATTTCAAAGATCCAAGAGGTGTCGGTCCGGTTACCGCGTCAGCTCCGCCCGTAATGGGAAGAAGCCATTTTGTCATAGGTCCTGTCCATGAAAAGAAGACGAAGACACGACCAGCCAGAGCGGGGTTCATCCAGTTGGCTCCCAGACCGCCGAAACTCCATTTTACAACCACAATGGCGAAAACAGAGGCGACTACGGGAATGAACAGGGGAACCTGCGGCGGCATATTGTATCCCACCAGCAATCCTGTCAGAAAGGCAGAGCCGTCGTTAACCGTGACTTCCCTGTTGATAAGCCCGAGAAGAGCTTCGGCCGCAACTGCCGCGATGATGGAAACGAGAATAACCACGAGTGCGGACATTCCGAAAATATAAACGCCCCAGATCCCGGCGGGGACAAGGGACAATACGACAGTCCACATGATTTTGGCCGTTGAGTCGGCGCTGTGGATCTGGGGACTGCTGCTGACTGTCAGTTTTTTTGTATCAATCATTTATTAGCCCCTTTTTTCTGCATCATAATGGCGCGCAGCTGATTTTTTCCCATGCGGAAGGACTGAACCAGAGGGATGTGGGCCGGACAGACAAAAGCACAGGATCCGCATTCCACGCAGTCGAGAAGTCCCATGTCCTGAGCTTCCTCGAAAAGGAAATTCAGGGAATGTTTGTTAATATCCGAAGGATTGAGTCCCATGGGACAGGCCTGGATACAGCGCCCGCAGGAAATGCAGGAAGTCTGCTTCGCCGCTTTCACTTCTTTCTTCGTGAGAAAGAGAATACCGCTGGTTCCCTTGGTAACGGGCGTATCGAGATCGAAGACGCCGAATCCCATCATGGGACCGCCGGAGATAACCTTGGCTGGCTCTTCAATCAGACCTTCGCACTCCTCCAGAAGCTGGCGGTAGGTTGTTCCGATTTTGACCCGGAATGTTTCCGGCGCCTTGACGGCTCCGCCGCTCACAGTGACGACTCTCTCTACAAGGGGTTTTTCAAAAACAAGAGCTTCGTAAACCGAGTAAATGGTTTCCACATTGAGAACGACCATTCCAATGTCGAGAGGCAATTTTCCGGAAGGAACTTCCCTTCCCGTACAGGATTTGATGATATTCTTTTCAGCTCCCTGCGGATATTTGGTTTTTAGAATATCGATCCGCACATCGAGATCACTTTTCTCCACCGCTTCGGCCATGACTGCGGCCGCTTCGGGTTTATTGCTTTCGATAGCGAATATAATCTCCCTGGGAGTCAGGAGTTTTTTGAGGATTTTCAGACCTTCGAGTATCTCTTCAGCTTTTTCCAGAATCATATTCTGGTCCGACGTGAGATAGGGCTCGCATTCCGCGGCGTTAACCAGCAGATAATCGCACTTTTTCCCTTCCGGGAGAACTAGTTTCACATGGGTGGGGAAAGTCGCCCCGCCCTGACCGGCCAGTCCCATAGAGGAAATTCGTTCGATGATCTCTTTTTCGCTGAGTCCGGTCCAGTCGCTCTGCTTCTGGGTCTTGCCCATCCGCTTGAACTCGCCGCCCAGTTCGATGACGACAGCCCGGGATTTCTTTCCGTGGGGAAGATAGATGTCTTTAATCTCAACGACTTTTCCCGGAATGGAAGAATGGACAGGGACGGAGACATAGCCGGTCGATTTGCCGATCAGCTGCTCCTCTTCGATCGTGTCGCCGACATTTACGATACATTCAGCCGGAGCTCCGATGTGCTGGGACATGGGAATAACGGCGTGAGTGGGAAGCGAGGCATTACGGATAGGCCTGTTTCCCGTACCGGAAATGTTATCAGGCGGATGAACCCCGCCTTTGGGAAATGTTTTAAACTTACTCATGCTACCTGTTCATTTCTCCTTAATAACTTTTTACGTACGCTGAACGATGTATTTTGGGTATTTTTTCTATTGCTGAAATACAACAGCAATAATATTAACATGAAATGAGAAAATTTAAGAAGGGAAAAACCGCTGGAAATCGGCTGATCCTGTTTTTTTTCGACAACTGCCGGTCCTTCTGTAGAAAAAAGGAGGCTCGCCGGATTGTCGTTTTTCAGTAGCGAAACCTGATTCACGAACCATTTTTCGTTATAATCAGCAATGATTTCATATGTTTTCGAAACTACTGTCCCGTCTGTTTCATATAGGGGATAAAGAAGCGGATTTGATGATGACGGATACTCCCAGGTGCTTCTGTAAAGGAAACCCTCCTGGTAGGCTCTATGGGTAAGATACTCGGCGGCGGATGTGATTCCGCCCTTTCCGAAAGTCGTTTCCGTGGAAGTGAGAGTCCATTCCCTACCATCGTGAATATCGGGAAGGGGAATGATGGCGGCTTTCGGTTCATAGCTGTCGAAAGAAAGCAGAAAAGCGGTGGTAATAAACAGAAAAAGAGCTGCCGATCCTATTGTGGTAGAGCGCGGCGCCGCTGCGTGTTTCGATTTTTCCGCCATTATCGTAACCGGTTCAAAGAGCTGATGCTCCGGTTTGGAAAAGCGCAGTCGTCTTGTGCTCCCTTTCGGTTTGTCCGGTTTCAGGCTATTTACCCTTTTATCGAAAAGGGAGATCAATGATCCGGATACGCCGAGAATGAGAAGAAGAAGATATATAAGTGTTTCCGGTCCGATCAATGTCGAAGCGACACCGGCAATAATCAGCGGCAGAAATGGCCGCTGCCTTATCGAAAAAAGATAATGTACAGCAAGCGCTGTCAGAACCGCGCTAAAGCCGTAGAGGTAGACAAAAGGGAACCACCCGGCCGTTCCGGCTGCAGCGGCGAACCGCCTGTCCCGGTTCAAAAACAAAAGAAGCATAGATGCGAGAAGATAAAAAGATATGGGCAGGATGTATTTCAGAGGAGAAAATCCCCCCATCAACCATTGATCCGATGAACCGCCGTAGGCTTTTTTCAAAAGGAAATAGAGCGCATAGGGGGAGAGCCCCTCTTTTTCCACATATACAAGTTCCCGGCTTTGATCATCGACGGTTCCTTCAAAGAGTCCGGCAACGTTCCTGAGATAAGGATCGAAACGGGGATCATCTTTATCGAAGCGGGTACCGACTTCGCTTAAGGGGAGAGAGACCATCGCCGGGATATCATTGTAGAGAACGACCGATCGACTCAAGGATAAAAAAGAGAGACCTTTCTCCTCGAGAATCTGTTCCGCTGTTTCAGAACGGGAGGTCATGATTGTGTAATAGCGATTCCAGTAATCACCGCTCCGGAGATCCATCTTTGCGATATAGACAAAAGAAGCAACCAGACAGGCCGCTATAATAATGAATGCTCCATAGGGCAGAAAACGCCCCTCTCTTCCTGTACTCTCCATCAGAACGGAATTGTCCTTTACCGGCGGGCTCTTTGTCAAGAGAAAGAGCCCGGATTGACACGGGGGCTGTCGAGGTAATAAAATTCTACTCAGAGTGAATAATGAAAAATACGCCTCTTTTACGGCGGGCAGCAATGACAAAGGCCGACGGGCCGACCGGATAATCAGGCAATTTATCCCGGAACGGTCTCTGGGGGGACTCTACAAGGCCTTCCGGAAAGGTCTCATAAGGGTGAATGGCAGGAAGATATCACCGGACTGCAAGATTCAGGAAGGAGATTCTCTGGAGATATACAGAGCTCTTCTGGATGAAAAAGCACCTTCCGTTTCAAAAGACAGCGCCGGAAACGCCCCTTCATTGAATATTTTATACGAAGATGATGACCTTCTGGCTCTTTCCAAACCTGCGGGGATTCTGGTTCACGGCAGCGGAAATTCTCTGGAAAAAGATGTCCGGAATTATCTTAAAGACAAACTTCCCCCTTCCCTGGGATTCAAGCCCGGTCCTCTTCACAGACTGGACAGGAATACGTCGGGTCTCATATTTTTCTCTAAGTCCCTTGAAGGAGCCAGAAGGTTCTCTGAAGACCTGCGCAAAGGCTGTTTTAAAAAATACTATCTGGCTCTTATCGACGGAAAGCTCAAAAATAAGGCAGTCTGGGTCGATAATCTCCAGAGAGACGGAGAAAAAAAAGTCAGTTCCGTAGAAAAAGAGGGGGAGCGGGCCCGGTCCACATTCTATCCGGTGAAAACCGGAGGGGACAAGACTCTCGCGCTGATTCTCATTGAAACGGGACGAACCCATCAGATCCGGGTTCAGGCTTCCCATCACGGGCATCCATTGTGCGGAGACAGGAAATATGGCGGCAGCCCTTTAAAAGAAGGGTATCTGCTCCACAGTTTGAAAATGGTTCCGCAGAAGGGAAGCTTCCTGGCCGAAAGAGACTATCCTGAAGCGCCTCTGCCCCGGAATTGGGAGAATGCCATCAAGAAAGTTTTTCCATCGGTGACGCCCGGACTTCTTATGAAGGAAATAAACGGTTTTTTGGAGGACCAGTGAGCGCAAATCAGGAAGAGAAAGGCAAAGTGACCCGTCTCCTCAATCAGGCGAAATGGATGATTATGGGAGTGAAGGTTTTTGCGCTGGTCGGAAAAAGCGGAACAGGAAAAAGCTTCCGGGCCCGTCTGGTCGCTGAAAAATTCAATATTCCCTATATCATCGATGACGGTCTGTTGATCCACGATAAAAAAATCATCGCCGGCCGTTCGGCCAAAAAGGAAAAGGAGTACGTCAGCGCCATAAAAACGGCTCTATACGACGATCCCCATCACAGGGCCGATATGATCAAAGCTCTGGAAAAAATCAAGCTGAAGCAGATACTGCTGGTCGGGACCTCTGAAAAAATGGTTGTGAAAATAACCGAAAGACTGAACCTGCCGCCTGTAACGCGTTTCATCCACATAGAGGATATAGCCTCTCAGGAAGAGATTGAAAAAGCGATTCATTCGCGCCACTCCGAAGGCAAGCACGTCATTCCCGTTCCCAGCATCGAAGTCCACAGAGATTATGCCCACATTCTGTCCGACTCGATCAGGGTCTTTTTCAAGAGAAACTGGCGGTTCGGCCTGAAAAAAAAGAATCAGGCCCAGATTTTTGAAAAGTCAGTGGTTCAGCCTGCATTCCAGAAAGAGGACAGGGGCAAGATCCAGATTTCCGAAGCCGCGCTCAGCCAGATGATCCTCCATTGCGTCGATGAATTCGATGCGGCGATTCTGGTGAAAAAGATTACTGTGAAAAAAGACCGGGCCGGGTATAAAATTAGTATATCGGTCGAAGCGGCTTACGGAGAGCAGCTGAGCGGCAAGATTCACGATCTCCAGGCATATATACTGGACAGGATAGAGCGATTCACCGGTCTGATGATAGACCGTGTGGAGATTCGTATAGATAAAATCAGAAAGGAATGATCCAAGGAGAACATCATGAAAAAAATACTGATCCCTTTATTGTTGATGGCGGCGGTACTGGCCTACGGCCAGGACAGGACGTACACAGTAGAAACAGAGCACTACAATGTGGAATCCCACATCAGCAGCAGCCATGCCGAACTGATGGGCGCCCAGCTGGAGAGTTTTTACAGCATTTTCAATGATGTATTCCGTTTCGGCAACCTGGAAAACAAACTGAATATCAAGATCCTTCCCAATCTCAGCACCTACCAGAGCTTTACAAGAACTCTTACCGGAACAGCCTATGACAGCTATGTTTACATCCACCATCAGAAAGCTTCGGAAAGAGAATTGCTCATCTACGAAGGAGCCGAGGAAGATCTGATTTTCGCTCTGGCCTATCAGGCGAGCATTCAGTTTCTCATGAACCATGAGGAAAATCCGCCGCTGTGGATAAGAGAAGGTTTTTCCGTGTACTTCTCCAAAAGCTCCGGCCCCGAGCTGGAGAGGAAGTTCGCCGCTCTCAAAGACAGCGATGAGAGAATTGATGCGTCTCAGCTTGTGAAGATGACAAACCTGGAAGCATCGGAAAACTTCACAGCCTTCCGCACTGAAGCCTGGGCTTTTGTCTCCTTTCTCATGAGCACCGACAACAAGGAGTACACCCGCTTTCTCTACGATACCATATCCGCACTGAAAAACCCCGACTTGAAAGAAGTGGCCGTCAGCGATGACATTCAGGAAGGTTTTGACGACTATCTCGAAGGGTTCCTCAATGCGCAGGAGCTGCTCAATCTGGGAATATCCTATTATAACAAAGATGAAACAGATCTTGCGGATCAGACTTTCAGAAAGTTGATCACCATAAGTCCGGAAAGCTGGCAGCCGCTCTATTTCCTCGGACTCCTCTCCTACGATGCAGCCGATTACACCGAAGCAGACCAGTGGTATACAAAAGCTTCGGAGAAAAAAGCGCCTGAAGCGCTTATCGCCTATGTGATGGGCTTGTCCGCCTGGAAAGACGAGAGGATAGATGAAGCCAAGGGACTCCTGTCCAAAGCGGCGAGGCTCGATGCAGCCAAATACGACGAAAAGACAAAAGACATACTGGATTACCTGCAGGGGAATTACCCCGATACGGATCCGGTGACGATCCCCTGATGAAAAGAGCCGCGCGATGCGGCTTTTTTTTTGGTTCCAGCTAATGGGAAACGGCAAGGGATAACATATAGTTCCAGGGATTATCCGATGCCAGATCTTCCGGCCAGTTTCCCCCCGAAAGAATATCGAATTTTCTCGACACTTCAAAGGAAAGCCCGATTTTCCGCTGGAAGAAGAAGGGAAAAAAGATACGGGTTCCTCCCCCCAGATGTACCGTCCAGCTGTTTTTAATATATTCGGGAGTCAGGACCGTGCTTTCCAGGATATAGAACTGATCCTGATTAAATCCCGAACCGACCAGCAAAAAAACATCGAGACGGAAAGGCCCGAAGCGTAACTCCAGCCCCTCCTCGAAGCCGGCAGTGATCTCGGAAAACCGCATACCTTCGGGAAAGTTTACTGAACTGTCAGCCCATCCGGCAATGGCTTTGTAATAGGCGCCGCTGTAGAGAAAGGGCAACGGATCATCGGTTAGAAACTGTTTCATGACTTTCACACCGTTTGCCAGATGGGTAAAAGCCAGAAGCTGAAGTTCCATAAGGGCGTTTTCCGGAGGAGCGTATGAGGGCTTGAGAAACTGGATTCCCATTGCCCCGGTTCCCCATTTATTATTGAAAAACATTGTTTTCTCAATCAGAAACGGCCAGAAATCCAGCTCTGAGGAAAGGCGGAATCCCTTTTCCTTATCCAGAAGAGCATCGTAGGTTTTAGAACCGCTTTCCCCTGCCTTATAGCCATAGCCGAACTCCAGACGGAACGGGATAAAATCGGGTGGCAGAACGATGCCCGCTGCGGCGTAGCCGTTATAGCGGAAAGGATAATGGAGTTCCTGCCTGATAAGAGCATAGGGAGTCAAAAAAAAGGGGATGGAGATTTTCCCTTCAACGGGGAGAGTGACCTGAATCATGGAACCGTCATATTCAGTGGGTATGGACCGGCTGATATCTACATTTTCGTGCCATCCCCCCTGCACTTCATATCCGAAAAAATCTCCGAAAAGAGAGAAGGTTAAACCGGTCTCCAGCACAAGGGAAAAGCCGTCATGATTCATGAGAGGAACGGCATAGGCTCCGGAAAGCGCCAGCCTGTCGACACGGGAGGACCCGGCTTCTGTCTCATCGCGATCGGTGAGAATGCCATATTCCAGACCGGCGGACCAGCGTTCTCGATCCAGATCGAAGCGGAAGGAGTTGGTCTCCCAGTCATCCCACTCGGGAACGAACCCCCACGTAAAAGCATCGTTATAGAAACTGAATATCTGTGCGGATAGGATGCTACCGGTAAAAATGAGAAGGAGAATGAGTAGGGATCTTTTCATAATTCAATTATAAATAACCGAAATAAGAGTTTCAACGATGAGGGATTTATTTAACCGATGAATAAAAATCCAGAGTTCGCTTAATCGATTCTTCAAAGGGAACTGCGGGAGAGTATCCCAGCTTTTCCACGGATTTGCGGTTGGAGAATGCCAGATCCTTATACATGATCCTGATTCTGTACAAAGTGAGAATCGGAGCGGATTTAATCCGGAAAAGTTTATAAATACCTACGAGAAACGCCGTCAGGGGAAGCATGGCCCAGTAGGGTGCGGACAGACGGGGAGCTTTTACCCCAAGGGCATCGGCCCAACGGGAAACCCAATCCTGCCAGCTCATGTTTCCATCGAGAATATTAAAGTTCCCGACTGGTTATAGCTGCTGATTAACCGCTCGATGCCGCTGCAGAGGTTTTCGACGTATACGTAGGAAATCAGTTTTTTCCCTTTATCGATAAACCCGAAACGCCCTTTGTCAATTTCTTTGAGCACATTGATAAAAGTATTTTTGTCATAGGGGCCGTAAATGACAAACCCGGGGCGGATGACATTGGCCACGAGGCCCTTTTTCCTTCCCTTTTCAGCCCATTGCAAAACAAGATCCTCGCCGATTTTTTTTGTTTCGCCATAGGGGAAATTACGCATATCCGCAGGAGTGCTCTCATCGGAGTAGTTGTGGCCGTTCATGGCATGGACCTTGTATTTACCTGTAGAACTTAATAGTTTAACAAGATTGCTCCCGAGAAATCCGTTTGCGCCGGTAATGAGTATATTGGGAACTGACATTATAAAACTCCAAGATAGAAAAGACTGCAGAAAACATCCGTGGATATTCCTGTTATGATATGAACCAGAAATGGATAGAACCACGATTGGGTTTTTTCCGCGATATAACCGAGAAGCAACCCGGCAAATGCCGCACCGGCGATTTCCGGAAGCGGTTTGGTCGCATGAAGCGCCGTCGTGAGAACCGTTACGAAAAGAATGCTTCTCCAGCCGCCCCAATACCGGCTTAAACCGAGCTGTAAAACTCCTCTGAAGAAATACTCATAGGGTATGTAATAAAAGAGGACATAGAGGATTTCATAGAAGATAAAGAACGACCAGCTGCTCAGAACCTCTTTTGAGAGAGGATAAGTCTGAATCATGGAAGGATCTTTCGCATTAAAGTAAAGGATGATGATGACCGGCAGGTAGGCCGCTGTAATAATCAGGCCTGTTTTGCGCTTCCCCGGGGTCAGTCCGAAAAAGCCAAAGGCCTTTTCTATCGGAACAGGTTAACCAGAAAGGGGGAAAATGAAAAGACCCGCCGTAGTGAAGGCGAACCCCCATAAAACATTAGGTAAACTTCTGAGGTACACATCAGATGTATTGGAATAGTAACCGATGAAATCCATACCGCTCAATGCAAAGACAATAGAGGCGGGTACGGTTATTATCAGTATTTCTTTTAAGATAGGCTTTTCTGTTGACTTATTCATCATTTAATTCGTGTTCGCTGTTGTGTTTTTATCCCGTTTTGTGCGGGTGCGGGTCCGCTTGGCCCGGCGCCTGTCGGGATGTTTGACATAATTTCTTCTGGGCATGGATATATTTTTCACTTTAAAAATAAGGCGCACAGCCTCTTCGATATCCCGGTTGGGGGCGATCATGGGAAGAATGACTTCTTTCGCCGCCTTAACCACATCCATATAATCAAGCTCGGGATTTTCGAAAATCCCGTCGGCATCAAGCGACGGCTGAACAAGGCGGCGTATCATTCTGGAGCGGCGCCTTTCCCCTTTGCGGTTGATATTCTCATCGAGGCGCCGGAGAGATTTAAAGAAAGTCTTATAAAACTCCCTGCCGCCCTTTCCGTGAAATCTCTCTTCAATTTCCGGCAGTAGGTAGTGAAACATATCCATTTCCACCGCTTTCTGCATTATGCTCCAGCTGTGTCCCGATTGCAGGATTTTAAAAACTTCTTCGCTCAGCCGCGAGATGGAACAGGACATGAGAAGGGGCGCTGATTTCTTTATGGCCCGCTTCAGTTTAAAGGATATTCTCGAACCGGTCGTTACGGTATATTTGAGGGCCCGGACCATGCGGACCGGATCATCGACAAAAGTGGTTTTCAGGGGGATGATGCTCACGATTCTCCCCTTCCTGATATCTTTGACACCCCCCACATAATCGATGACCTGCTCTTCCTGGGGAGAGTAAAAAAGGGCGTTGAATGTGAAATCCCTTCTGAGAACATCTTCCTCGATTGTGCCGTATATATTCTTTCTGTCCGAAGCTTCGACAGAGCGGAACGTCGCCAGTTCCAGAATTTTTTTATCGGAATAGTAGAGATGGACCAGTTTGAACCGCTTTCCGATTATCCGTGAATTGCGGAAGATTTTTCGGACTCTTGAAGGTTCGGCATCGGTAACCAGATCGAAATCCTTAGGTTCCCTTCCCAGCAGCAGGTCTCTCACGGCCCCGCCGACGATATAAGCCTGAAAACCTTCTCTCCGCAGACGGCCACATGCTCTTATGGCATCGGGGTCAACCTTGTTTATGGGGATGTTATGTTCGTCTTTTGTGTAGATTTCCGCTTGCTTGACAAGCTTGCCGTTCTCATTCTTTGTGTACCTGATAAGCATGATTCCCTATCATCCGATTTATCCCCCTTTAAGTCAATGGAATGCCGTCGGGAAGCGACTTGAATCTGTTCTGAAAAAAAGGCATGATAGGGTTTTAATCGCTGAATGAGGTATGAAGTATGTCAAATAAAATCGAACCCAGAATTCTGAAGGGATTCAGAGACTTTCTCCCGTCCAAAGAGATAGAAAGAAAGAGAATTATCGGTATTCTGGAAAAGAACTTTGAGAGTTTCGGATACGTCCCCATAGACACGCCGGTGCTCGAATACACGGAAGTCCTCCTGGGAAAAGGCGGCGGCGAAACGGATAAGCAGGTTTACCGCTTCGAAGATAACGGAGGCAGAGATGTGTCCATGCGCTTCGATCTTACCGTACCTTTCGCCCGCTATATGGCCAAAAACCGCAACGACCTTCATCTCCCGTTCAAGCGATACCACATCAACAAAGTGTGGCGCGGCGAAAACACCCAGAGGGGCCGGTACCGCGAATTCATGCAATGCGACTTCGACATCGTCGGAATCGATACGGCTTCGGCCGATTTCGAGATTCTCATGATGATGCATGATTCGATGAAGGCAATCGATGTAAACGATATTACGATCCACTTCAGCCACAGAGGTATTTTCAATCGTCTTCTGGACAGATTGGAAATATTAAGCAGTTCCGTCGACATTCTGAGGATCGTCGATAAGCTGGGAAAGATCGGCGAAGAAGAAGTCATGGCGCTTTTGAAAGAGCTGACAACAGAGTCGAATGCAAAAGAAATTCTGGATTTTATCAAGCCCGCGGGAAGCGATGAGGAATCCTTGGCTAAAATGGAAAGAGCCGCGGGTGGCACCTCGGATGATACAGAACGGCTGAAAACAATATTCGGATATATAAAAGAATGCGGAATGGAGGATTCGTTCAAGCTGGACCCCTCCATAACCAGAGGCCTCGACTACTATACAGGGATCGTCTATGAAACATTCCTCGATGAGCTCCCGGGAATCGGTTCCGTATGCTCCGGGGGCCGTTATAACAATCTGGCCAGTCTTTATACGAAAGAAGAGCTGCCCGGCGTCGGAGCCGCAATCGGACTGGACAGACTGCTGGCCGCTCTCGAAGAGCTGGGAAGAGTCTCGGAAAAGCAGAGTGTTACGGATCTGCTGATCCTGGCACTTGATGAAAAACTTTACGGACATTACCACAATCTTTCCCGGCAATTCAGAAAAGCGGACATTAATTGTGAAGTGTTTCATACAAAAAAGAAGCTTAACGCTCAGTTCAAATACGCCGAAGCCAAAAGCATACCCTTTGCTCTGATCTGCGGAGAAGATGAGTTCTCCAGCCGGACCGTCAATATTAAAGATCTGGACAAGAGGGAGAACTGGAACGGCTTAACCGTGGACGAGGCCATTGCGAAATTATCGGAAAATAAAAGATAAATAATTATCTTAATAAAAATCTCATCGGGAGCCGCCTTGTAAAGCACTCCTGATTGAGATTATATTTAAAATTGCTATTATACATTTCTTCAGGAGTTTTCATTCGATGAGAAAGGTACTCGAATTCTCACTACGACATTCCCTGCTGGTTATTACAGTCAGCGTACTGCTCACTCTCATAATGGTTTTCGCCGCTTCGAAGATTCAGATGAATTCCGAAGTGAGCGCTCTGATGCCCGATACCAATCCGGCCAGTGATCTTCTGAAGAAATACGACCCCGAAGAAAAAGAGAAAAACGCCTTTTATATGGCGCTTGAATTTAAAGACGGCATATCCATGGAAGCGCTCCAGACCTATGAGAAAGTCATCGGTGAGATTGTCGATCTGGTCGGCGGTTACAGCGACAATATATTTACGGCAACAACTTTTTTAAAGGAAGGCGGAAGGCTGGCCCCCAAGCCCCTCGTCCCCAAACAGAGGGCTCCGGAAACCGAAGAGGAGTTCCAGCTGTTCCTCTCTCATCTCGATGATGACATTTTTTCCAAAAAGATTTTTTTCAGCGGCGGCGGAAAAATCCTCAACACGTTTTTTTACCATCCCTTAATCGTAGATACGAAAACTGTTACCACCGAGTATTATATAATCACGAAACAGCTCGATCCCTATTTCACGACATATACGACCGGAAATCTCTTCTTTATGGAGAACACGAGCAAATACCTGTCCAAAGATCTGGTTATCCTTCTAACATTTTCGATCATTGTCATCCTCGCCTTCTTTTTCCTGGGTTTCCGTTCGAAACGGGCCATATTTCTCCCCATGGCCATTGTCATTATGGGGACAATCTGGTCGCTCGGAATAATGGGAATACTGGGGTACGAGCTCACGGTCATCAGCGTGGTCATTCCCACCCTTGTCCTGACAATAGGCACCTCCTATACGATACACATCCTCAATCAGTATTATCACGATGCAGAACTGGAGCACCGGGACAACCAGTGGATCATCGAAGCCTCGCTTCACGTCAATAAAACGGTATTGATGGCATCCTTAACAACCATTGTCGGCTTCCTCAGTCTGCTCTTCACCTCCATAGGAGCTTCGCGGGAGTTCGCTATTTCAACAAGCGTCGGCATTGCAATAAGCGCTTTTCTGTCTCTCACCTTTCTGCCGGCCGCCCTCTCCCGGTTCAAAAGTCCGGAGCACCACCAGAAAAACAGGGTTCAGAACGGCCGTTTCACCCGCGCCATGAGCATGGTGAGCCTTTTCGTCAGCCGCTTCAGAATTGTGTTTATCGCTATTTTCGTCATTATTATTCTCCTGTTTTTCTATACATACCCCCGGGTTACCCATCAGTCCGATTATGTGAGCTATTACCCTCAGGAGGATCCGATCGTAGTAGGGCTGAAGTTCATGATGGAGAATTTCGAGGGGGGGCAGAGACTGAACCTGACCATTCAGGCTCCGGAGGACCAACCCAATTATTTTCTAGATTACGAAAACCTGAAAAAAGTTTCCAATCTGGAGGAAACACTGAAAGGATACGATAATATTATGAATATCTCGTCCTTTCCCAGCGTAATTAAAGATTTAAACCGGATGATGAGCGATTCCTATGCCATTCCAGAAAAACGGGGACTGATTCTTCTCCTGTCCAAATACTTCAAGGTGCTAAACCAGGCCACGGAAACCGGCATCAGCAGCAATATGGTCAATAATGATTTCACACGGATCAATCTGACCATTATGATTTTCAACCACGAAAACCAAAGATTTCTTTCAGAAAGCGGCTTGAGGTCTCTTGTCAATTCCATAAACAGAGAAGCGGTGGAAGCGCTGGGCAGCGATATGACTTTCGACCTCTGGGGATCGGATCTGGAGTACCTTCAGCTGGCTGAAACCGTATCGACGGATCAGATGAAGTCCACTGTAATTTCCATCATTATGGTCCTATTAATTGCGGCCTTCTTCTTCCGTTCCCTCCTATATGGTGTTCTGACTCTCATTCCCCTTTTATCAGGGATCATGCTCAATTTCACATTTATGGTTTTTACGGGAATTCCCCTCGATGTCACCACCATGATGGTGACCAGTGTCGCCATCGGAGTGGGAGTGGACGACGCGATCCACTACCTCCTTCAGTTCAGAAAACAGCTGCGGCTCGGCGGCACAATCGACGAAGTGCTTGTGCGGTGCGGAAAAATTTCGGGTCGGCCCATAGCTCTGACCACAATTTCCATTGTAGGAGGACTGATGGTGCTGGCTCTGGCATCATTCAAGGGCATTCTCTATTTCGGAGTTCTGGTTTCCTTTACACTGACCTGCGCCATGATCGGCACGCTGATTATTCTTCCGTCGATTCTTTCGCTGCTTGTCAGTCTGAAGGTTATTAAAAACTGATCAAAGCCAATTGTTCTCACGGTACCACTGAAGAGTGGATCTGATACCTTCGTCAAGAGGGATCGAAGCTTCAAAACCGAAATCCCTCTTTGCCTTTTCGCTGGAACAGACGATAAAAGGCTCTTTCAGCTCAAGAAGCTTCTGATGATTGAGAATCGGTTTGCTGCCGCTTATCCTTGAATACATTTCACTTAATGAAGAGGCTATTTTCAATAGGAAATAGGGAATGACAACGTCAAAAGGCCTCTTTCCCATAGCCCGGATAACGGTTTCGCCGAACTCCTCCTGCCTCATGGGTTTTTGGTGAGCCATGAAATACACTTCCCCGGCGGCTTTCCCGGACAGGGCGGCAGCTGAGATTCCCACGGCAAGATCCTGTACATGTATGACGCTTCCCACTTTATTCCGCTCTCCCAGAATGATATTAATCCCCGTGCGGCTCAACTTGAAACTGGCAAACATGGCGTAATCCCTCGGCCCGTAAACCGCTCCGGGGCGGATAATCGTAACGGGGAGCTTATCCTTAAAACCCAGAATATATTTTTCCGCTTCGAATTTGCTTTTTCCGTACCAGGAGAAAGGGGTGCAGTCATCGCTCTCTGTCATGGGTTTCCCCGTCGAAGAGGCACCGGCTGCGATAATGGTTGATACATAGACGAAGCGCTTTATAGACTTTCGGTGACGTAAAGCCGCTTCAACCATATGGGCGGTGGAACGGATATTCCCCTCGATATACTCCTTTTCCGATCCGGCGAAGAGCGTCCCCGCCAGATGAAATACATATCGGCAGTCTTCCATGGAACGGGCTATATCGTCGGGATCCATAAGGTCGACCAAATCGGTTTCCACATCCTTCCCTTCGAGCCAGCGCAGACTGGATGTCTTTCTGACAGCACATTTGACTTTAATCCCTTTCCTCAGCAGATCATCGACCAGAGTGCTGCCCACAAATCCCGTTGCTCCGGTTACAAAAGCCCGATCCATTTATCACCTCTCCCATTTTCAATTGTACAGATCGTACCATCGGAGAGGTTTTTTGACAACAAGCAAAGGCTTTTGCTTAATCCGGTCCGAACTGTTAGAATTGAATTATGAAACCAAAAGATTTACCTGTCTATAAGCAGAAAGATAAAATACTCGAAGCGCTGGATCAGAATCAGGTTATAGTCGTCGAAAGCCCGACTGGTTCCGGAAAAACAACGCAACTACCGCTTATTCTCCACGAAGCGGGATATACAAATTACGGGGTCGTCGGCGTCACACAGCCGAGACGTATTGCCGCCGTATCGGTCAGCGAGTACATAGCCGACCAGCTCGGAACGAAAGTGCCGGGAATCGTAGGCTACAAAATGCGGTTTGAAGATGAAACGATCTTCGAAACAAAACTGAAAATCATGACCGACGGGATTCTTCTTCAGGAAATGAAGACCGATCCCATGCTCAGAAAGTATTCGGTCATGATGGTTGACGAAGCCCACGAAAGAAGTCTCAACATCGACTTTATTCTGGGATTGTTGAAAAATGTCATCGCCAACCGCCCCGAATTCAAAGTCATCATATCTTCAGCCACTCTGAACACCTCGGTGTTCTCCGAGTACTTCGACGGCTGCCCCATAGTGAGAATAGAAACCCACCCCTACCCCGTTACGGTTCTCTACGATCCGCCGGCCTCTGATGATCCGGAGGAGATGATCGGGAAAATCGTTTCCATAGTAGAGAGAAACGTTCAGGAAAAAGGGGATGTTCTTATCTTTCTCCAGGGTGAGAAGATGATCAAGGACACAACCGCCGCGCTCATGTCTTCGGCAGTAAAACGGAAGTTACATATACAGCAGCTTTACGGCCGCCTCGGCAAGGAGGAGCAGGAAAAAGTTTTCCTCAAAGCTCCACTGGGAAAAACGAAAGTAGTCGTTTCTACCAATATCGCCGAAACAAGCGTCACGATCGACGGAATCACGGTCGTGATTGATTCGGGATTGTCCAAGCAGAATTTTTACAATCCCTCGACCTTCACTTCATCTCTGGTCGAGACCCAGATATCCCAGGCTTCCGCCAATCAGCGCCGTGGAAGAGCGGGACGGACTCAGCCGGGAATGTGCTTCCGGCTCTACGATAAGGATAGTTTCAAACAGCGTCCTCTTTACACCCGGGAGGAAATTTACCGGACCGACCTGGCGGAAGTCGTCTTGAGAATGGCGGAAATCGGAATCCGCGATTTCTACTCCTTCGACTTTATCAATCCGCCGGGGCGCAAGGGGATTATCGGCGCCGTGGAAACGCTGAATCTTCTTGATGCGCTGAATGATGATAACAGCCTCTCCACCATCGGTGAGATGATGGTGAAATTTCCCCTTATGCCCCGTCATGCCAGAATGATCGTCGAAGCCATAATGGTAAGGCCGACGGTCCTCCGGGAAGTGATCATCGCCGCGACATTCCTCTCGACGAACTCCCCTTTTCTCCTGCCTCAGGGAGAGGAGCTGGAAGCGAGGAAAGCCCATCATCGTTTCCGCCGCGAGGGCGGAGATTTCACATCCTATCTCAATCTTTTTGAAAAGTATCAGGAAAGCGATCGCGGGGAAAAATTCTGCGAACGGAATTATCTCGATTTCCGGACGATGAACGATCTTATCAACATTGAGAATCAGCTGGAAGAAATTGTCAGCGACATGGGCGTACCTATCACCGACGGCGGTTCCGTTGAGGATTTTCTCACGACCTGTGCCAAAGGGCTTATTCAATTCGTTTGCGTCCGTTCGGGAAGAGGCGTTTATAAAAGCCTTACGGCGGAAAAAATAATTATCCATCCCGGCTCGGTCATGTTCAGGGAAAATCCCCGCTACATCGTTGCCGGAGAGATTGTCAAAACTTCGCGAACCTATGCCCGCTCCGTTTCTCCTCTGGAAAAAAACTGGATTTACAAAATCAGCCCGGACCTGGCCGACAATATGGTGATTCAGGAAAGAGGCGGAAGCAAAGCCAGAAAAGAATTGAGCAAGGGTAAAAGGGATACAACCTGGGAAATCAATATCGGTTCGACAGTATTCAAACTCGTTCCCGATAAAAGCAAAAACAAAAAAGTGGCCATGATGGACTGGGAAAAGCTCCACAAAGCCCTGAAGCCTTATCCGCCCGATCAATTGCCAGATTACGGACAGCTCAAAGGCCGTCTCTTTTATAAAGGCACGGAATTGATGACCGTGACACGGATCAGTACGATTCTCAAAGCCGCGAAGATGATTAATCCCGCAAAAGATATCATCAATAGTTTTCCAAGAAAAAACTACCGGATTGACAATAATCAGCACCTGGAGGAACTCTCCAATCAGATTACCGATATACTCAAAGCTGTGGACGGGGGAAAGAGAAAGAAGAAAACTCTCGGATTTCTCACTCTCATGACAGACGGGCAGGGCACCTACTGGTTCAAAAGCGGCCGGCAGCTCAATGCCGCGCTCAATGAAAGCCTCGCCTCGCTCGAACTTCTGGCCGACGAAGTATCGGAAGAAACAGATGAGGTCATCTGGAAGCGGATCAATAAGGCCTACCGCTGGCTCGATCAATGGTTTATGGAATAAAAATTTGACAGCAGAATAAAACCGTGTAATCCTTTTCTATATTACTAAACGTCGTTTAGTAGAATAAACAGAATTCACACAATAGAGGATTTATGGTTGCTGTACAAGAAAATGAAATAAATAAAGCGGCGGAGCCTCGCTTTCTGACAGGGTCACGGAATCATGCCGTTCTGATAATCCACGGTTTTACCGGTTACCCCGGAGAATTTTACGAACTGGCCGAAGAGCTGAACAGCGAAGGTTACACCGTGTCTCTCCCCCTCCTGCCGGGTCATGGAAGAAACGTAGAGGCGTTCAGAAAAACAAACTGGCGTGACTGGCTGAACCACGTGGAAGCCGAATATGAAGCCCTGGACGCGAAATACGGGAAAGTATCCATCGTCGGATTATCTATGGGCGGCGTCCTGACTCTCTTACTCTCATCGCGCTTTTCTCCCGACCGGATCGCCCTTCTCGCTCCGGCCATGGCTATCAAAGACAATATTTTTTACCTGACCCCATTCCTCCGTTTTTTCCTGAAGAAAACATCAAAGGACTGGAAGCCGGAAGAAGGTGACAGCGAAGATGTCCGCCGTCTCGGCGTGGAATACTGGTCTACCAATTACATCAACCAGATTGCAAGCTTGAGAAAACTTCAGATAATGGCGGGGAAAAGATTGAACAAAGTCCAGGCCCCGGCGCTGATCATGGTTTCCGAAACGGATGATACGGTCCCTCTTAAGGCGGCATCCATCATAGCAAAGGGCCTGAAGGGAAGAGAAAACAGGACAATCCAATTGACAAACAGTCCCCATGTCCTGGTATCCGGTCCGGAAAAGGAATATGTGAAAAGGGAAGTCATAAAATGGATAAAAGGAGAAACACATAATGAATAAACAAGTGGAAACCCTCCCTATGGGAAAAAAGATAATCTATGCTCTGGGACAGCTGGGCTGGTCTCTCGGATCCTTCGGCGTCATGAATCTTCTCTATTACTTTTACGATTCCAACAGCCAGGGCGACGGTACGCGCATGTTTCCCCTCTATATCGGATCGGCAGCCGTGCTGGGGATTATCGCTTCGCTCAGCCGCGTATTCGACGGCATCACCGACCCTCTCATTGCCGGGCTGTCGGACAGAAGCGGTTCAAAATTCGGCAGAAGACGGATTTATATGGCTCTGGGCGCTTTCCCCTTTGCCCTGATATCCATATTGATTTTTCTTCCCCCATCCGCATCGGCTACAATAAATACGGCATGGTTGTTTGTCTTTACCTTTCTCTTCTACCTTTTTATGACAATGTATGTCACACCTTTCTTCGCTCTTTTGAGTGAACTGGGGCATACACCTAACGAAAGACTGCAGCTCAGCACCATGATTTCCGTAACCTGGGCCATCGGCTTTATGATAGGGAACGGAACATACGCTATACAGGGAATGCTTGAAGGATCGGGAATGCAGCCGGTAAAAGCTTTTCAGACAGTCCTTATAATCTTCGCCATAATATCTACCGTTCTGATGTACCTTCCGGTCCTCTTCATTGATGAAAACAGATACTGCGAGAAGAGAAGCTCAAAAGAGGGATCTTTCAAAGCTGTAATCAGCGCCTTTAAAAACCGGGATTTCCTTTTCTTCACCCTCTCGGACCTCACTTACTTCCTGGCTCTCACCTTCATCCAGACGGGAATAAGCTTCTACATCATTCAGCTTCTGGAGCTGCCTAAGGAAATGGCTTCGACTCTTATGTCCGTCCTCTTTCTTATGAGTTTCCTATTCTATGTTCCTGTCAGCCTGGTTGCCAAAAGAATCGGAAAGAAAAATCTACTGATTATTGGGTTTTATCTCTTTATCTTCAGCTGGCTCTTCCTCTCCTTCTGGGGACTTCTGCCTCTATCCACAACCGCGCAGGCTTTTATCGCCGTGATCTTCGCGGCTCTGCCCATGGCCATCTTCGGTATTCTGCCAAACGCCATTGTAGCCGACATAGCTGAAGCGGACGGTCGGAGAACAGGAAATTTCAAAGCGGCCGTGTATTTCGGCGCAAGAACTTTCATGAGCAAAATGGGCGCTTCCGTCACTCTGCTCATCTTTCCTCTATTAAGCCATATGGGCGGAACAATGGACGGGGCGCCCACGATTTTGGGCATAAGAGCCACGACATACGCGGCCATGGCTTTTCTGATTCTAGGATTGTTTCTCTTTTTGAAATATGATGAGAAATCAACACTGGATCTGCTGGAAAGCGAACCGGAAGGCGAACCGGCCTGATCTGAGAGAGGGAGAGACCATTGGCCAGCAAAGAAAGAATCGAAAGGGAAAAGGTACAGCTGAAGGAGATGCGGGAAAAAGATATTCTCGAAGCATCGGAGAAGCTGTTCCTGGAAAAGGGATTCGCCCGTACGACGATCGGAGATATCGCCCGGGCCTGCGAGCTGACCAATGGCGCCATCTATCTCTACTTCAAGAACAAAAGCGAGATTATCCTTATCATCATGACCAGAATCAGCCGTAGTTTCGGTGAGCTGCTTGAAAAAGCAGACGATCCTTCGGCTTCGGGAATCGTAAAAGCGGAAAGGCTTCTGGGAGTGTACAAGCACTCCTACAGGGAATACCACAATTACCACGTTCTGGACGGCCAGTTCAATGTCATGTTTGATAAGGAATATCCCGATTCACCCTATCTGACTGATTTTTTCCGGGCGAACAGCCGTGTTCTGGAGATTTTTACGGAAATGTTCCGGAAGGGGTTCTCCGATGGCTCAATCCGTTTTCCCGGTCAGGTATCAGCTCCCGATCCGGAACAGTCGGCCCATATGTTTCTCAACGTGCTCAACAGCTATGTGGAGAAACTCAGCCTGCGAAAAGAGCTGATGGAAAAAGAGCAGAACATATCGATGGATGAGGAACTGAACCGGTTTGTCGATTACCTGGTGGCGTCACTCCGGTCCTGACCGGATTCAGAACTGCTTTGTTCTTAAAAGTACCAGCGTACAGGCTTCCTGAACCTGTATACCTTTGTCCAGAAAGATCTGTTTGGCTGCTTCCGACTCGGTCCCGGGGTTGAAAATGACCCTTTTGGGATTGACGGCGAGAATCTTGTCCGCCATCTTCTCTACCATCATACCGTTGACATAAAGCGTTACCGTATGAATCTCATCTTCTATCTCCGAGAGGTCCGCTGTAACGGAGATACCGTTTACTTCCTTTACGGCCGGGTGTACGGGTATGACATTGTATCCGTTTTCCATAAGCATCGTGACAGCTTTGTTGGAATATCGTTCAGGTTTGGGACTTGCGCCGAGAACCACAACATTTTCAGACATTTGAATCTCCTCAGAATATTTGCATCCGTTCTATATATATAACAATTACTATACTAATATATAATCATTTCCCCTTTGAAAGTAAAGCTATATAATCAGTTTCATGACCCCGATCAGCATCACCAGAAAAGCCGCAGGCCGATTTCTCATAACCTACCAGGGACTGGACCGCTATGATAAATCAGGAAGAGAGCAGGCTGTATTAAACTACATGAGAAAAGTCGGCTCCATTCAGTTCGACCCGCTGGATATCTGCGGGCGCAACGCCGAACTCGTCCTTCAGGCCAGAATCAGAAATTTCAAAGCCGATGATCTGTACAGGCTCCTCTATAAAAAAAGAAAACTGACCGAAGGGTGGGATAAGGTCATGTGCATCTACAACATGAGCGATTACCCCGCCTTCAAACGGAGAAGAGACAAAGATCTGGCTTTCTTCAACAGCGAAGCGTGCCGGGAAATCCGAAAAATCTCCGGAAGGATAAAAGATGAGATAAAACAGAGCGGACCTGTTTCCTCTCTTGAACTGGATATTCACGGCAAGATCGACTGGTCCTGGGCGCCGGCGAAGCTATCCAGGGCGGCTCTGGAAACGCTTTTCTTCTCGGGCCAGCTGGCCATAGATAACCGCGTTAATACGCGAAGGGTCTATGATCTGGCGGAAAATATCATACCACCGGAATATATTGACTCTCCCGATCCCCATCCCCGGGAAGAGGATTATCATGACTGGAGAGTTCTGCGCCGGCTTAAAGCCATCGGCCTTTATTATGACAGGAGCGGAGACGGTTGGCTGGGGACGATAAAGAAAAAAGAAAGAGACGCGGCTTTTGCAAGACTGGCGAATAAAGGAGATGTTCTCCCTGTCGAAGTGGAGGGCATGGCCTGGAACTTTTATATCCCCTCTTCTGAAGAGGAAAATCTTGAGAAGATAATCAAGGGAGACCGCCGTCTATCCCGGAATGTCCGTTTTCTTGCGCCGCTGGACAATTTTATGTGGGACCGTTTCCTGATTGAACAGCTTTTCGGCTTTACCTACAGATGGGAAGTGTATAAACCTCAGGATCAGAGGGAATATGGCTATTATGTTCTTCCGGTTCTCTATGGAGACAAATTCATCGGAAGGATAGAACCGGTAAGAACAAAGAAAGACAATACTCTTGAAGTAAAAAACTGGTGGTGGGAGCCGGGAGTCAGGAAAGACAGCAGGATGATGTCTTCAATTGAAAAGGCCCTGGAAGAGTATGTCCGATTTCTCGGCGCCGAAGCCCGGATCTCTGAAATAATGGATCGCATCGCTCACTCCTGAAGGAGTTCCCGGGCTGCTCCCTTTTCATCGAGCTTGAACCGGCTGACCATATAGCGGAGCCTTTCGGCCATTTGCGCCAGCTCCTCCGCTGCCGCTGCCGTTTCTTCTGTGAAAGAGGAACTGTCATGGGTCAGCTTGTCGATTTCATGGACTTTTACATTGACTGCGCTGATACCTTCGGTCTGATGCAGGCTGACCAGGGATATTTCCTTAAGGACTTCCGAAACGGTCCGGACCTGATCGACGATCTGATTGAACTGCTCGGAGGTGACCCGGGCCAGCTCGTTGCCTTTTTTGATCTCTTTCAAGGTCTGCTCGATTATATCCGATGTTTCCTTTGCCGCCCCGGCGCTTTTCACTGCGAGATTCCTCACCTCATCGGCCACTACGGAAAACCCCTTACCGTATTTTCCCGCCCGCGCTGCCTCCACATTGGCGTTGAGCGCCAGAAGATTGATCTGAAAGGCGATGTCATCTATCACTTTGATAACTTTTGACACCCGGGAGGAGGATTCGGAAATGGAGAGGAGTGCGTCAAGAAGCCTGTTCATTTTGACATTTCCCTCTTCGGCATCGACAACCGACCGCTCTGCCATTTCATTGGCCTTCTGTGCCTGCTCTCCGTTTTCCGATGTCTGTTCATTTATTTTGTCCAGGGACATGGTGACATCTTCGAGAGACTGAACCTGATTGATAACTCCCGCCGAAAGATTCTGGCTCGCTTCGGCGATCTGCTGGGATCCCTGAGAGACCTCGCGGACGATGACCGCCACATCGGTGATCATAGCGTTGAGAGACCTTTTCATTTCCAGGAGAGAATGCCCCAGATGGTCCTCATCCGATGCCAGATCTATCTCCGCCGAAAGATCTCCCGATGCGACTTTTTCAATAGCTTCCGCTTTGGCTTTCAGTCTGGAAATCATATGGGAGAAAGATTCCTGGAGCATGGCGATTTCATCATCGACATTCCGCTTCATGGTACTGACATTGAAGTTGCCTCCGGCGATCAGAGCCGATTGCCTGGCCATATGTCCGAGAGAGGAGATAATGCCCCGCATAAAGAAAATAAAGAGGACTATGCCCAGAACGATCAGTCCGGCGGCCATAAAAAGGATAATGAAGCGGGTTCTGTTGAGGCCCCGAAGGAATTCTTCATGATAGGCGCTGGCTCCGACATACCAGTCCAGCTCAGGGATGTATACCGAGCCTGCAATTTTTGTACGGGCCGCCCTCTCTCCCTGGTTTTTCCAGTCATAGTAGTGGATATAGTACCGGCCTTCGCCGAGTGGGCGGGTTCTGTTGAGAATATCCTGAATAAAGAGATTGCCGTCGGAGTCCTTCGCATCGTGGATATCAACACCATCGGATGCCCTGTCTTTGGAAACGACATATTCTCCCTTGCTGTTCAGTACCCAGATATAGCCTGTTTCTCCGATGACTTCAGCGGCTATCATGCTTTTGATTTTTTCAAGAAGATCCGACCTGGTATCGGAGCTGAGGAAATCGCTGTAATAGGAACCCGCACCGATAATGAGGTCGAGCGGTGCTAAATAGGAAATCGCCGCCACTTTCATTCGCGCTTCACTCTCTCCTTCATTGAGCCAGGGATATTCTATCAGATAGATCTCACCTTCCTTCAGCTCTATACCTTCCCGGACCATTTCCTGTATGAATAGGCGTCCCGACGAATCCTTTGCCTCCCAAAGGCTCTCGCCATCGCGGCTCCTTCCTTTCGATACGACATAATTCCCTTCCCTGTCGAGAACGAAAACATAGCCCGTCTTCCCGACCCTGATACGGCTGATCCGGTCATAGGCATCTTCAAGAAAGTCTTCCCCTCCAGCAGCCGCCGCCTGCCCGATCAGCATCGCCGCTACCAGAGAAATAGCCGAAACCTGTTCTTCGATCAATTCCCGTTCTCTGGTCAGGGTGTTCTCCACCTGTTCGAGATTGGATGTGATATAATTTTTCCAGATTAGAGCGTCTTTACCCAGATTCTCTTCGATCTGGTTGAGAGTTTCCTTCCGGAAGGATGTGAAACTGAAAAAGCTGATCGCCCCCAGAGATAAAGCGAGAAGTACGAAATAGAGAAGCGAAATCTGCCAGAGGAGTGAAAATCTGATTTTCCTCATTCGGGACCTCCGCCGAGACATCAATTGATTAATTATTATCAATTTTAAAGTTTTTCCCAACCTTTTTCCTCGTTTTGCGAATAATAGAAGTATATGAGTGATGATTCAGTTCAGGACCTGTACAGAAAATGGCAGAATAAAAAGAGCGAAACAGCCCGGCAGGATTTTTATTCCGCTGTTTGGGTCCGGTATCATTCCAGGCTCCAGGTCTATCTTTCCCCCTGGCTGGGAAAAGGAGCCGAGTGCGAGGACAGAGTCTCAGAAATTCTCCTGGGAGCCTTTGAGCGGATCGAAACCTACAACAGCCGCTATGCCTTTTCAACCTGGATCTACAGTCTTGCAAGAAAGAGATGCATTGACGGACTGAGGAAGAAAAGAATTGTCACGGAAGAGCTGACAGCCGATCACGGAGGGGCGGGAGAAACGCCTGAATCGCTGTTAATCAAAAGCGAAGAGAAGCGCCTTATCGGCGAAGCGGTCTCCCGGCTTTCGGCTGAAGATAGAGAACTGGTATTCCTCTATTTCTACGAAGAGATGAAATACAGGGAAATCGCCGGAATCACGGGTAAGCCCCTCGGGACTGTGAAATTCCGCATGTCGGAGATAAGAAAGCAGATGAAAAGCGAATTATCGGGGAGTTTTGTCTGATGGATGATATGAACAAAGAGTTTAGAGCGTTTTTTGAGGATGAAGTGGCGTCGAGGAAAACTCCTCCGCTGGCAATGCCGGCATCTTCTCCGTTCAAACGAAAGAAAATCGGAGAAAATATCTTTCTGGCCGCCTGTATAATTGGCAGCCTGATTCTTATAGCTCAACCGGCCATTTATGATAACAGACTGCGTAGAAGCAATATTTCCATGAGCAGATATGAAGCCTTTAAAGAAGATTTTCCGCGGATAATCTTTGAAGGATCATTATATTTTCAAGAAAAACAAGGAGTCGAAAATGACTAAACTAAAATTCATTATAGGCATTATATTCATGCTGTTATTCATTGGATTGGTGATGATATTGGCTGGTAACTCGATATTGTTAATCGTGGATATAGCATCCTTTGTCATTACTGTCGCTGTTCCCTATATTCTGGTATCGCTGATCTATTCTCCCAAAGAGCAGAACCGCATGGTTTCCGGGATTCTGTCCACCCTCCCGGCAGATAGACAGTTATTGAAAAAGGGCATTGCCTATTTAAACAGCTTGAAAACACTTATTGTACTGACGGGACTTTTAGGAACTCTTCTGGGGACAATAAGCATTCTTGTCAATCTGGAGAATCCCGATGCACTCGGACCCAATTTTTCAGTAGCCTTAATCACAGTCCTTTACGCCATAATGTATGTGATAATAATCATCGAACCCCTGAAAGCATCAGCCGAAAAAAAGCTGGTCTCAGAGGAATAAATAAAAGTTTTTATTAAGAGATTCTGGCATTTTTCCTGTTGTGCTTTAAAATAACATCATGAGTAATTTTGATGAGCTTCACGACAGGAAAAACAGCCATTCAGTAAAATGGAATGCGGAGTTTTTAGATAAAATGTTCGGGAAGGGGGATGTTCTCCCCTTCTGGGTAGCCGATATGGACTTCCGGGCTCCGGAAAAGCTCATATCGAATCTGAAGGAAAGAGCGGAGCACGGTTTTTACGGCTATGAGTTCCGCCCCGACCACATCAAGGAAAAAATCATAGAGTGGTGCTACCGCCGCCACGAATGGGAAATTGACCCGAAGAACCTGACTTTCGCCCCCAGCGTTCTAAGTGCCATTTCCATTCTTCTCGAGCTGGAAAGCCGTGAAGGCGACGGAGTCATAATCCAGCCTCCTGTCTATTATCCCTTTGAAGAGACCATCATCAATTCAAAGCGCAAACCTGTATATAACAAGCTTATCGAAGAGAAAGGCTTCTACCGTATGGATTTTGATAATCTGCGGGAGTGCGCCGCCCTTGACGATGTGAAAATCATGATTATCAGCAGTCCCCATAATCCCGTGGGAAGGGTCTGGAGTGAAGCGGAGCTGGTGGAAACAGCCACAATCTGCGAAGAAAACGGCGTTCTGCTCATCAGCGACGAAATCCATATGGAGTTTGTCTTCGATCATCTGTTCTTTCTGACGACGGCTCAGCTCGAGGAAAAGCTGCGGCGCAATACGGTTCAGCTTTTCTCGGCGGGAAAGACTTTCAACCTTTCGGGAAACACAATAGGAATAGCCCATTTCAACGACAGGGATCTTCAAAGCCGTTTCAACAGTTTTCTCACCAGGTTTCACCTGAATGGCGTAAACGTTTTTACCACTACGGCTCTTGAAACTGTTTTCACCGAAGGAGAATCCTGGTTTGACGAGTTGCTTCTCTATCTGGAAGATAATCTGGATTATGTGGAAAGCAGACTGAAAGAGGAGCTTCCCGAAGTGAAACTGTTCCGTCCTGAAGGGACCTATCTACTCTGGCTGAGTTTTGCAGAGTTCGGATTCAAAGGAAGAGAACTGGAAAAACTGCTTATGGAAAAAGCCTCCCTGGCCCTCGATCCTGGACGCTGGTTCGGCGAGGACTATGCGTCCTATGCCAGGCTTAATATAGGATGCAGCCGGAAACTTCTCGAAGAAGCCATGGACAGGCTCATAGGCGTTTTCGGCGGGATAAAAAGTTAATAGGCGTCCAGAAGTCCTTTTCTGTAGACATAGCTGGTCAGCTGGGCGCTGTTGGCCAGCCCCATCTTCTTCAGAAGCCTGGTCCGGTATGTGCTCACCGTTTTGACGCTGAGATTGAGCTGATCGGATATTTCGGAAACCGACAGCCCTCTGCCGATCATCAGCAAAACCTGAAATTCTCTTTCCGATAGAGCTTCATGGGGATTCTCACCCACATCACTATTGAGATTTTCCAGCATAAGCTGACTGACCGTGCTGTTGATATAGGTGCTGCCCCCCGCAACAGTTTTAACCGCTTCCACCAGATTTTCCGGAGCCACGGCTTTATTGAGGCACCCCGAAGCGCCCAGCTTCAGCGCCCTTAAGGCGTACTGCTCTTCAGGCTGGATGCTCAGTATCAGAACAGGGAGTTTCTCATAACGCTTTTTCACATCGATGAGGATATCCATCCCGTCGCGGTGCGGGAGGGAAATGTCCAGGATCAGAACATCGTACTTTTCCTTTTCCAGAGCGGACAGCACGGCGGCTCCGTCATCCACCTCATCGAGAATCCTGACCGGCAGATTATCCCTGAGTATCTGGCTCAGCCCCCTGCGGATCAGGGGGTGGTCGTCAGCGATAAGAATCTTAAGCATGGCTTTAATTCTCTCCTTTGCGCTTCATGGGGATTGAAACCCGGACCGTAGTTCCGCCCTTCTCATTGACGGATATGCGGCACTGCCCGTTGAGATACCGGCACCTTTCCTTGATGCCCCGGATGCCGAAGGACCGCGTCTTTTCCAGAGCCTCTTCAGCGATACCGCACCCGTTGTCGGCTATTTTCAAAATTGCCGATTCGCCCCGGACAGCCAGATAGACATTGACGCTGTCGGCACCGGAATGGCGGATCACATTGGTCAGCACTTCCTGGCAGATCCGGAAAAGGGCGGTTTTGATCTCCTCGTTCTCCACGACCATTCGCTCTTCGATATCCCTGTTAATGGTAATGCCCGTATGGGAGGAGAAATCCCTGACCAGCCATGAAACAGCCTCGCCGGTGCAGAGATTGTCGAGAACCTTCGGTCTGAGCCTTGTGGAGAGATCCTTTACCGATTCCAGGCTCATATTGACAAGGCCCAGCATGGAGTCTCTCTGTTCGGATCCGTTGCGGTAGATCTCCATCTTCAGAGCCGAAAGAGTCTGGCCGAGCTGATCGTGCACTTCCCGCGCAACCCAGGTCCGCTCCTCCTCCCGGACATCCTGAATGTGAATGGAGTATTCCCTCAGTTCTCTGTTTTTCTCTTCAAGCCGGTTGAGCCTCGATCTGACTATCAGATAGACCGCCAGGGCAACAGAGGCGAGAAGAATGATGAAAAACAGAGGGGTTTTCCACCAGGGGGGCAGAACAGTAACAGGAAGAGAAGCGCCTTCGTCATTCCAGATCCCGTTGTTATCGGCTCCCTTAACCCGAAAGATATAGTCTCCCGGCGGGAGATTGTTATAGACCATGCTGTTCTGGTTTTCAAGACTGGTCCATTCCTTCTGTAAGCCTTCCATTAGTACGGCATAGCGGTTTCTCTCGGGAGCGGCAAAATCCAGAACGGCAAAGTGGAATGCCAGGATGGAGTCGCCGTGGGGAAGAACGAGAGGCTTTTCCGAACCGATCGTGAGAGATTCATTCATAACCTGTACATCGGTAATGACCACAGGGGGAATGGAACGGTTAACTTCCACCTTCCGGGGAAAGAAGCGGTTGATCCCTCTCGGCCCGCCGAATACCATTTCGCCCGAGTGGAGAAAAACAGAGGCGTTTATGGAAAATTCATTGCCGGGAAGACCGTCCGACTCCCCGAAATTGAGTGTATCCCCCGTGTCGGGGTTAAAACGGGTCAGTCCTCTGTCGGTGCTGATCCACAGATATCCGTCACCGTCTTCGAGTATGGAAAAAATATTGTCGCCCGCAAGCCCTTCGTTTCCTGTGTAATGAGTGAAGGTCTCATCTTCGCGGTTCATCAGATTGAGCCCGCCTGCCGCCGTCCCGATCCAGAGGCGCCTCTTCGAGTCTTCAAAAATCGTATTGACGCTGCTGTCGCTGAGGCTGAGAGCCCGCAGGGGATCGCGGGAATAGCGGACGAAGGTGCCCGATTCGCGGTTATACCGGTTCAGCCCGCCGTCCCATGTTCCCACCCAGAGGACCCTGTCTTTATCTTCATAGATGCAGCGGATGGAATTGCCGTTTAATGTGCTGTTTTCCTCGGGTATGCTGATGTAGCGGGAAAAAGATCCCGTCCTGGTATTCCAGGCGTTGAGGCCGCCTCCTTCCGTTCCGATCCACAGCGTCCGGGTGCTGTCCTCCAGCAGAGACCAGACCGTATTGCTCCCAAGGGAATCGGGGTTGTCCGGTTCGTAGAGAAAAGTGTCGACTTCCCCGGTCTCACCGTCAATTCTGTTGAGCCCGCCGCCGTCGGTTCCGACCCAGAGATTGCCCGCGCTGTCTTCCAGCAGAGCGTATACCTGATCGTTCGAAAGCAAAGCCCGGTTCTTTTCTATTACGCCCTTTTCCGAAAGGCTGTATAGCCCTCCCCCGTCGGACCCGATCCAGATTCTCTTTTCCGAGTCTTCATAAAGAGCCCGGACATTTTCGATCTCCCGGTTTGTGAAACCGATCGTCCGGGGATTGAAGCGGTTCACGCCGCCGTCCCGAGTCCCGATCCAGACCAGTCCGTTGCGGTCTATGAAAATATGGCGGATCTTATCTTTACTGAGACTGTCGCTATTTCCCTTCTCATGCCTTATGGAAGAAAGGATGTTTCCCTCACGGTCTATAATGAATATCCCCTGCCCTTCCGTACCGATCCACAGATGGCCGTCGCGGTCCTCCCGGATGGAACGGACAGAATAATGAAGCGGATCTTCCAATTCGGGATTTGCCACAACGCCGAAGGTCCCCGCCCCGCGGTTGAAGAGATTGAGACCTCCCCCTTCAGTACCGATCCAAAGATGGCCCGCCGAATCCTCCAGAATGGTTCGCACATTATCGGAACTGATGGAAAGCGAATCGGATTTGTCATGTCTGAAGTTGACGAAGCGCCCCTCTTCTTCCATAAAAGCGAGTCCGCCGCCCTGCGTCCCGACCCAGAGACGGCCCTCAGAATCACAGAGAAGCGAGCGGATCACATCGCTGTCCAGGGTCTGTCCTCCATCGGAGGCACGGAATATCCGGAAATTCCTTTCCTCTTCATTAAAGAGGTTAAGCCCGGCGCCGCCCGTACCGAACCAGAGCCGGCCTGAAGAATCCTCGCATATAGCATAGACATTATTGCTGCTTACGCTCGTTCTGTCCCCGGCATCATGGCTGAACAGGGTGAAATCATCGCTGTCGCGGTTGTAGAGATTCAGTCCCCCTCCGTCCGTCCCCACCCAGAGCCGACCTTTCGAATCCTCATGGAGATCAAAAATAACGGGACTGCTGATGCTTCCCGGAACGCCCGGCTCGGGTTTATAGGTCCGCACCTCCCGACCATCATAGCGGCCCAGGCCGCTGAAGGTTCCGAACCACATATATCCGGTGGAATCCTGTTCGATTCTGTAGACAGAATTACTCGACAGACCGTTTTCGAGAGTGAGTTTATAGAAGCGGTAGTTCTCGGCTGCAGCGGTTGAAACAGAAAAGAGAAAGAGAACCGGAAGGATGAGACAATACCGGAGACTGTTAATCATGGCAATACTATATCAATCTGCAGGGCGGTTAGCAAATGTTTTCGCAATAAAGGGTTATTTCCCGTTGGCTCTGTAGGACAAACACTTACAAAATAATCAGCATCCCTCTTACTTTCAGCTTTTCGGGGCGGGTTTACTATAAGTCAGTTAACCAAAACAAGGAGAAATCAATGAAAAAGACTTTGCTGCTTTTTACAGCACTTTTGATTCTGTCTCCCCTCGCGCTCATGGCTAATGGCCAGCAGGGAGAATCAGGCCAGACTGTTCAGTACCCCAAAGGGAATCTGGATTTCGTCGCACCGAGCGGCGCCGGCGGCGGCTGGGACCTGACCATAAGGACGACAGCCAAAGTGCTCAAAGATACAGGACTCGTCAGAGTGCCCATGCCTGTCAGAAACAACCCCGGCGCCGGCGGTTCCGTCCATCTGGCCAGCCTGCAGGAAAAGAAAGGCGATGACAAAACCATCACTGTTTATTCATCCCCGCTCATACTGACCAAACTCGCCGGAACAACCGATCTGGATTACAATAACGTAACCCCCCTGGCCAGACTTATCGCCGATTACGCCGTATTTGTCGTTAAGGCCGATTCGCCCTACAAGAGCATCAATGATGTAATGGATGCTCTGAAAAGCAATGTCAAAAGCGTTAAAATCGGAGGAACCTCTTCAGCCGGTTCAATGGACCATCTCCAGTTCCTCATCATGGCCAAAGCGGCAGGCGTTAAAAACCTGAAAGAGATCGACTATGTCAGCTTCGACGATTCCGGAGCAGCCCAGGTTCTGGGCGGCCATATCGATCTGTTCTCGACAGGACTGTCGGAAGTTCAGGGACTCATCCAGAGCGGAGACCTGAGAGCTCTTGCCCAGACAGCTCCCCACAGAGTGGGAGAAGGCGTTGTGGCGGAAATCCCGACCTGCATGGAAGCGGGAATCAATGAGACATTCGTCAACTGGAGAGGACTCTTCGGACCTCCCGAAATGCCAGAATACGCAGTTGATTACTGGCGCGAGACTCTTGGGAAACTGAGACTGACTCCCGAATGGGAAGCGGCCAGAAAAACCAACGGCTGGGATGATGCCTATATGGACGCACCGGAATTCAGCGAGTTCCTGGTCCAGGCGGACAACAATTTCAGAGATATTCTCAACGAAATCGGAATGCTGCAAAACTAATCCACAGGATTATCGGGAAAACCGCTGCCCCTGTTGCCCGGAGGCGGCGGTTTTCCCTTTCATATCAGGAGCCCAAAATTGAATATTTCATTGTTATCAGGAATTTTAGCTCTCCTCATCGGCCTTATTTATACGGTCATGACATTTCTGCTGCCCGAAGCCTCTATCGGACGTCCCATGGAACCGAAAATCTTTCCCATGGCGCTCGGTATGCTTATGATCATACTCTCCTCTATTCTGCTGGTTCAGGAGACAAAAAAAAGCAGAAAAAGTGAACAGCCCGCCGGAAAATTCACTATTGATTCAAATCTGAAGAATATCGGACTGACATGTCTGTTTTCCATATTGTACGCCATTCTCTTTGACAAACTCGGCTATGTCATTTCGACAATCCTCTTTCTGGAAGGTGAACTTTTTCTCTTCAACGGTGCTAAAAAGTGGAAGATCAACAGCATCGTAGCCGTTGTTTTCAGTCTGTTTATTTACATCCTCTTCTCAAAGCTGCTGGGCGTTTATCTGCCCATGACGCCGGGAATCTGGATTTAAGGAGCTTTGTTTATGGATTCATTAATGTATCTGCTTAACGGTTTTTCCGTCGCCTTCGCTCCCATGAACATCATGTGGGTGACTATCGGAGGCATTCTGGGAACCATTATCGGAATGCTTCCCGGTCTGGGGCCTGCGACCGGCGTGGCCGTGCTTCTCCCCCTTACATTTACCATGGGACCCGAAGCGGCTCTCATTACCATGGGCGGGGTTTATTACGGCGCCATGTACGGCGGTTCCAGAGCTTCAATACTTATCAATACGCCCGGTGACGGCGCCGCTGTCGCCGCCACATTCGACGGATACCCCATGACGCTCAAAGGCAAAGCCGAAGCGGCTTTAGCCATCTCGGCCATAGCCTCCTTTATCGGCGGCATTTTCGCCACGCTCGTTATGGTCGCCGTCGCCATGCCGGTAGCCCGTTTCGCCCTGAAGTTCGGCCCCGCCGAGTACTTCCTCCTTTTCCTCTTCGCCCTATCGGCCACGGCCTCCATGTCCAAGGGAGACAGAGTCAAGGGCTTTCTCTCCATGGCCCTGGGTCTTATGGTAGCCACGATCGGCATCGACGCCCAGTCAGGAGTCAAGCGCTTCACTTTCGGCATACTGGAACTGCAGAGCGGTATTGATTTCCTGGTCATCATAATTGCCGTTTACGCTCTGGGCGAAGTCTTCAAAAGCTTTCAGAATATCGCCGAAGGAAAGAAAAAGGTTCAGAAGGAATTCGGCCGTATCTGGATATCGAAGGAAGAGTGGAAACGCTGTGTATGGCCTATCCTGAGGAGTTCACCTCTGGGATTCTTTATCGGAGCCCTTCCCGGTGCCGGCGGAACAATGGCAGCTCTCATGTCCTATAACAATGAGAAGAGCCTTTCCAAACATCCCGAAGAGTTCGGCGAAGGGGCGATCGAAGGCGTGGCTGCTCCGGAAGCCGCCAATAACGCCGCATCGGTCGGAGCCATGATTCCCATGCTGACACTGGGGATCCCCGGTTCGGGAACCACTGCGGTTATGATGGGCGCACTGCTGATGCTCGGACTCCAGCCGGGACCCATGCTTTTCCAGCAGCAGTCCACTGTCATCTGGGGACTCATAGCCAGTATGTTCATCGGCAACATCATTCTCGCCTTCGTCAATATTCCCATGGCCGGACTTCTTGTGAGGGTTCTGGCGGTTCCACCGAAAATTCTCTACCCCATAGTTCTGGGACTGGCCTTCGTGGGAACCTATGCCATCAGCTATAGCGTCATGGACTTCTATCTGCTCATAATCTTCGGTGTTGTGGGATATTTTCTGTCCAAAGCCAAGATACCGGCGACTCCCATGATTCTGGCTATCATAGTGGGCAACAATATGGAACAGTCCTTCCGGAGGGCTTACAAGATTTCAGATGGATCGCTCAGCATATTCTGGAGCTCTCCTCTGGCCATTGCCCTGATTATCATAACTGTCCTTTCGGTCATTCTTCCCATTATCGGAGATATGAGGAAAAAAAGAGCAGCAGGAAAAGGTCAGACTGCCTGAAAACTGGAAGAGAGTGCCATAGGGCACTCTCTGATTTATTTTAGAATCGGAAAACGATTTCGGTACTTTTTTTAATTGAAATCTACGAATTATGATTTATACTTCCATTTATATTAAAGCTGAGGAGAGAATTCTGGATTTAAGAAGCATTTCTCTAAAAAGCAAAAAAGATGTAGGAACATTTACTGAGTTTCTGAACAGCCGGGACCTTGAGATGGATGAAGATATCGACTATGCCATCGTTCTGGAAGAAAATGATAGGATTATCGCTTCCGGAGCCATGTCCGGCCCCGTCCTTAAATGCATAGCTGTCGACAGAAATTATGAAGGTGAAGGTTATATCGGAAAAATAGTCACCTATCTGCTTCTGAAAGCCCACCACGAAAATATCGATAGTCTTTTTCTCTTTACCAAACCGGAAAACGAACCGGTTTTTTCCGATCTGGGCTTTCATCAGATAGCGAAGGTCGACGGCGAAGCCGTTCTCATGGAAAATATGAAAAACGGCCTGGAAAAATATCTGGATCATCTTTCGGAAAAAAAAGTGTCGGGAGACAGAATTGCCTCCATCGTCATGAATTGCAACCCCTTTACCAAGGGGCATCTCTTTCTGATTGAAAAAGCCGCTTCGGAAAACGATCATGTCCATATTTTTCTTCTCGATGAAAACCGGTCGCTTTTCCCGGCCGATGTGAGAATCGATCTGGTACGGAAGGGGACTTCTCATCTGGATAATGTGACAGTCCATCATTCGGGGCAGTACATCATTTCAGCCGCGACATTCCCCTCCTATTTCCTTAAGGACTCGAAGAGAATTATCGATGCCCACGGCAGAATGGATCTGGCGCTTTTTTGCGACAGAATCGCCCCGGCTCTCGGGATCAACCGCCGCTATGTGGGAGAAGAACCTCTCTGCCCCGTAACAAGCCACTACAACGAACTGATGGCGGAGATTCTGCCTCCTGCAGGTATTGAGCTCATCGTTGTAAAAAGGAAAGAGCAGGATGACGATGTTATCAGCGCCTCCAGGGTCCGGAAGCTTATAGCCGAAGATGACTTTGATGCCATATCGGAAATCGTCCCGCAGACAACTCTTCAATATCTGAAAAGCCCGGAAGCCCAAGCTGTGATAAAAAGGATTAAAGGATTACATAAATGAGAATTGTGAAAAGAGGAATCGCCGGTACGTTGGAATCCAGCGATGTCATGATAACCGTTTCGGAAAATACAGAAGGCGGCATTGAAATCGATCTGAAAAGCATCGTGGAAAAACAGTTCGGCAAACAGATCCGCCGTGTCATCAGTGAAAAAATGGACGAACTGGATGTGAAAGACGCTCTGGTCGAAGTTAACGACAAGGGAGCGCTGGACTGTACGATTAAGGCGCGGCTGGAATCGGCAGCCTACCGCGCTGCGGGAATACAGCATGTCCGCTGGGAGGATAAATAGATGGAAAAGCTTCGCAGAACCATGCTCTATGTTCCCGGTAATAATGCGGGAATGGTCAAAGACGCCCATATCTACCGGTCCGATTCAGTAATGTTCGATCTCGAGGACTCGGTATCCCTTACCGAGAAGGATTCAGCCAGGCTTCTCATTTTCAACGCCTTGAAAACGCTGGACTACGAAGGGATAGAAACAGTCGTCAGAATTAACGGACTCGATACGCCGTTCGGCGAAGATGATATCAAAGCGATGGTCAGAGCCAGACCGGACATAATCCGGATACCCAAAGCGGAAACCGCCGATGATATTCTGGAAGTGGAAAAACTGATCGAGCGGGAAGAGAAAGCAGCCGGCGTCGAACCGGGCACCATAAAAATGATGGCCGCCATAGAGGGACCGCTGGGAGTTATCAACGCTTATCAGATTGCCACTGCGAGCCGGCGGCTTGTGGGTATTGCCCTCGGGGCGGAAGACTACGTAACCAATATGAAAACTAAGCGTTCCCCCGAAGGAACAGAGATACTCTATGCCAGAAGTGCCATTGTTACAGCGGCCAGAGCAGCCGGGATATATGCCCTCGATACGGTTTATTCCGATATCAACAACGAAGAGGGATTTATTGAAGAGGTCAAGTTGATTAAACAACTCGGATTTGACGGTAAATCGGTCATATCCCCCCGTCAGATTGCTCCTGTACATCGGATCTACACTCCCGAACAGAAAGAGATTGATTTTGCCGTCCGGGTTATCGCAGCCATTGCCGAAGCGGAAGAAAAGGGCTCGGGTGTCATTTCCCTCGATGGAAAGATGGTTGACAAACCCATTGTCGACAGAGCGCAGAGAGTACTGGCCATGGCCAAAGCTTCGGGAATTCTGATAAGTGAGGATGAAATCTGATGCCTTTAAATGCAGTAAAAAGAGAAATACCCCAATCCCTGCCGGGATTTGATGTCATAAAACCGTTCGAAGGGGCTTTCGAAAACACCCCTCTGGTCAGGAAGGAAAAAGGGATCCGCAATGTTCCCAAGCTGAACAAACTGGTTGAAACAGTGGAACAGGCGGTTCTGAAAACAGAATTGAAAGACGGTATGACCATATCGTTCCATCATCACTTCCGCAATGGAGACTATATTCTCAATATGGTACTGGATGTCATTGCCAATCTGGGAATCAAAAATCTGACACTGGCTTCCAGTTCCCTGACCGATGCCCACTCGCCCCTCGTCGGGCATATCAAAAACGGCGTGGTGACCCAGATCTATACGAGCGGCCTGAGAGGAGAGCTGGGAGAGTTTATCTCCAACGGAGGCATGGAAAATCCGGTGCTCATCCACAGCCACGGCGGACGGGCCCGCGCCATCGAAACGCGGAAAATCAGTATCGATGTGGCCTTCCTCGGCGTTCCCTCCTCCGATGTCTACGGCAATTCGAACGGATACACGGGCAAATCAGCCTGCGGCTCCCTCGGTTATGCCAAGGTCGATGCCGAATGGGCGAAAAAAGTGGTCCTCATAACCGATTTTCTCGTGGAATATCCCAATACGCCTTTCAGTATCCACCAGGATCAGGTGGACTATATCGTCAAAGTCGATTCGGTTGGGGATCCCAACGGAATCAGCACCGGAGCAACGAGAATGACAAAGAACCCGAGAGATCTGCTCATTGCCCGCAACGCCGCCGACGTGATTGTTTCATCGGGCTATTTTGAGGACGGTTTCTCTATTCAGACAGGTTCGGGCGGCGCCTCGCTGGCGACGACCAAGTATCTTCGCGACTACATGATCGAGAGAAATGTGAAAGCGAGCTGGGGTCTGGGAGGCATTACCAGCCAGATGGTCAAGCTTCATGAAGAAGGGCTGATCACCAAGCTTCTCGATACCCAGAGCTTTGACCTCGACGCCGTTAAATCCATTGCCAACAACCGCTACCACACGGAAATTTCCGCGTCCTATTACGCCAATCCTCTGAATAAGGGGTGCGCCGTTAACAAACTGAATGTGGTTATACTCAGCGCTCTGGAAATCGATGTGAACTTTAATGTCAATGTCCTGACCGGATCGGACGGAGTTTTGCGCGGCGCCTCGGGAGGCCATTCCGATACGGCCGTCGGTTCGGGCCTTTCCATTATAGTGGCCCCTCTGATCCGCGGCCGGACAGCTACGGTCGTGGACAACGTCCAGACCATAATAACGCCGGGCGAGACCGTCGACGTGCTGGTTACGGACCGGGGAATAGCCGTAAACCCCAGAAGACAGGATGTTCTGAAGAGGCTTCGGGAAACCACCCTCCCCCTCTACACAATAGAGGAGCTCAGAGACAAAGCCCAGAGAGTGGCGGGAACCCCGGAAAAAATCGAGTTCGAAGAAAAAGTCGTCGCTCTGGTGGAATACCGCGACGGCACCATTATCGACGTTGTTCACCAGGTCAAATCGTGACTTTTAACAGGCCGGAGGAGCGGATCGCTTCTCTGGCCGTGGAAGCCATGCTCCATGAGGCGGCGGCCGGTCCCAAACCGGGACTGGTCGACCGCTATAACAACGGCGCTCATAAGGATATGGATCTTTTTACCTTCTGCAGCAGCGCCGCGGTTCTTCACCCCTATTTTTCCTCTATGACAGAAACAGGCTTTCATTTCACCGGTTCTGATCTGTTGAACCTTCTGCGGCAGATCCGGCCCATAGGAATCGAAGCGGAAAAGGCCATGTTCGAGGCGACCTCCGGCATCAACACTCACAAAGGACTAATCTTCTCGCTGGGTATCCTCTGCGCTTCGGCGGGATATCTTCTGAAAAACGAGACTCCGGGTAAAAACATCACAGGAGATGATCTCTGCGGAATTGCATCGCAAATGTGCCGGGGCATTGTGGAGAGAGAGCTGGCCGTTTCAAACCGGAAACAGACCCACGGTGAAAAGCTCTTCCAGGATTCGGGAACGACAGGAATACGGGGGGAAGCGGAAGCGGGATTCCCCTCTGTGACCGGGTCGGCTTTACCGGCTTTACGCCGATCTGCCGGAGAGTGGAACAACCGTCTGGTCGATATTCTGCTTCTTTTAATGACAGAAGTCGAAGACAGCAACGTGCTTCACCGGGGAGGAACCGAATCCCTTAAGAGGGTGAAAGAGCAAGCCGGAGAAGCTCTTGAGGCGGGAGGATCCGGGAACCTTAAGGGTAGGGAAATTCTTCACCGGATGGACCGGGACTTCGCAGAGCGCAATATCAGCCCGGGCGGTTGTGCCGATCTTCTGGCTGTTACGATTTTTTTGTATAAACTGGAAAACATCATATAAATTTCATTATCTACTTAGTTGACCTTTTTAGTAGACATTATTATTTTATTCTCATGAAAACATTGAATAGACCATATAGAGTCAATGAAGCCGTCGTCAGAGGGATAGCCCTGCAGGTGCTGTTCCTCAGTCTTCTGACATTGTTTACAGGAAGTCTGATTCCCGCATTTCTCCTTGCGGGAGATTTTGCCATCAGGGTATTTCTCATACCGCGGTTCAGCCCCTTAGCCTATATTTCGGGCAAAATCATCGCCCCCCTGGCCCGTTTCAAAAGAAAACAGATTGTGTTCAAACCCAAAAGATTTGCCGCTATGATCGGACTCAGCTTATCTGCCGCTTCGGTAGTCTTTCTGCTTAACCAGGCTTCCGGACCGGCGCTATTCCTTCTGGGAATGCTCGCCCTCTTCTCTTTTCTCGAAGCGGTGTTCCGTTTCTGCGCGGGGTGCCGGATTTTCGGGCTTTTGATGAAACTGGGGCTGGTGAAAGAGGAGCAGTGTCCCGATTGCGTTTTTCTTGACGGAACAGGTATCTGAACGTCTTGAAATTCAACCGTTAATCCATCAGAATGGTGAACTTCCGGATAAGCGGTTGAGAGGAGAAGATCATGTCGGGAATAGCGGGAAGCGACTGCTCTGTCATAACTCCGGTTGGAGACAGACTGCCCCTCGAACAGATAGAGAAAAATATCATAACCATATACAGGAAACCCATATGGTCGAAATTCACCAAAGCCCTCAAGCAGTTTAAAATGGTGAATCCCGGCGATAAGGTCGCCGTGGCGATTTCCGGCGGAAAGGACAGTCTGCTCCTGGCCAAACTGTTTCAGGAACTGAAGAAGCACTCGGACCACAGTTTCGAACTGGAGTTTATCTCCATGGATCCCGGATTTCATCCCTCAAACCGGAAGCTACTGGAAGACCACTGCGATTACCTGGGGATTCCCGTAAAAATATTCGACAAGCAGCTGTTCGACGTCGTTGATGAAATTGCCAACGATTACCCCTGCTATCTCTGCGCCCGCATGAGGCGCGGAGCCCTCTATGCCTACGCGGAAAGCCTGGGATGCAACAAAGTGGCTCTGGGTCATCATTTCGATGATGTGATAGAGACCATAATGATGAATATTCTCTGTTCGGGGAAATACCAGACCATGATGCCCAAGCTGAAGGCGAAAAACTTCGACAATATGGAACTGATCCGGCCGCTCTGCGAAATCAGGGAGGATGATATCAAGCTCTTTGCCAGCGAAAGCGGTCTGTCTCCCATGGACTGCGGATGCGCTGTCGCGGCTAAAAAGACTTCGAGCAAACGCCGGGAAGTGAAGGAACTGATCAAAACACTCGGAGCAAGCTTCAAAGATGTTGAAAAGAGTATCTATATGTCCGCCCAGAACATCTATCTCGATGCCGTTGTAGGGTGGCGGAACGGGAAAGAGCACTACTCCTTCCTCGATCGCTACGACGATTAAACTTCAAAGAAACTTATCTCTTTGCTCAGCAGTTCTGCCTGGGAGGCCAGCTCTTCAGCTGTAGATGCTATTTCCTCAGCCGCTGCGGCATTGCCCTGGGTAACTTTGTCAAGTTGAGATATGGCTGCGTTTACCTGGATCATACCCTGGCTCTGTTCCATCCCCGAAGCGCTAATTTCCTGAATAAGCTGGGAGGTTTTTTGTATATCCTCAACCAGAGTCTGGATCATCTGGCCGGCTTTTTGAGCTATGCCCAGTGAATTCTCTGCCAGATTGGTTATAACCGATGCCGAATTACCGCTGTTTTCCGCCAGCTTCCGAACTTCCGAAGCCACGACGGCAAATCCTTTTCCGGCTTCACCGGCCCTGGCTGCTTCTATTGCCGCATTGAGTGCCAGCAGGTTGGTCTGATTAGCCATTTCGCTGACGATCCCGATCTTTTCAGAGATTTCCTTCATGGCCGATACCGTTTGCAAAACCGCTTCCCCGCTCTCAGCAGCCCTGGATGATACGCTTCTGGAAATATCGCTTGTTTCTCCGGCAATGCTGCTGTTCTGATCGATACTGGATCCCATCTGTTCCATCGATGATGAAACCTCTTCGGTGGAAGAAGCCTGTTCCGATGCCCCGGCCGACAAGCCCTGAGCGCTGTCGGATAACTGCTGACTGCCATTTGACACGTAGACGGACGAATCTTTGACAATTGTTATGATTTCCTTCAGCTTCAATCTCATGACTTCAAGAGTGTGATTTAAATCACCCATCTCATCTTTTCTCGTTGCGGGAAGGGAGAGAGTCAGGTTTCCACGGCTGATTTCCTCAGCCAGATGAATATTCATGGAAATGGCTTTGAGAAGAGAGGACGATATGAGAATCGAGGAAACAAGGGCGATAGCCACTGATATTATGAATATGATCAGATACTGAACTCTGGTTACAGCTATTTCCCGGCTCATCTGAGTCGAGAGATTTTCCGATCGGACATCCTGCATCTGCCCGAGCTGATCAATGGCGTCGCGCATTTCATCAAAACGTACAGCATTATCTGTCAGATAATTATTTCTTTCCCCTATTCCCGAAAAAACTTTCTCCTGCAGCTCCACGACTTTTCGCATTTCACTTTTCCAAAGCTCAAAATACTCCCTGAACTCTTTATCAATAACAAGCGCCTGCCCTCCGGCAATTCTCGCCGCTTCACTGACCCGTTCCTCGGTTTGTTCCATATTTTCAAGATTGCTGTCATCGAGAGCTTTCAACTCTTCGGGGGTTTGTACGGCGGGGACTTTCAGCTGGGCCACATAAGCCTGATAGGCATCGCGATCGCCGTTCAGGACAAGAGAAAGAGCGCTTTCCAGACTCCTTCTCCGGGAATCGCTGAGATTGACTTTTAAACTGTTATCGATTATTTCCCCGATCCGGTCAATCCTGTCGCGCATTTCACCAAAAGCTTCTTCAGCGGCGAGAGAAGCCGCCCGGATAGCCTGTTCATCATTAAAAAGCTTGAGAGACAGATCAAAGCCCTTCCGGCTCTGTTCCTCCCAGACAGCGTTCTCTCTTTTAAACCGATCCAGCTGTTCCGACATATCTACAGTGAAATTCTCCGCAGGAACTAAAATTCTCTCTTTCGTCTGCTGTAGGTTTTCTTTATTTGAACTATCGAGTTCCCGAAGCTCATCCAGAGTTCGGGAAGTCTGGGCTTCCAGTTCCGTCACATAAACCTGGTAGGCATCACGATCCGCATTGAGCATCGTAGCCCGGTCGTTCTGAAGGGAAATCATTTCATCCATACCGGAATTGATTCTGTTAAAGGCCAGCAGACCGATAAGGAATATAACGGCAATTCCAAGAAGGGGGACTCCACTGATAAAAATAAACTGGACTCTCAGTTTCATAATAATCCTCCATGGAACACAATCTTTCCATTAATTATAATCCTTTCCTCATCAAATTGCTCAAGTTCTATACGGGAAAGAACAGTTTCAAGCATTCTCTAACTTGTGAGAGGCCCTTTTTGAGAGTAATGTTCCCATATGAACAGAATATTGAACTTATTTACTCCATACCGGGGTATGCCCCGGGAGATCTACATCATATTTCTCTCCAAAACAATAAATGCCATGGGAGCTCTTATATTCCCGTTTATGACGCTTCTTCTCAGCAGCAAGATAGGCCTTTCCGGTGCTCAGACAGGTTGTTATATTGCTCTCACTCAACTTCTCTATGCGCCGGCAAGCCTGATCGGCGGAAAACTGGCCGATTCATGGGGCCGCAAACCGGTTCTGATTATTTTCGAGCTTTTATCTGTCGCTTCCTATACTTTCTGCCTGTTTCTCGAACCGGGCATGTCCATGGTTTACGCTCTTATGGCGGCTTCCATGTTTTTTGGCGTCGCCGGTCCCTCACACGATGCCATGACAGCCGACCTGACAACTCCGGAACAGAGGGAAGGTGCCTATTCCCTCAATTATCTGGGATTTAATCTCGGTTTCGCCTTTGCCCAGATGCTGGCCGGTTTTCTCTTCCGCGACTATCTGAAAGTCATGTTTCTTATTGATATCCTGACCGCTCTGGCCGGTATCGGACTTATTGCGTTTTTCGTCAGGGAAACCCATCCGGAAAGCAATAAAGAGACAGCAGATAAGGTAGATGAAGATGCCGGCGAATCACACCGGTCGATTTTCTCTATCCTCGTATCCCGTCCCATGCTTCTTCTCTTTGCCCTGGCGGCATTCGGATATAAATTTGTCTATTCCCAATGGCCCTTCCTCATGCCTCTCCATGCCGAGGCGGCCTTTCCCGGTGACGGAGCCAAACTGTTCGGCATGCTTGGAACGGCCAATGCCCTTATTGTCGTGTTCGGAACACCCCTTATAACCTCGCTGACCGCTAAAAAAAGCAATATCAGACGGATATTTTACGGAGGCGTCCTTTTCACGATCGGTTTCGGCCTTCTGGGGTTATTTGAAACGAGAACAGCATTTTTCCTATCAGTTCTCATATTCACAGCCGGGGAGATTCTGGAAGCGATCAGCACCATGCCTTTTATCATGAACCACACCCCCTCTTCGCACAGAGGACGGATGAGTTCTGTCCTGCCGCTGATTATGGGCGCCGGTTTTTTCGCCGGACCGGTTATCATGGGAAAGATTCTGGATATGAAAGGATTCAGTTTCAGCTGGATCCTCGCCGCTTCGGTCGTGCTTGTATCTACAGTGGCCATGAAGGGAATCGATCTTTCTCAGAAAAGCAGAACGGTTAAGGAGACGGCTTGAAAGAGCCTGCAGGATCAGTTCTCGAAATACCAGAAGGCGTCGATTATGTCCAGATAGACGCCATCGAAGCCTCTGTCCAGAATAAGATCCAGATAGGCGTTTTCATTGCCGAAAATCATAGCTTTCCATAAGGGATACCAGTACCGGACTTTATAATTCCCCTTCCAGTGAGGATTTTCCCGCTCCAGCCAGGAAGGAGGATTTCTCTCCCAGGAAGAGTCCCAGTAATAACGGTAGTCTTCCGCTTCACCTATGCTCATATAGGATATAACCAGTCTGCGGCCGCCTTGAGGTTTGCGCTTCAGTCTTTCGATTTCAACAGCTGTCAGAGGGATTCCGTCATCATCAAACAGATCGATGATAAACATATCATATTCGCTCCGCTCCAGATCGGAGATAAAAGCTTCGCGGGAAGAATAATCAGAGGGATTAATGATGTAGAGGAAATTGGCCGCGTCTTTCAGTTCGTTAATTTCACGGTTGTTCACGTCAACCGGCCGTGAAGGATAGGTGGGAATGCGATCAAGTTCCCTGCGGTCCGCCGCGAAGACCAGAAAGCCATTGGTTCTGTTTTTTTCAATGGAATCATCCATTTTACTTCTGCTGCGGCAGTAGTCGACTGCCAGAACAGAGAGCCCCCGGTCCCGGGCAGCCGTCAGATATCCGAGCATATACTCCGTATCATATTCCGGTGTCTTCCTGTTATCCGCTCTGTATCCGTAATAGAGGTCCTCCCGCCCCACTCCGTCGATGGCATCGAGATAGGAAGAGACAAATTGCCCCGCCGCCGTGCCATCGGATGTGAGGAGCTCCTGGCCGTTCTGGGGAATAACGGCAAAGCCGGGGTGTCTCTCTTTTCCGTATCGGCTTATCTCCTCTACGAGGCTCCGCATCTCGCCGCGGTAATCAATCTGTTGAGCTGCGATTCCCTCGGTAAACAAAATACCCGCAAAAAATAATAACAGGGGAAGTCGTAAGGGAACCGATGATCTCCGTTGCCTCATGGCGCGATACTCTTTTTCCTCAATTTGGGAAACAGAGGAAGGACTGAGAATAAAATAAGTCCCGCCGAAACAAAGAGCAGAGCTTCGCCGACCCCTCTTCTGTCTGCGGCGAAACCGAAAATCAGAGCTATCAGCGCAGTCAAGACTGTTTTAACCTGAGACTGAACGGAGAGAACTGATGTGAGTATAGAGCTGTTGACCTGCTCAGAGAGGTAACCGGTCATAAGAGGCTTCCGCAAGTTCTCGGTCAGGTGGATTATCAGGAAGAAAAAAACCGTCAGCAGCGGGTATCCCGCCATGAGAAAAAGTCCTCCTGCAGCACCGGCCGCCAGCCCCCCCAGAAGAGTGGCCACGGGAATAAACAGATTCGCACCGGGGTTTATTTTTCCCGCCGATGCGGAAGCTATGGATGTCAGGAAGTAAATGACAAAATAGACAACCCCGATAAGCAGTGCCGAACGCTGGTCCGTATTGTACTCTTTGAAAAGGGGCAGAGTGAGAACCAGAGCGACCAGGACCGGCTGAATATAGTCTTTTACTGCTTTGAGATAGGCCGTATGGAGGGCTGTCAGATTTATCAGTTTGAAGACTTTTCTATCGGTTATGGAATGTATTGTTTCGCTGAGAACTTCCTTCACCTTCTCCCTTTTCCCCTTCGAAGCGTTTTCCTCGCGGTTATCCAGATTCACCGGATAGGAGAGAATCAGAACGAAATTGATGGCGTAGGGAACAGTGGAAAAAAGGAAGATCGAATCGTATCCCCCGGAAAGAAATACAAAAAAACCGGCGGCGAGCGATGAAAGGGCCAGCCCCAGCTGGGACCAGGAGCGCGTCCGGCCGTAATAAGCGGACATCAGCGCCTGTTCGCCCCGCCCTTTCAGGTAATCGGCTATCATGCCCTTATGCGTCCCCGATCGGAAAGCCTCTCCCGCTCCGTAAAAAATGAACGCTACAGCAAAGAGAAGAGGATTCCTGAAGAGATAAAAGATGAGAAATGATGCCATGTAGAGAAGAAAGGATCCGGCAAGCGTTTTTCGTCTCCCCAGAACATCGGCGGCGATTCCCGAGGGGATTTCCAGAAGATTGGCGCTGATTTCCCGAACAGCATAGAGAACACCTATGCTCGTATAGGAAATGCCCCGCTCTATAAGGAAAACAATGAGAAAAGCTTCAAAAAAGCGGAGATTCTTGAGAAAACCGTAAGCGCAGAATTTACTGAACTGAAAATCTCTCTTTCCGGTCATAAAGGTCTATTTCCAGGCGCGTATCTGCGAAGTCATCTTCCAGATGGCGCCCATGTGGAACGCCGTATGGGCCAGAACACAGAGGATGCCCGCGAAGTCGTCGACATTCTTCCAGTAGGTCATACCGTAGACATTCGCCTTTACGGTTTCATAGGATTCCCTCACTTCTTTTTTGAGTTCCTCCCATTGCTCTTCCGTAACCTTCTCCACGGTCCAGCTCTGATTCCAGTCTGTCGGTTCGTCAATCTCGCCCGTATTGTAACCGATAATGGTATTCATAAAGAAACTTATATGCCGGACATGACCGGCAATGGAGGAATCGGATCCGGATGGACAGACAGAGACTTCTCCGGAAGAGAGATCATCAAGAGTTTCGAAGAGGCTTGTCCCTTTATCCAGGTAAAAACCGTCCACTTTCTCAAAAGTTTCCCGAAGAAGATTTCCGATTTCTTCGCTTATCATTTCGTCCTGAGACTTATCCATATAAACTCCCCGGGATCAGTATCCCGTTAATCTGATATTGACGTAGAAAATCAGTATAACGTCAAAGGAAAAATTAATACATTAAAAACTGGCAAGTTTGGTGTGCAATGCTCCCCTGGAAGTGAGCCGGCTCGTATAGAGGTGGAATGATCTTACATCAAAGCTTGAAGACCGGAAAGACGCAGTACCGGCCAGCCATTCGCCCACAGCATCATGAGGTTCTCCTGTCAGCCGGCCGAGAGTGATATGGGGAGCAAATTTTCTCCCCTCCCGCTTGACGCCGCAATAAAAGAGGGCTTCATCAACCCGGCGGTAAAGCTTTTTCAGCTGATCCGATGGCTGAACTCCGGCCCAGAGTATGTTCGGCATCCCCCTTGGAGGGAAATAACCGGTACCGGCCAGGATAAGAGAAAAAGGATCCGGTTCAAGAGAGCTCAGCTGTTCACAAAGATCCCGGACGAGAGCTCCGTCACCCCTTCCGATAAAGCGGAGCGTCAGATGAAACTGATCCTGCGGAGTCCACCTCACTCTTTCCAGATGACGACAAAGCACAGAAAGCTCGTCCCGCACCGCGTCCGGAAGGTCTATCGCTACAAAAAGCCTGTAATCCATAAATATAGACTATAGCTGAGCGCTGTTGCTGTCCATACAATGTTGCAATCAGCTATGGTGACTCTTAAAATATAGAAAGAAGCTATGAAAAAATCGGAACAGGCTGATTTCCTTAAATATATAAAGATCGGCATTGTGATAATCGACAGAGAAACCCATCTCATACAATATGTCAACGAAGACGCGGCTCTCATGGCGGACTCGACTCCCGATGAGATGACGGGAAACCGGTGTTTCGGTTTTATCTGTACGGCGGATGAAGGGATTTGTCCCTTTGAAGGTAACGCGGAAATATCCCCCAGTGTCTCCTCCCTGGTCAGATCTGACGGTTCGGCTCTGGACATAATAAAGACCATCCGGCCCACAAGTCTTAGGGGAGTTCCCTGTTATGTCGAAACTTTTTTTGAACTCGATGATATCAGACGCTTCGGCGATCTGATCAACAGGGAACAGGAAAGACTCGACAGGGCCATGACTATAGGCCGTCAGGGAATATGGGAATACAACAGAGAAACAAAAGAGCTCTATTTTGATGAACATTTCTACCGCATGGCAGGATACGGAGATGGAGACTTTCCCGCCGATTTTGATTCATGGCTCACACTGGTTCATGAAGACGACCGGGAAGGCACCGCCGGCGAACTGGATGCTTTCGTTTCCGGAAAAACAGACTCCTATAACTGCAGTTTTATGTTCCGCCGTAAATCGGGGCGTTATATGTGGATCAGAGCCAGAGGCGAGAAAGTCACCCGGATTGACGGCTCGGGTTCATCGCGCCTTCTCTGCATCCACCTGGATATCAGCCAGGATAAAGAAAGAGAGAAAAGAAACCTTCTGAGAAACAGCCTGCAGATGCGGCTTCTGAAACCGGCGCCCCTGCAGGAAAAATCTGAACTGATTTGCAAAACTGTCCGCCTCGCCACGTCTACTGACACGGCGGAGTTATGGGTAAAAGGCTACTTTCTGGGTAGTGAGGCAAGTCCGGAAAAGCCCCTGTCTCTTCACAGGGCAGCTTTTTCCGGGAAAACCGGGGAAGACAGCTTCGGAGCGATTTCCCTTTCTTTTATCGAAAAAGTAATGGCATCGGAAAATGCGGGACCTTTAAAAGCCGATGATGAGGCAAGTCTGACGGGTTTTCAATTGAAAGGATCAGACGGAAATGCCATCGGAGCCCTGGTTCTGAGCTCTCCCGGAGATCTCGACAGCGAAAAAACCGCTTATCTGGAGTCACTGGCCTCTATCACTTCCCAGGTAATACTGAATAATCACTCGGAAGAAAACCTGATAACCGCTCTTTCGGATATGGAGAGAGCGGTAAACCTTATGAACGGAAGGGAAGCGAGGATCCTGGAAATCAAGGAGGAAGTCAATCAGCTGCTGAGCCAATCGGGAAAGAGCGCCAAGTATGACCTGGACCGGAAGCCCGATCAAAGCTTCACAGGGCAACTGACTTTACGGGAAGAGAAGAGAATAGCATTAAGCCTGGCGGAAGATGCGGAAATTACCCGAAGGCAGCTTGTTGAATCCAATGAACAGCTGTTACTTATTAAAGCGGCGGTTAACTCCTCGAGCGACGGCGTCGCCATCTCGACGACAAGCGGAATGTTCTACTTCATAAATCAAACATTCACATCCCTTCTGGGCTATTCCGTCGGAGACCTTATGATAACTCCTGAAGAGAAAATTTTCTCCCGTCCGGAAGATTATACATCCTGCCTGAAAACAACTTTGAACGGCGGATCGTTTCTGCAGGAAAGTTTCCTGAAAACCAAAGGGGGAAAAATCCTGCCGGCTTTTCTTCGGGCATCAGCTTTCAATGACAAAGAGGGCTATCCCATCGGCATTATCTGGAACATCACCGATATAACCCTGCGGAAAGAGAATGAAAAGAAGATAAACAGCGATCTGGCTGCTCAGAAAGAAATGCTCAGAAAAGCCCTTGTTCTTCAGCAGAACTATATTCAGCGTTCCATTCCCGTTATCAGAAATTTCAACATACAGGGGCTTTTTATGCCCTGTGAAAAACTGGGCGGAGATTTCTTTAAAATTCTGCGGGGAATTTCCGAGGATAAATTAATTATCGTCATGGGAGACTGTACGGATCACGGCCTGAAGGCATCGCTGGATGCCTCTCTCCTCTCGAGTGTGACAGATCATCATATCGAGCAGCTTTTCCGATCCGGGCGGACAGACCTTTTTCTCAAGTCAATCAGCCGTTCCTTCATGGATATGGCCGATGAGGACCAGTTTCCCACCATGACCGTACTGCTGATAGATCTGACTAAAGGCATTCTCCGGTATTCAAACGCCAACGGGGAACTGCCTTATCTGATCCGCGACGGCCGCGCGGTCCGCCTCGATCCGGTTCAGGGAATGCACATATCCTATTTTGCCGACCCTGTTTACGGGATGAACGAAATGGAGCTTCTATCGGAGGACCGGCTGCTGATCTATTCCGATGCCGTTGTGGAAATGAAAGACAGCCGGGGAAGAAGAAACAGCCGGGCCATTTTCGAAAGCCTTCTGGAAAAGAGCCGGGGCAACAGCTCCCGTTACTTCTATTCCCTGATCCGGGAGCTGGAAAAGCTCAACGGCAGCTATCCCCTGGACGATGATACGACGCTCATACAACTGGAATACCGTCAGCCGAAACGGTTTAATTTTTCCTTTCACCATATAGATGAATGGGACAGACACCTGACGGCAATGAAGAAGCTGATGCACAATTATGATTTCGGAATCGATGAGACGGAAAAAACAGCCATTGCCATAACGGAACTGGCTATTAATGCTTTCGTCCATGGAAACCGCTCCGACAGCAGCCTGCAAGTCATGGTCAGGGGTGCCATCGACTGCGGCTCGATCGTGGTTACCCTGGCTGACAGGGGAGAAGGCTTCAAGAGGGAGGATATAATCGATCCCGTAACCAATATTCAGGAGATCATGGACCGAGATGTGGAGCATGAGTACACCCATGGAAGAGGTCTTAAAATCGCCGATGATTTTCTCAGTGAAATCATCCGCAACAAAAAGGGGAATGAGGTCACCGCCATACAGGAAAAAAAGAAGAGGGATATAATCACAATCGATAAAATCAGTTTTTAATCCCGGGGAATTTGCAAAACCCCTCCGGCGTTCTTCATAATTATAGAAGTGGAGGATAATGATAATGAATCGAACCATTGTATTGAACTGGAAAGACAGCGATCCCGCACCGGATACCCTGCACAAGGACAGAGAAATATATAACGCAGCGGACCAGAAAGAGGCCTATCTGTACCACATCGAGCACAGCGATGTGGATTCCTACATAATCAACTGTTCTTCTCTGACAATAGTCGATGTAAAAGCCATAATCCGGCACATCCAATATCTCAATGCCATTATCACAATCATTCTCTACAAAGCGGATTTCGGTGTCTTTGAACCGCTCCTTCAGGGGGGAACCGTTTTTATCGCCTCGAACATGGAGGAAGCGGCATCCCACTTGAGGGCGACCGATAAGAAAGTCCGTTCCACCAACAGGATTCAATGGCCTCTTCATGGAGAGTACTGGGAATCTTCCCCTTCGGATAGAAAAAAGGAGCGCGTTATGGTCACGTCCATTTCTTCCGGCGGCTGCTTTCTCAGAAGCGAAAAACTTGAAGGGCTGCAAGCGGGAGACGGAATTTCCATCCTCTTTCATTTCAGGAATTTCGACTTTCTGGCCGAAGGTTCAATCGTCAGAATCAATAAGGGCGACGGGGCCGCCTCCAGAGGAATGGCTGTGTCATTCAAAAAAGTGTCCCCTCAGACCGAGCGGTATATCCAGGAAATCATCGATGAGAAAATCCTTTCAGAAATTATGGACATGATAAAATAAACGGGATTTTGGAGCAGAGCACTGAAAAACAGCATCAGGGAAACAGGAAAACTACAGGATTTTATCTCAAACCTCAATAAATACACCGGCGAATACTCCCGGGTTCTCACGAATATATCCCGGAACCTACCCAGAATCGAGACTCAGATCGATGACAACATACTGGAAGCGAGGGAACTGCTCAATTTTATTTTTTCTACCGATAAAAACAGGAGCAGCTATGGAATCAAACACGAGCTGGATGCTTTTCACACCCAGCTGAACGAAGCACTGGCCAAGCTGAAGGAAACGCAAAACGCCGACAGCAAAGTGTTCGACGATCTGAAGGAAACCATAGAAATTTCCAACAACGCCGTAAAGCGAATAGAGGATATCTACAACATATCCGAAGATCTGAAAGTTTTCGCTATAAACTCCATAGTCTACTCCCAGAGAGAAGGAACAAGAGGAAAAGGCTACCAGATCATATCGAGCCGCTTTATCTCGCTTTCCGAGGAAATAGCCAAGGGGACGACCGTCATTAATGGAATCGGAAAAAAAATGAACAACCTCATCGGGCATTTTCTGACGGACATCGATGAATATGAAGAATTCAATCACAAACACATTCATACGGTATCCACCGATTCCCAGAAGCTTATGGAAGTATCGGGCAACAGCGTGGAGAATTTCTCCATGATTCTGGGGGATCTGCTATCGAGAATCGAAAACATCAAAAAGCCCACCTATAACATAATGATACAGCTGCAGACACAGGATATTATTCAGCAGCAGATGGATCATCTCTCAGAAATACTTGAAAAGACTGTCCGGATTACAGAAGATCATGCTGCCCTTCTCAATTCCGGAGAAGAGGATCTGAAAGATTTTCGTAAACTGGATGAGTACAAAAACATAAACACCCTTCTGATTTTTCTTCTGAACACAACGGAAAAGCAGATGAAAAGGATAAACAGCGAGCTTCTCTCCATGCTCGACCGCCTTGAAATTGAATTCCGGAAAATCAATGAACTGATCCGCGACGTGGACTCGGACAAGGAGATGATAAGCTCGCTGGTTCAGAGCGAAAACGGCAGAGACAGCGAGGCCACTGTCATCCATATTATTTTTCAGGCTCCGAAAAACACAATCAGGGATATCATCGCCAACCTGGAGAGCAGCCGTCAGCGGAAAAAGGATATTCTTTCGCGGTTCAGGGGCATTTATGAGCTGGTCCTTTCGGAGAGGAGCGTCACATCGGAATTCATACCCGTTATCGAATCGATAAACAATCTCCTGCTTCTGGCCAGGATAGAGCAGGCCAGAAACAATCTCGATGTTACCAGCGATCTTTCGGGAAGCGATGTTTTTTCCGATACGGCTTTTTCCGATCTTGAAGGAATCATCGGCGATATGGACGAATCGGGAGACCGCATCAGCGAAAATCTGGAAACGGTCAATTCCATTTTTAATAAACAGCAGGAAGAATATACTCTGATGGAGGAAGATCTGTACCAGTCATCGAACATAATCGAAACGACCGAACAGCTCTTTACGGAGAATTTCAACTCGGTCATGAAGATCACCGATGCCCTGTCGGGAGAAATCAGGCAGTATTCCGTGCTCTTTTCGCGGTTGAGGGAACTCCATCAGGTGATGGACAGCAAAATTTCCCTTTGCGACGAACTGCTGGACAACATCAACGGCAATCTGGAACCTTACGGCGGTCCGCTTAAGATCAGCGAATGCACCTTTAAAGATACGACCATACAGGAAATCCTGCAAAACCTGACTGTCGATGAAGAACGGACGACAATTGCCGGCGAATACTCGGAACTTGATATAGAAAAATCTACCGGTAGCAATATCACTCTTTTTTAGGAGGAGACATGAATACGTTAACAGTTGATAGGGAGCTGAAAATCAGAAATGCCGCCTCTCTGTGGAAACAGGTAAGGGAAACGGAAGACCCGCTTGAACTGGACTGTTCCGGCCTGGAAAAAATCGACGGCGCGGGAATGCAGTTGCTGCTCTATCTCATCCATCAGGAGTACAAACTGAAGGGACTTACGGAAGATCTGATCAGAATGATCGATAATAAAGGATATACAATCAAAGGAGATAAATCATGAAAACCATATTTGCCGTTGACGACTCCCCTACTGCCAGAGCATCCATCGAATACACACTATCAAAAGCGGGCTTTCAGGTTGTCCTGGCGGAAGATGGTGTCAAAGCGCTGGAGAAAATTCCCTCGACACCGCAGATTGACGTCTTTCTCTTTGATGTCAATATGCCCAATATGGACGGAATAACTCTGATAAAAGAGGTGAGAAAACTGGCGGACCACAAATTCACACCGATCCTCTTTCTCACCACCGAATCCCAGGAATCAAAGAAAATGGAAGGGAAAGCTGCAGGAGCCAGCGGATGGGTTGTCAAACCCTTCGATCCGGAACAACTGATAGCTGTCATTTCCAGATTTGCCGGGGAGTAAAGACTTATGGACAATATGCTGCATGATATTTTTATACAGGAAGCTGAAGAGAATCTCGAAATTCTGGAAAATCTGATTATAACTCTCGAAGAGACTCCCGATGACAGCGATACCATTAACGAAGCTTTCAGAGCCATTCACTCTCTCAAGGGAGGAGCGGGTCTGGCAGGTTTTTCCAGCATAAAGGACTTTGCGCATATTGTAGAAGATCTGTTTGAAAACATCAGAAACGGTTCTCTATCCATAACGGGAGACCTCATTTCGGTAATTCTCAACGCCATGGACAGCCTCAAGATGATGATTGCCAATATCAAAGAGGGGCTGGAAGCCGATGAGGGAGTGGAAACCGCCGGAACGGAAAACGAGATCCGGACCAGACTGAATGATATGGCCGCAGAGCCGGACAGACAAACGGAACCGCAGAAAGAAGAGATAGGAAAAAAGCGGCTCTTTTTTCTGCAGCTCGAGTACGGAAAGGATCTGTTTCTCACGGGGATCGATCCCCTCATGTTTCTCAGCGACCTCTCCTCCAGGGGAACCATTGCGGAGGTGGAAGCCTTTTTTGAGGAACTACCGGAACCGGACGATTTCGATCCCGAAAGTATGTATCTCCAATGGAAGCTCTTTTACGAAACGGAAATTGATGAAAAGGAACTGACCGATATTTTCTGTTTCGTCATAGATGAATCGAATCTCCGTTTTACCAATCTGACGGCTTTGAAGGAATCGGGAGAGCCGCTCGATTCCTATAAAGTGAACGGAAAAGCACCGGATGCTTTTTTTTCAACAGAGCCGGAGATAGAGCCGGTGGACCGAGAAGACAGATCTGACGGGGGCGACAGAAGGAAGGGGGACAGGCGGACCGGCCAGATCCCCGGAGATGCGATTCAAGGGGAGAGAAGGCAGGAAGACCGGAGAAAAACGGACCGCCGGAAAATCGGAACAGTCGATTCCTATATCCGCGTTCCCACTGACAAGCTGGAAAAAATATTCAACACCGTGAGCGAGCTTCTCATATCCCAGGCCAGGCTCAATATGCTTACTGAAGAACACGAGGAAATCCTCCCCGACAGTTTTTCCACCGTAACCGATTCGCTTAAAAACATAACCCAGCTCCTTCAGGAGCAGGTGACCTCGCTCAGAATGATGAATCTGGGCAGCACATTCGACCGATTTAAAAGAGTTGTCCGCGACATGGCTTCGGAAAGGGGAAAGAAGATCCGCCTGAACCTGAGCGGCCAGGAGACCGAACTTGACAAGAACATGATCGAAAAGCTCAACGATCCTCTCAAGCATCTTGTCCGGAACTGTATCGACCATGGAATAGAGACAACAGAAGAGCGTCTGAAACGCGGCAAGAGCGAAGAAGGCCACCTCGAGCTGGCGGCCTATCTGGAAAGCGGCAAAGTGGTTATCGAAGTCTCGGACGACGGACGGGGCATTAACCGGCAGAAACTGCTGGACAAGGCGGAGGAGCGGGGAATTATTACCAAAGAGACCCGCCTTAACGACGGCGAGATTCTCAACCTCATTTTCCACCCGGGGCTCTCTACGGCAGAAGCCGTTACCGACCTTTCGGGACGGGGTGTCGGCATGGATGTGGTTAAAAGCTCCATTAACGAACTTCACGGCAATATCGACATTATTTCCACTGAGGGCTCGGGAACGACTTTCAAACTCTACCTGCCGCTGACCCTGGCCATTCTCGACGGAATGCTCATCAGCATCGGTTCTGAAAAATACATTATTCCCACCTTATCCATTCTGGAGATATTCCGTCCCGAAGAGGTTCACCTCAAGTCTGTTTCGGGCGGAGAGGAACTGATTTTCTTCCGGGGGAACTACATCCCCATGATCCGGCTTCACAGGATTTTCAATATAGAGAACCCTGTTTCAGAGCCTTCTAAAGCGGAAGTGATCGTTATCAACAGCGGCGGAATCAAAGCGGCGATACTTGTTGATAATGTCCTGGAACAATACCAGATCGTTCTGAAATCCCTGCAGAAAAACTTCCGGAAAGTGGAACATATATCGAGCGCCACGATTCTGGGCGATGGCGATGTAGCCCTGATCATCGATATCCAGAGTCTGGTAAAAACAAATCAGCAGGCGAAAAATGTATAGAAAATACGACTCGAAATTCAAGACCCAGATAATGACCATCTTTGCGGGGGAGTACTACATAAGCACATCCAGAGAAGTCATATCGACAGTTCTGGGTTCCTGCATTTCCGTTTGCCTCTACGATCCTGTGAACCGGATCGGGGGAATGAATCACTTTATGCTTCCCTCGGGGGGGCAGGAATCGCTTATAAACAGTTCCGGAATTGATAAGGAAAAGCTGACCGAACATTCCATGCGCTACGGGATAACCGCCATGGAAGTCCTCATCGGAGAGATGCAGAAACGGGGCGCCGAAAGAATCCATCTCAAAGCCAAAATATTCGGCGGAGGCAAAGTCATCAATAAAAACATGACAGGAACCACCGTGGGCGATAAGAATATTGGTTTTGCGCGAGCCTATCTCAAAATGGAAAAAATACCTATTGAAAGCGAAAATGTCGGGGCGACCTGGGGGCGGAAGATTTTCTTTCTGACGGAGAACAACTCCGTATTCGTTAAAAAAGTCGATCTCGAACCGGCTGTTGAAGAGGAAAGAAACTACATGAGGAAACTCAAATCGCTCAAACAGAAATCCGATGTTACCATTTTCTGACGGGAAGGAGATGTCTGTGTTCGTTTTAAATGACAGGGAATACAAGTACATTTCCCGGGCTGTGTACAACTATGCCAAAATAAACCTGACTGAACAGAAACGACCGCTCATTGTCTCCCGCCTGTCCAAGCGGATAAGAGAGCTGAAGATGGGAAGCTTCGCGCAATACGTCGAATACCTGAAGGACGATACGTCCGGCCGGGAGTTCGAGTTGCTGGTCGATTCCCTTTCGACCAATTTCTCTCATTTTTTCAGGGAATCCCATCATTTCGATTTTCTAAAGGATGAGGTACTGGAAAAGGCGGGAAGGGAACAGCTGACCATATGGTCGGCGGCGGCATCGACAGGTCAGGAAGTGTATTCCATCGTCATGACCATAAAAGAGTTTGAAGAACAAAGAGGGCGCAGGATCAATGCCAGACTCTTTGCGTCGGATATCTCGCGAAAAGTTCTGCTCGCGGCATCGAAAGGGATCTATCAGGAACGGGATGTGGAGAAAGTTCCCCGCCCGATCCTGGAAAAGTATTTCCTGCGCGGAACCGGAGAGAAGAGCAATCTGGTAAAAGTTAAAAAGGAGTTGATTGGGAAAGTGAATTTTTTCCGGCTCAACCTTAACGACAAGACATATATGCTGCCGGAAATGGACATCATCTTTCTCCGCAACGCTATAATTTACTTTGATCACGACACCAAGGTGGAACTGATCAACAGACTTCACAACTATATAAAACCCAACGGTTATCTGATTCTGGGACACAGCGAGTCCCTGTCGGGAATTTCTGACAGATTCGAGCTTATCGGAAAAACCATATACAGGAGGATTGGAGATGATTGATATTCTTGTTGTAGATGATTCAGCCCTCGTACGCAAAGTTCTGACCGATATCATAAAAAAGGCTCCCGACCTGCATCTGGTCGATACGGCATTCGATCCGATATTTGCCATAGAAAAGCTGAAGAAAAACAAAGTTGATGTCATTATCCTCGATGTGGAAATGCCGAGGATGGATGGTCTGACCTTTCTGGAAAAACTGATGAAAGTGAGACCGACACCGGTCATCATCCTCTCTTCCCTGACTCAGCGTAATGCGGAGATCACCCTTCAGGCTTTTGAACACGGAGCCTTTGACGTTCTTGCCAAGCCGGAAGACATTCTTCAGCTTGAAGAGCTTGAACCGACTATTCTCCAGTCAATCCGAAATGCAGGGAAACCGCAGGTCCGGGATAAACTTCTGCTCCGATTCAAAAAAACCACCGAAGCCGTGGCCCATGCCGACAGAGCCCCCCAAAGCCGCTTCACCGTTTCGCGGAGCACTACGGACAAAGTGATTGCCCTGGGTTCTTCTACAGGGGGGACCACAGCCATTATGGATATACTGTCGGAACTGCCCGTGGACATACCGGGAATCGTCATAGTGCAGCATATGCCGCTTCGTTTCTCCCATGCCTTTGCCGAAAGGCTCAACGCCAACCTGCCCCTGACAGTGAAAATCGCCGAAACGGGAGACAGGATACAGAACGGTTTCGTCTATGTGGCGCCGGGAGAACAGCACTGCTCGATAAAATCGAGCGGGGCCAAATATGTCATAAATTTGCGGGAAGGTCCACGGGTCCACTACCACAAACCCTCAGTGGCCGTTCTGTTCAACTCCGTCGCCAATTATGCGGGGCCCAATGCCATAGGTGTCATGCTAACCGGTATGGGCGATGACGGATCCATGGCCATGAAGGAAATGAAAGACGCGGGGAGTTATAACATCGTTCAGGATGAACAGAGCAGCGTCGTCTGGGGTATGCCCGGCAAAGCGGTTGAATACGGCGCGGCCTCAATTGTTCTGCCCTTAAATAAAATTGCCGGTGAAATCTGCCGGTTTCTGAACCATAATTAAAATAGAAAAATGTGTGGAGGAGCTAAATGAGTATCAGAGAAAACAGAACGGGAGATACAGTCGAGCTTGTTGTTGACAGCCTCTCTCTTGCCGGTGATGAAGCGACAGCCTTGAAGGAAAAAGCCGTGGAATTGATTGATTCGGGACAGATTAAACTGAGCCTGAATCTGACTAAACCGGAGTATATTGACAGTTCGGGAATAGGAAAACTCCTGTTTATGAACAAAAAAATCGAAAAACTGGGCGGTGATTTCAGAATTTCTGCCATAAACAGCACGCTTTACGATTTTCTGGAGTCCCTTGCCATAACCAAAGTGATGGATATTGCATCACCGTGAGATTTTTTCTCCTTGTTTCTGCTGCCGTCCTCTGGGCTGCTTCTCTCTTTGCAGAGCCGAGACATGTTGAAGTGTATACTTACCACACCCATGCGCCCTTTATCATCGATGAAGAGCGCGGCCTGACTTACGATCTGGCCGGTTATCTGACAGAGAAGTCCAATGGAGTCTACGATTTTACGGTACTTACCATGACGCGCGCCCGTGTCGATAAAATCCTGGAGGAAAAGGTCGAAGGCATTATCCCCTGGGTCTCTCCCGATTGGTTCAGCGATGAAACGCTGTTGTGGACCCGGGGCGAACTGATGCTCGACGGCAATACAGTTATCTCATCTATGGATTTAAAACTGGATTACAGCGGCCCCGAATCAGTAAAAGGGCTACGGTTCGGCGGAGTCAGAGGACACCATTATGTCGATATAGACCCCCTTGTAGAGGCAGGGGAAATAAGGCGATTCGACAACGAAAACCATCTGAACAATTTCAGAATGATTGAAAAAGGGAGAATTGATTTTACCATAGCGCCGCTCGCGGCCTCCCGATACCTGATTAAATCAAACAATATGGAGGAGACGCTCTATTTATCGGGAGAACTCCATTCATCCTATTACAGACGTATCATCGTATCCGGCGGCGATGAAGAGCTACGCCGCTTTCTCGATACGGTACTGGCCCGGATCGATTCCGATCCCAAATGGCAGTTATATGTGAACCGGTATAAATAATGAGAACACGAACTCTCAGGCGAACCTTCTATGTAGTCATTCTGCCTATGACAGCAGTTTTGACTCTGGCCTTCTTTCTGCTGATGCAATGGTTCGAATGGAAGGACACATACAGGAATCTCAACATGAAGATGGATGTCCTGCTGAGAAAGGAGATTGAAGAGTTCGCCTACCCCCTCTGGATCGTCAATTATGAAAGAATCGAAGAAATAGGCCAGGCTTTATTCTACGACAGAGATATCGCCGGTATCAATATATACGATGAAAGCGACGCAACAGTTATCTCCATGGGCAGCACAAAAAGCTACATAAGGGAAACCATGGACTATCTCAGCGCCAGAGAGGAATCGCTCAATGAAACATTACCGGATTTTTTCCGGTATATTGCCACAGCTCTGGGGCTGAATGAAAGAGAGGAGAAATACTTCACAAGAGGAAAACAGCTTGAATATAATAGCGGTTCAAGAGCTGTTTTCGTCGGTTCAGTATATCTGACTCTTACCGATAAAAACATACAGGACGGTTTCATAAACCATTTCCGCCTTTTCATGATGCTCTTTCTCGGTATTTTCTCTCTCATATCTCTGACTGTTTCCTTCGCCTATTACCGAACAGTCCAGCTTCCTCTCAGCTCTATTCGGGCGTTTATTTACGAGAAGGAAAAGATGGGCCTCTTTGATGAAGACCTGCCGGAGGAAGAGAAAAACAACGACCTTTCTTATATCAAAAAGAGATTTGTCAGAATCTGGAACAGACAGGACGAACTGCTGAAGGAACAGCACTTCAGCAAGGAGTATTACCGCAACCTGCTGAACAGCCTTCCTCTGGGAATTGTCCTTCTCGATAGTGATAACCGCATTCTGGAATCGAATTTTTCTTTCCAGATGCTCTCCGGTTATTCCGATAGAGAAATCACCCATATGACGATGGATGATTTTACACCGGAGGATTTCCGGGAAAAAGATCAGAAATATCTGAAAGATCTGAGAAATTCGGGGATTATGAAACCCTACGAGAAAAAGATAAAGACGAGAAAAGGAAAGGAAATTCCCGTGCGGATAAACGGCTCTTCCGTAAGCCGCGGGGAAGAGTTCTGGTTTATCATCAGCATCGAGGATATTTCCGAAAGAGTGGATATAGAGGCCGAGCTGAACAGGAGTTACCAGTTTCTCGATACGGCATCCCAGATCGCCCGCGTAGGCGGATGGGAACTCGATATGGCAACCCGGAAGCTGAACTGGACACGGGAAGTGTATCGCATATACGGACTGCAGGACAGTTATGAACCCGATCTTGAATCATTCTATCTCTTTTTTAAACAGAAGTACCGGAATATTGTCAAGACAGCTATTGATAGAGCCGTAAAATCCGGTGTTCCCTTTGAAATCGAGGTCCAGCTCATGTTGGATTTTGACAAGGAAACCTGGGTTGTCGTCAAGGGGCAGCCCCGTTACCAGAACGGGAAAATAACTGCAATCCACGGGACATTACAGGATATAACGGACAGGAAAAACAACGAAAAGGAATATCACAATCTCCAGAAAGAGCTGGGCCATAAAAGCCGGCTGGACCTTATAGGGCAGCTGGCCAGCGGCGTGGCTCATGATTTCAACAACATTCTCGGAGGAATAATCAGTTCCGCCGAGATCCTCAAATTCAAAATGAAGGATAGGACCGGCGACTTTTCCAAATATATCGATATCATTATCAGCCAATCGGAAAACGCCGCCATGCTGTCAAGGCGCCTTCTGGCCCTGTCGAGGAAAGAAAATTACAATAAGAATTCTGTTAATCTCAACGGGCTGTTGAAAGATACGGTATCCCTTCTGAAAGACACACTGGACAGGAAAATCAATATTACGCTGAAAATGGAATCTGAATCTTTCGCATTTATTGATTATTCCTCCATACAGAATGCCATCATGAATATCTGTATAAATTCGAGCCACGCCATGCCCGACGGTGGTGATCTGATAATTGAAAAAACTACAGACAGCAACTCCGAAGGGATGAATTACGAGAAAATTGTAATTACTGATTCAGGAACGGGAATCGATGAGGAGCATATAGGCAGGATTTTCGAACCCTTTTTTACTACAAAAAAAGAAGGCCAGGGAACAGGGTTGGGTCTTTCGGCCGTTAAGCGGACCATAGAGGACCACGACGGAACCGTAAGCGTCACCAGCGTGGAGGGAGAAGGAACAACCATGACCCTTCTCATCCCCTCCGATCAGAAATCCATGGCAAAGGATAAAGCGGAGAAAAATGTAATTTTCGGTAAGGGACGCATACTTCTGGTAGACGACGAAACTGTAAACCGCGATACGGGAAAGGAAATCCTCGAGTCCCTGGGTTACACCGTTCTCCTCGCGGAAAACGGAGCCGATGGCGTGGAAACCTACCGGCAGAACATGGAATCCATCAATCTGACCATTCTCGATATGGTCATGCCTGTTATGGACGGCTATGAAGCTTTTGAGAAGATAAGAGAGATTAATAAGGAAGCCAGAGTCCTTATCCTGACAGGTTATGCAGACCATAAAAAGCTGGAAATCATGAAAGAAAAAGGGGTTGAGGATATTTTGAAAAAACCCTTCCAGATTCCCCAGTTGAGCCAGATTCTCGCAAAAATACTCCCGTGATTTTTTTGCATACACCGCGGGAATATTCTAGAATATAGAAGATGGGACAGAAAACCATATACGATTACAATCAGAAAATCCCCGAGTGGAATGAGAGCCTGGAAATCGGCCTGGATTCGATTGACCGGGAACACCGCTTTTTTCTCGACCTTATAAGAGAAATAGAAGTCGAAGCCTTGCGCGACAGGGAGTCGGAGTTTATCCAGCTTCACATCGATGAGCTCATTCTCTACGCCAGGTTTCACTTCTTCAGCGAAGAAATATATATGAAGAAAATCAAATATCCCGATCTGGATAAGCACAGGGAACTGCATCTTCAACTGATCGGCAAGCTCTCAGACCAGGTTACCCGGTTTCAGATGAAGGAAATCCACATCGAATCCATTGTGGAATTTCTGGTCAACTGGTTTAAGTACCACACTCTGGTGGAAGATGTGAAAATTGCCCGTTTTATTTCCTCCTGATTTGAAACAAACCGGTTGCCCTCCTAGAATATAAGATATGAAAGGAAAAAAATATTCATTATTCCTGCTCCTCATGACATTAGCCCTCTTAACGACTCTCCACGGTTTGGAAGCTCCCGTACTGATGGGAGCCGAAACAGGATACCCGCCTTTTTCCTTTCTCAACGAAGAAAATGAAATTACAGGCTTTTCAGTCGAACTGGCCGGAAGCATTCTCAATAAAATGAATGTTTCCTACCGCATTCATGTCGACAAGTGGGCTGTTTTGAAGGATCTCCTTCAGGAAGGAGCTGTCGACCTGCTGCCTCTGGTTGCAAGAGCGCCCGAAAGGGAAGGCTATTTCGATTTCACCTTTCCCTATATGGAGCTTCACGGCACTCTTTTTTTTCATGAGAATTCCCCACTTCTCTCCAGTCTCGAAGATTTGAAAGGAAGTAAAATAGCCGTAATGCAAAGCGATACGGCAGATGAATATATATCCGCACGGGTGGATGAAAGAGACATTGTCCGTACTGAGACTTTTAATGAAGCCATGCTTCTTCTTTCGGAAAAAAAAGTCGACGCCGTAGCAGCCCAGCGGCTTATGGGTCTGGAAACAATAAAGGAACTGGGAATTGAGAATATCCGGCCGGCCCTTGCTGATCTGCCGGGATTTAACCAGAGTTTCTCCCTCGCGGTAAAGGAGGGCGACAGCGAGCTGCTGGCGACACTGAACGAAGGACTCTCCCTGGTCATCGCCGACGGGACCTTCGACAGGCTCCAATTCGAGTGGTTTTCTCCTCTCGGAGCCTACAGAAGCACCCAGAAAAAAATCAGGATCGGCGGAGACAGCGATTACCCCCCCTATGAATTCCTCGATGAAAACGGCGAACCGGCCGGATTTAACGTAGACTTGACAAAAGCCATTGCCCAATACATGGATCTCGATGTGGAGATAATACTGGCTCCCTGGACGGTCACCTACAACCGCTTGATAAACGGGGAAATAGATATGGTTCAGGGACTCTTCTACTCGCCGGAACGGGACCTGACAATGGCTTTTACCCAGGCCCATTCTTCAGTAAATCACGTGGCGATAACCAGAGTGGAGGATAGTCCGATCAACAGTTTTGAGGATCTGGAAGGGAAAAGAATTCTGGTTCTGAAAAATGACATTACCCATGAAATGCTGAAGGGAAAGGGTCTGGAAAAGCAGTTGATCCCCGTAGATTCCTTCTCATCGGTTCTGATAAAACTGGCCAGCGGAGAGGGGGATTGCGCCATTGCGGCCCAGAGCCCCGCTGACTATTGGATCAGAAAACTGAAAATTACCAATTTGACAATGGGTCAGTATTCTTTTATCAGCGCCCAGTACAACTACGGCGCTCTTGAAGAAAAGAGCGAATATCTCAATCCCTTCAAAGAGGGACTCTCTCTGTTGAAAGCCAATGGGGAATACAGAAAGATCGACTTAAAGTGGCTCGGAATCGAAGATGAAGAAAGATCTTTTAAATTTCTGAATCTTTTCATTCTCTCCATTTTTATTCTTGCGATAATGATCCTGCTTCTGTTTTACAACAGACGTCTGAAAAAATTGAAAATGAAAAAAGATGTCAGTGAAGATATACAGCTCTGTACCGTTCTTCAGCAGATTGATTCTTTTCTCTGGATTTTGAATATAAAGGGAACCATTATAAAAACCAACGAATCGTTCCGTCTGATGTTCGAAGAGGGTTTTGATAAAGATGAAGAAAAAAGCATCAAGGATGGCCCCTGGTCGGATTATTTCTCCTTTATTCCCTTAAACCACTATGGATTGATCAATCTCAAACAAATGGAAAACTCTTTTGAACACCGCTATCTAGACGGAAAAGGAACCCTTCACAGAGCCCACACGGAAATTTCCATTTATAAAGACAGGAATAGTGGCTCTAACCTTCTTGTCGGTTTATCTACCGATGCATCAAAAAGTAAATCGAAAGGCAGCCTCATTTCCGGGGAAGAGGTTATACAGGACAGAGAATTTCAGGGCGGTTTCGAATTGGAGGGAAACGACAGGCATATGGTCAATCTCGAAAAAGCCATAGATCAAAGCCCGCTGTCCATAGTCATTACCGATTTCGATGGAAACATTTTATTCATTAATAAAAAAACCTGTGAAATCTCCGGATACGGCCCCGAAGAGCTGCTGGGAGAAAACGCCCGGATTTTCAGAAGCGGGCTGATGGATTCCACGGTCTACAAAGACCTTTGGGATACGATAAAAGAGGGGCGGGACTGGAACGGAAAACTCCAGAACAGAAAAAAATCCGGCGAATTGTACTGGGAGCAGGTCATTATTTCACCGGTGAAGGGTCCCGATGATAAAATAGAGACATTCATAGCCTCCAAGGAAGATATAAGCGAACTTGTGGAAAGGGAAAGCGAGAATGTGCTGCTTGAAAAAAGATTGCGCCAGAAAAGCCAGCTCGATATTATCGGAGAAATAGCCGGCGGAATAGCCCATGATTACAATAATATGCTGAACGGAATTCTCAATTCTGTTTATCTTCTGAAGAACATCCGGGACAAAGATGAGGAAAAAGCCGAAGCTTATCTCAACATAATCACCCAGGCGGCGGAACGGGCTATCGGACTTTCGGAGCAACTGAAGTCTTTCGGACATAAGGAAGATCTCCTTTTTGAAAAACTCAACCTCCATTTTATAATTGCAGAAACAGCCGATGTCCTTAAAGAATCTCTCAAAGAGAATATATCTCTTTCCATGGATCTATCAGCCCGTAACTTTCTCATATCCGGCAATTCGTCGGAAATACACAACTGTATCATGAATATCTGTGAAAACGCGGTTCAGTCAATGGAAAGCGGCGGGGATCTGATAATCCGGACTAGAGATACCAGAATCGAACGGTCCGGAGAAATCAATTCTTTTAAAGTGGAAAAAGGGACCTACTGTACGCTTGAAATCGAAGATAAGGGATGCGGAATCCCTGCGGAGAATATAGAAAGAATTTTTGAACCGTTTTTTACGACCAGGGAACCGGGAAAAGGCAGCGGTCTCGGGCTGGCAGCCGTATACGGAACCATGCTCCACCATAACGGCTATGTGGAAGTCCGGTCGGAAGAAAACAAGGGCACCATATTCGGCCTTTCCTTCAAAATTACAGGAGACATTGAAATGGAAGACAATAAGGATGGGAATGAAACAGGAGATTACGAAATGAAGGGAGCATCGAAAAGGATTCTCGTTGTTGATGATGAACAGATGAACCGGATAGTTCTTCCGGACCTTCTCGAGTCGATGGGATACGACTCCCTTGTAGCAGCCGACGGATATGAAGCCCTGGAAATCTACCAAAGAGAAAAAGATAGTATAGACCTGATTATCCTCGATTTCATGATGCCTGAACTCAACGGCAAGGAAACCTTTCTGAAACTGCTGGAAATAGACAGCGATGTACAGGTTATCGTAGCCTCAGGCTTTTCGGAAAATGAGGATATTGAGCAGATGAAAGAGAAGGGACTGGCGGGAGTCCTCCGCAAACCCTATAGAACCACAGACCTGGAGCGGGTTTTAAAAGAGCTGGAGAATTAATAATGGACCGGACGGAACTGGTTCTCGAAGATTATTTCAATGCCATTTTCGATACGGACCGCGATGAGGCCATAGCCGTAATCGATTCAGCTCTGGAGAGCGGAATGGCTCCGCAATCCATTATATTCGATATCATTATCCCCTCCATCTCGCGGATGGAAAGGGAATTGGTGGATAAGGAGAATTCCACACTGGCGCAGCACTACATATGCTCCAAGGTGTCATCGGAGATTACCGACAGGCTGATTCCCCTGCTTCCCGATTCCCCTATATCCCGGGGGACAATCGTTCTGGGTACGGCCCGGGGCGATTACCACGGTCTGGGCAAGAAAATTGTAGGCTCCATTCTCAATAGCAATATGTTCAAGGTCATTGATATAGGAATCAATGTCCGTCCGGAGCTCTTTGTAAGAGCAGCACTGGAAAACAACGCTTCTGTTATCGGAATCTCCTCCATGATGGTTCACACATCACGGGGGATAAACGGCCCCCGCGGCGTGAGAAAGATACTGAAAGAAAAAGGGTTGGAAAAACAGATCAAGATAATAGTCGGCGGAGCGCCTTATCTTTTCGACAGGAACCTGTACCTCGAAACCGAAGCCGATGCCTGGTCTCCGACAGCCATTGAAGCGGTTGATGAAATAAACCGCCTTCTGAAGGAGATAGACCATGACGCCTAAAGAAAGGTTCGGCTGTCTGATGTCCGGCAAGCTGCCGGACCGGGTCCCGGTTATCTGCAACCTTTTCGAACAGGGCGCCGCAGAACTGGGAATGCCCCTGAAAGAGTATTACAGCCGCGGGGAATTCGTGGCTGAAGGTCAGTTGAAACTGGCGGAAAAATTCGGCTACGATAATCTATGGGCTTTTCACCATACGGCGATTGATGCGGAGATGCTCGGATCCCGGTATACCGCTTATTCCGAAGAGGGACCGCCCAATGTGGGAGACCTTGTTCTCCACAGCGAAAGCGATATCTACAAACTTAAGGTGACGGAAGATATTCTGGACACTAAAGCCCACCACGAAGTGGCAAAAACCTTGAAAATACTGAAAGAGGAAAAGGGTGACTCCTATCCGGTGCTTGGCGCTGTCGTCGGCTCCTACTCCATGCCGGCCATTCTCATCGGAATGGAAAGATGGATGGAACTCCTCTACTTTTCTTCCGATAAAGCCGCGCGCACGCTTATGGAGAAGTGTTCCGAGTTCTGCAGGATAAAAACAAAGGCATTAATCGACGAAGGTGCCGATATGATCGTGTATATGAACCCTCTCGCGTCAGCATCGTTTATCTCTGTCAATAAGTTCAGAAGCGACGCTCTGGAGTGGATAAAACGGGATTCGGAGGGGACTGGATCAAACATGGTGTATTTTAACGGAGGCGGGCAGATTAATCCGATGATTACACCGCTTCTGGAAGAAACAGATTTTCCCTTTATATATATCAATCCTCTCGATGATGCGGCCGAAGCCAAGTCACTTATCGACGGAAAGAGAAATCTCGTTGGTACGATAAACGATATTAAACTGATCTCTCAAAACAGCGAGGAGATCATCGATGAAGTGGACCGCATTGTGAAAGCAGGAAAACCCGGAGGCGGTTTCGCCTTCGGAACACTCGTCATGCCCATGGCCATAAAAGAGGAGAAAATCAAGCTTATGATAAACCGGGTGAAAGAAACAGGCCGTTACTGATGGAAATCGTCAGCTGCGGGATTCTGAAAAAAGAGATTCAGCATCTCGTCCGCAAAAACCGCTGGACCTTCAGGGAACGTTATCTCGATTCGTCCCTTCACATCGATTTCAATAAGCTGGAAAACGCCCTGGATGCAACCCTGACCAAAGTCGAAGCCTCCCCGCCCCTTCTTGTATATGGAACCTGCCACCCCCTTATGGATGAGATCTGCAGACGATACGGAGCGGTGAGAACAGAGGGCCAGAATTGCGTGGAAATACTATTGGGAAAAGATATTTTCCAAAGGGAACTGAAGCGGGGAGCCTTCTTTCTGCTGGAGGACTGGGCTCGCAGCTGGGACAGAATCATCCCCGCAACAATGGGCAGCAAAAAATCCATCCAAAAGGAAATTTTCAGGGACTCGCACAAATACTTTCTCGCACTGAGAACCCCCTGCAGCGATGATTTCAAAAACGAAGCGGAACAGATAAGCCGGGAAATGGGACTGCCTCTCCACTGGCGTGATGCTGATTTGAAAAACCTGGAAAATGTTCTTAAAAAAACTATGTCATCTTTCGGGAGCATGCAGCCGTGAACCAGGAGGATCTGGAAAAGAAAATTAAAAGCCTCGAATCCCGCAACAGAAAGCTGGCGAGACTGAAATCCCACTATCAGATGGAATCGGAGATTATCGCGGCCATGGCCGCCGCTGCCGGTCTTGAAGAGCTTGTAAAGATTGCCGCTGAAGCGATTATGAATGCTCTGGGAGGTTCCAACGTCCAGATCTATTATGAAAAGGAAGCGGAATGGTACTACGCCGATTTGACAACTGATCCCGTGGTTATTGACAGAATTGATAATGAAGATGTCCTGAAAGCCATTTATACCGGGGAAGTCTCGAACTATAAGGATAGAGGAAACGAAGAGATGGCCAAACTGCTGAATTATGTCCATCCTCTTGTCATCAATGATCAGGTGATCGGCGTGGTCGTCCTGGAAGGTGTTCTGGGTTTTTTTGAGCAGAATCTTACCGAAGAAATCAGCAATATTATAAGTTTTTTCACACTGGCTCTGAAGAATGAAATCAATTCCGCCAACCTGATGCTCCATGCCTATGAAACGCTCACAAAGAAGAGCAAGGAACTGGAGAAGCAGATTGAGGAGAAAACGAAAGAGCAGATTAAATTCAGGAATACCATCAACGCGTCATTCGACGGGTTCTGGATTGTCAATGAGAATAGTGAATTTCTCTATATAAATGATGCCTACTGCGATCTGACCGGTTACTCCCGGGAAGAGCTTATCGGCAGATCTATTGCTTATATCGAAGCCGTTGATAGCGAAGAAGTAATAAAAAAACGCACACAAATTGTAATAGAAGAAGGACAGGACCGCTTTGAAACCCGGCACAGATGCAAAGACGGCTCCCTTGTAGAGGTGGAAGTCAATATAAACAAAAGTGTCGAAGACGACGATCTTTACGTTTTTATCCGGGATTTAACGGAAAGGAAAAGACTGGAGGAGCAGCGGAACCAGGTTTCGAAAATGGAATCCATCGGCCGGCTGGCCGGCGGGGTAGCTCATGACCTGAACAACATGCTGACTCCGATACTGGCTTATGGAGATCTTCTCGCACAAAATCAGACAGATGAAAAAAACCGGAAAAGAGCTGAAATGATTCTGAAAGCGGGAATCAGCGCCCGGGAGATAATTCAGCAGCTGCTGGCCTTCAGCCGGAAACAGGACCTTTCCTATAAAGTCCGGGACCTCAACACGATTATCCAGAACTTCAGTATCCTCCTCTACCGGACTCTCCGGGAGGATATGACATTTACTTTGAATCTTTGTTCTGAAGAACTGCCTGTTTACGCCGACAGCAGCCAGATAGAACAGGTCATAATGAATCTCGTGGTCAATGCCAGGGATTCCATAGAAGGACCGGAGGGGAAAATCCTTATCAGTTCTTCTCTGGTGGTTCCCGGCGACTTATCAGATGCGGATCTGAAGTATATGCCTCCCGGGCCATATGCAAAAATATCAGTCAGAGATAACGGCTGCGGTATGGATCCCCTAATACTCAAAGATATTTTCGAGCCTTTTTTCACTACGAAAGGCGAAATGGGAACAGGACTGGGCCTGGCAACAGTCTACGGTATTATCGAACAGCACAAAGGCAGGATTATCGTAGAAAGTAATCCGGGAAAGGGAACGGAATTCATAATCTTTCTACCGATTATAAAAGAGGAAATCACAGCTCAACCGGAGAGAGAGCCGCTTCCGGAAGTATTGATTAAAGATTGTAGAATTCTTATCATCGAAGACTCAGAGGACATAAGAAACACGGTCGGAGATATGCTGAAGCAGAAGGGAATCGGAATCTTTATAGCCTCCGATGCAGATCATGCCATTGAAGTGATGAAACTTCATGGAGAAATCAACCTCATTTTAAGCGATATCGTTATGCCCGGTATGAACGGTACGGAGCTTTATGAAAAATTGAGAATGATAAAAGATGATTTGAGAGTTATCTTTATGTCGGGATATTCCAATGAAATCCTTAATGAATACAAAATTGATGAAAAATCCGGTTCCTTTATTCAAAAGCCTTTTACGGCTGAACAGCTTTTAATGAAAATCGGTGAACTTTTCGGGACCGATCCGATTGAAATCTATTAATCGGGGGTTTGTTTCTTCTCCCTCGATATAAGATAATTGAAAAAGGAGACTAAAACAATCCGGATAGCGAATCAGGATATGAGGTCGTCATAAGTAATGAGTACAAATAAGAACACCGCCAATAAAGAATCCCCCGTTTCCAGCTTTCCAGTAGTCGGAATCGGCGCTTCGGCGGGAGGTCTTGAAGCCCTGGAAGACTTTTTCAGGAATATGCCTTCCCGTCCGGGAGCCGCATTTGTTGTCATACAACACCTCTCTCCCGACTATAAAAGCATGATGAATGAGCTTCTGGCCCGTTTTACGTCCATGCCGATCCACCTGGTAGAAGACGGCATGGCTGTTGAAGTGAATAACGTATATCTCATTCCGCCCCGGAAAAATATGACAATCTATCAGGGAACCCTGCTGCTGAACGACCCTCTGCCGGGAAAAGTCCTGAATCTTCCCATTGACATATTCCTCCGGTCTCTGGCCAAAGACCAGGAAAAAAATGCCATCGCGGTTATTTTATCGGGAACCGGCTCCGACGGAACATTGGGCATTAGAGCGATTAAAGAAGCCGGCGGCATCTCCATGGCGCAGGATACGAGGACAGCTAAATTTGACGGGATGCCGCGCAGTTCCATCTCCTCGGGAATGGTGGATTTCGTCCTGTCCCCACCGAGGCTGGCTGATGAACTGGTTAACTACTGCAGACACCCGCTGACAATCAATTCCCGGAAAATGGAGCAGATTTCCAATGAGAACGAAACGGAACTGTCCAAGATCATTTCCATTATCCGCGAAACAACCGGTGTGGATTTCGGCCATTACAAACCGAATACGGTCCTCAGAAGGCTGGAAAAGAGAATCAGCCTCAACCGGTTTAACAGCATCAGCGAATACCTTAACTTCCTTATGTACAATGAAAGGGAAATAAAAACCCTTTTCAATGAACTGCTTATCGGCGTGACCCGGTTTTTCCGGGATGAAAGCTATTTTGAGACTCTATCCCGGACAGTCATCCCCCGCCTCTTCGAAAGCATTCCCATAGAAAAGGACCTGAGGGTCTGGGTCGCCGGCTGTTCCACCGGAGAAGAAGTCTACAGCCTGGCGATTCTCCTCTTCGACCATATGGAAAAAAGCCGCACTTTCAGGAATATAAAAATATTCGCTACTGATATCGATACGGAAGCGCTGAGTTTCGCCGGTGCCGGATTCTATCCGGAGAACATTGTGAGCGACGTTCCCCTTCCCTTCCTGGAAAAGTACTTTACCAGACAGAACGGGGGCTACCTGATTTCTGACAGCATACGGAGCGTTATCGTATTTGCCAGACAGGACCTTATCAACGATCCCCCTTTTACAAAGATCGATTTTATAACCTGCCGTAACCTTCTCATCTATCTGGAAACTCCGGCGCAGCAGAGAGTTCTCTCCTATTTCTACATGTCTCTCAATGATCCGGGATTTCTCTTTCTGGGCAACAGCGAATCCATCGGCAACCTTTCAGAGGGATTCGATTGCCTCGATAGCAAAGCCAAAATATATCAGTACAAAAAGGGCTTCAGGCTCTCTTCGGTCAACGAATTGCTGAAAAGAGAACCGATCATCACCAACAGGGGAATGGGTTCTCTCGGAACCCGTAGCAGAATGCGGCAGACGGAAAGAGAGTCTCTCGACAATATCTTCACGGAGCTGCTATCCGGTTATATCCCCCCCTCGGTCCTGGTCGATTCCCGTTACGAACTGCTCCATATTTTTCATAACGTAAACAATTATCTGCAGTTCCCCGTTGGAAAGGCCAGCTTCAATATACTGAAAATGATGTCGAAAGAAATGGGCGCCATTGTCAGCAGCCTCCTGAGGAGGGCGGACAAAACAAAGAATCCGGTTGTGATGGACCATATCACCCTTGAGGAGCTGTCGGGGAACAGCCTTTCGATCTCCTGCCGGAAATTATCCGTAACAAACAGACCGGAAAATTATTTCCTTATCAGCTTCACTGAAGAAGAGAAGCTTCCCAAGTCGGATTCCGTTGTTGTTGTGGAAAATTTTAATTATCCGAATCACTACACAGATCAGATCGAAGAGCTGGAAAAAGAGTTGAGCCTGAAGAGCGAAAGCCTCCAGGCCACGGTTGAGGAGCTGGAAACTTCCAATGAAGAGCTCCAGTCATCCAACGAAGAGCTGCTGGCTTCCAATGAAGAACTGCAGAGCACCAACGAAGAGCTGCAGTCTGTTAATGAAGAACTCTACACGGTCAATGCCGAACACATAAAGAAAATCGAAGAGCTCAGCGAGATGACCGCCGATCTGGAAAATCTTCTGAAAAACACCAAGATAGGCGTTCTCTTTCTGGACAGGGATTTGAAGTTGCGAAAAATAAACAGCATAGCATCAGAGATAACCCATATCCAGCCAAGCGACCGGCAGCGCTACATCGGGCACTTTGCTCTCGAGCAGTTTCATAAGGGCTTTTTAAATCTTTGCCAGACGGTCCTGAAGACTCTGAAAGAATACGAAGAAGAGTTTTACTTCCAGCAGAAATGGTTGCTTCTGAAAGTAACCCCCTACAGGACCAACGTAAACGCAGTGGATGGATTGATAATTCTTTTTATTGATGTAACGACAAGGAAATTAGCCGAAGAGAGACGAAGCCTTCTTTTCCAGACGATGAACCAGGGCATTGTTTTTCAGGATGAAGAGGGGCGGATAATCGACGCCAACCACACAGCCATAGATCTTCTGGGGCTCTCTCTGGATCAGTTAAAAGGCGTGACATCAATGGATCCGGCATGGAAAGCCATTAAAAGTGACGGAAGCGATTTTCCGGGAGATGAACACCCGGCCATGAAGGCATTGAAAGAAAACCGCATTGTGAAAGACTCTTATATGGGCGTTTTCAATCCTGTCAGGAATGCCCGGCTGTGGTTGAAGATTCAGGCCATACCGCTCTACAGAGAAAATGCTGACAAACCCTATCAGGTTTACACCATTTTCGAAGAAGTGGATGAGAAGGAAGTGAAAGATCATGAATGAAAAGGAACTGCTGGAAGAACTGAACATTCACCAGATAGAGCTGGAACAGCAGAACCTTGAGCTGCTGGCGTCGCAGCAGGAACTGGAAAAATCCAACGCCCGATACAGAGATCTTTTTAATACGGCTCCCGTCGGTTATCTTATCTGTGACAGCCAGGGGACGATTCATGATATAAACCAGACAGCTGCGCGGATGTTCGGCCTCCCGTACAGCGATATTATCAATAAAAATATAACGCTTTTGATATGGCCCGATGATCAGGACGAATATTACCTGTTAAACCAGAGCTCTTCAACTGGAGATTCTTCAACCATTCAGTCCCTATCCCTGAGAATGAAAAAAGCTGATGAGACATATTTCCATGCCCATCTCAACTTCTTTTCAGAACCATCGGGAGACAGACGCATCGCTGTCAGCGATATCAGCCCTTTGAAACAGGCGGAGGAAGCTCTGATCACCAGTCAGCGAATGGCCGCCGTTATAGATTTCGCCGGAAACGCATCCCATGATCTGAGCAATTCCCTTCAGGGTATTATGAATTACATTGAGCTGGCTTCCCTTAAAGCAAGAAATGAATCCCCTTCCCATAGGGGGAGCAATTATTACGAAGCCATTCAGACTATTGTAGAAAAAATGACGGAAAGAATCAGGGAGCTTCAGAACCTGTCCAGGGGCTTCCATGGCGAAAGCGAGAAGTCGGAGCTCGACCTCTCTGCGATGCTTTCGTCTCTATGGGAATCCTATGGCAGGACTATCTCTCCACATATCGAAAAAATCGGTAAAATCGAGGACAATCTCCTTGTTTCGGGACATGAAGAAGACCTGAAGCAGGTCGTATTGCTGTTATTGAAAAACGGAGAGAATTCCATAAAGGGAGCCGGATCTCTGACGCTCAAGGCCTACAGAGAGGACCAGTGGATTGTCGTTGCTGTAAAAAATACCGGCGAAGGCATGGATAAGGAAACAGCAAGACGTATCTTTGAGCCGTTCTTTTCAACCGGAGGTTATAAAACGGGACTGAATTATGGTCTGACCGGCGTATACTCCATAATTGAAGAACACGGCGGCAAAATAAAAGTGATCTACACGGAAAAAGGAAAGGGAACCGTTATTGAAATCCGGCTCCCTTATCTCAACTGATTCATTTACAAAACAGCCGAATCGAGAACGGCCTGTTCATTTTCCGAAAAGAAATCGGACAGATTTATTATGATAATCATTCTGTTTCCTATCTTTCCGATTTTCTCAATATAACGGGCATCAACAGCTTTGCTGAACTCCGGCTTTTCGCTCAGATTCTCCGCCGTAATGCTGACGACATCTGAAACGGCATCGACTATGAAACCGACTGTTCGATGATTGTCTCTTCCCGTCTGGGCGATAATAACGATTGTGCTGTTGTCCAGCTCTCTGGTTTCCAGTTTGAACTTGCTTCTCAGCTCATAGAGAGGAATAATGCTTCCCCGCAGGTTTATAATTCCCGGAATGTATTCCGGTACACCGGGAATTCTTGTCAGATTGGGAAGGGAAATAATTTCCTGAACGGCCAGTATGGGAACTCCGTATTCCTCATCCTCAACGGAAAAGACGACGAACTGGTTGGAGATATCCATGTTAAGCTGGGAAACAAGCAGATCCTCTTCTTCATCTTCCAGAGTCATGATTGTTTCCCTGTTGTCATCTCTTCTATCTTCTTTCATGGTTTTATCTCCTTAAAATTCCGCGAAGTCCGATTCATCGGCCAGCGATGAGAATGTTTCATAAGCATCTGAACCTTCTCCGGATTTACCTCCATCCGATGATCTGTCATCAACGAGGGTCACGCCTGTCGATCCGGGAGCTTCTATGGATTTAACCTTTACCTCAGACGAGTCTCTTCCCTTCCTCAGTTTTTTAATATCCACAGTGCTCTTTCTATCCAGTTTAAAGAACTGCATGGTGGAGAACAGCTCCTGCGCCTGGGAAGACAGTTCCTCGGTCGAAGAAGCGGCTTCTTCAACCAGCGCCGCGTTCTTCTGGGTGTTTTCATCGAGGCTGGCCAGAGTTTTATCAATCTGGTCCACACTGGAAAGCTGTTCCTGTGATGCGGCTGATATTTCTCCGACTAACGCTGTCACTTTCTTGACCGAAGCGGTGATCTCATTGAGCATTTCGCCCGCTCTATTGGCAATATCCACCCCTTCTTCCACTTTCCTGTTACTGGTCTTGATAATGTCGGCGATTTCCGAGGCAGCCTTATCAGATCGTTTGGCCAGTTTTCTGACCTCCACGGCCACAACGGCGAAACCTTTCCCCTGTTCGCCGGCCCGGGCCGCTTCAATGGAAGCGTTGAGGGCCAGAAGATTCGTCTGGAAGGCGATATTGTTTATAACTTCTATGATATCGGCGATACGGGTACTGAACACGCTTATTTCATCCATGGCCGTGACCATAGTCTGCACAGCCAGGGCGCCGTCTCCCGATTTCTCAAGAGCATCGCGGGAGAGCTGATCGGCCGAGCCCGTATTGTCCGCATTGGATCGGATAGAGGAGTTCATCTCCTCAATTGCCGAAGATGTCTCCTCAAGGGCGGTCGCCTGCTGTTCCGTCCTGGTAGACAGATCCTGGTTGCCCGAAGCGAGCTGACCGCTGGCCGAGGCGATCTGCTCCGCACCGGAGAGGGAGAGATCGACGATCTCCGTCAGTTTCCCCATCATCTGCACCATGGAAGCGTAGACACCGATCGCTCCTTCTTTATTAACGGAACCGTCATTGCGGAGGTCTCCGCGGGCGATCTTCTCGGCTATGGTCTGAATTTCCGCCGGGTCTCCCCCGAGCTGTTTCAGAACGCTGGAAATAGTCATGAGAGCTATGACGACGCCGGCCGCTGTAGCGACAGCCAGAATGATCCATATCATAATATTGGCTCTATCGTTTGAAGCCTGTAGCTGAGGTCCCAGAGCGTCTTGGTCAGCCTTGATGGACAGCTTGACATCTTCAACCCATTGGGCGATTTCGGGTCCATGGACATCGAGGGTGTTATGCTGCAGATCATTCCGGCTGAAGACAACTTTGGTAAGCTCTACAAATTTTTCTTCATAGGTAATTTTGTCTTCCATGACTCTTGACAAATGCATTCGCCGGTCGGCATTCTGTAATTCATTATTCAGTATGTCAAGGCTATCATCCATAAGGTCGAACTCCTGATGGAAGCGGTCCACATGGGCCTGCAGATTATTATCGAGGAATTTAACCACATAGAGACGTCCGAGAAGCAGATGTCTCAGGGCCATAGCAGCGTTGTAGGAAGCCATCATATCGCCGTCTCTTTCTGCTGTTACCAGGATTTCCGTCAGATCCTGCTCCATGACCGGCCCGATAATATCGAGGTTTTTGGAGACAAGATCCTGCCTCTGTGCCTGGTAATCAACTATTTTTTGAAAAGCCTGTTCATATTCCAGAACCGTGTTATCAACATTATCGATAAGGGCGGCCCGTTCCGGTTTCTGGATCTCCGTCTGAGACTGTTCCAGAAAACCGTTCATCAGCTCGAGATATTCATCATACTGTTTTTTGTCCTCTTCGCTTCCGGTAATCTCGAAATCCTTGACATTCATACGGACCATAAGCATATTGGCCTGGAGCTGACCGGCCAGGTTGGTATCGCGAGCCAGTCCCCGGTATTCTTCAAACCCGCCGGAGGCCGTGCTGATCTGCAGCAATGAGATGACACCGATTGTAACGAGCAGGGCAATTACAATCCCGAATCCCAGAACTATCTTCGTTCTCAGTTTCATCTGAAAAACTCCTTCTTTTCTGTTTAAAAAACCAACATTTTAAATTATGGAAGCTCACTTTTAAAATGTCAAAATACCGCACAGATCAGATTGGCATCACGTCCTGTTTTTCTTAATGGTGAAGAAATTGATATTGCTGTTCAGCTCCTGGGCCTGGGAAGACAATTCTTCCGTGGAAGAAGCCGCTTCTTCCACGAGAGCAGCGTTTTTCTGAGTGTTTTCATCGAGGTTTGTTATGGTCTTATCAATTTCGTCAACACTGGATAGCTGCTCCTGCGATGCTGCGGAAATTTCACCGACAAGGGCGGTCACTTTCCTGACCGACTGATCGATTTCCTTAAGCATTTCACCGGCTTTTCTGGCGATTTCCACACCTTCCTCCACTTTCCGGCTGCTTGTTTTTATGATTTCTGCGATTTCGCTGGAGGCTTTATCGGAACGCTGAGCCAGTTTCCGCACTTCGACTGCCACGACGGCAAATCCCTTACCGTCCTCTCCCGCACGGGCAGCCTCAATGGAGGCATTCAAAGCCAGAAGGTTTGTCTGAAAGGCGATATTTGTAATTATATCGATAGTATCTGCAATGGACAGGCTCGACGCATTTATCTCATCCATGGAATCCATCATGGAATTGACAGCGGTTTTTCCTTCCTCAGTTTTCCTGAGAGCTTCCTGCGCCAGTTTTTCCGCCGATACGGTATTGTCCGCATTGGACCGGATAGAGGATATCATCTCCTCGATAGCAGAGGATGTTTCCTCCAGAGCCGAGGCCTGCTGTTCCGTTCTGTTGGAGAGGTCCTGATTTCCCTCCGCGAGCTGCTCGCTGGCCGTGGCGATCTGTTGCGAACCGGACAGTACGACGCTGACTATGTCCTGGAGCTTTTCGACAAGATCATTGACTCTCCGTGTCATATCCCCTATTTCATCGCTTCTCTGCTGAACCTTCTTATCCACTTCCTGAGTCAGATCTCCCGTGGACAGAACGGACATAACCTGCGAAACATATTTTACAGGCGTGGAGATTGTGCGGCTGAACAGGATGGAGATGATAGTGGAGAGAATAAGAATAACTATGGACACTATTGATATTATCCTGAGCAGAGTCGAAGTCCCCTGGAAAACTTCGTCGGAATCCATCTCCGTTATCAGGGCGACATCATATTCGCCGACTTTCAGCATATGATTATGGGCCAGAACCTTTGTCCCCTGTTCATTGAGGTATTCATTGGTCAGGCATATTCCTGTGCCCCGTCTCAGCTCATTACGGTTCATATGAGGCGAGATACCTTCCGATCCGTTGACATTCGACTCAAGGGCAGTCAAACGGCCCAGCCGGTCTGAAGTCAGAACCAGATATTCGTCTCCCTCGTTCTGAACCATATAAGAAAGGCCTGATTCGCCCATACCTGTTGCATCGTTGAGAAGATCTTCGATTCTGACCGTATCGATGTCGAAAATGAGAATGGAAGAAAAACGCTCTTCCACGGGAGAGTTCATCTTCAATTGTTCCGTAGTCAGGCCGTATCTTCCGATCCCATGAGACATGTGAATAGAGGAATGATTGAGTTCGCTGCAGTGTTCAAAGGATGAGGAATAGAGAAAAGGACACCCCGTTTCTTCCGCAGTCACCCCCTGTTTGTTCAGCTCCATCAGGTCCAGGGCCCCGGTAAACATACTCCTGTTACTGGTATTTCCCGAATAATTACCCGAGCTGATGAGCTGATCTCCCTCAGTAAAAATGACCTCGCCATTTCTATTCTTTATATCCCATGCCGCGACAAGTTTTATTTCAGCAAAGACGCCCAGCTCTTTGTTATTTTTCAGCAGATATTGTTTAACAAACCTGTAGTTTTCTGATATCTGCTCCAGAATATCTCTTTTCTGCTCAACAGTCAGATTCGGATCAATGCCGGATAACCGGGCATCCTCTATGGTCCGGTCGATATTGAATTTCAGATTATCGAGCCCGGTCATGACATGGGCTTCGCTGAAACGCATCTCCAGAAATTCTTCAACTTTCTGAGTTTTCAATTCGGAAACGGCAGCCAGCTTTTCCGTAGCTTCGACCCTGATGGATTTTGAACCGCTGAAATAGGAAATAAAAGCCAGCGAAACAGAAATGGTCAAGGCGAGCAGCGCAAAAGCGAGCATGAGTTTACCGCCGACACTTTTAAAAGACAGTCCCGATTTAGCCATATAGAGCCCTCCGGATATAGTTTTTACCAAATAATAAAAATAATGAAAGGAAATGATTGAACTCAAAGAGAATATTCGTGTTCACAAGCAAGAGAATATCTCCACAATTGTTACAAACTTTGTGTAACTATAATAAGTTTGAGTGAAGATTTTCAATTAATCAAATTTTATTCATTGGAAATTCGGACACGCCTCTCTTTCTTCCCCAGAACAAGAGTGACGCTGTTGCCTTTATCGGAGTATGCGAGGCTATCCACATAGACACGGGAAATCCAAATGCCCCGACCGTGAGTGTATTCCTGCGGATTATCCTCTTCCATAAGCTCCTCCAGAACTTCCGTGGGGTCGGACAGCTTCCCGCAGTCAAATCCCTGTCCCTGATCGGTAATGGAGAATTCAATGGTTTGACAGCTCACAGATCCTTCAACCACTACGTTTTTTAACACATCATTTTTGTTTCCATGGACCACGGCATTAATGACCATTTCGTCGAGGGCGATTGCCATGGGCGTAACCTCGTCATACCTGTAATCATATTTTTCCAGCAGATCACGGATCTGATCGTGTATGTCTTTCCACTGTTCCAGACTTGAAAATTTATAGGAAAGCCTGACTGGAGGCTTGTACTCCAGAAGGAGAAGAGTCATATCATCGCTCGTATTAAAGCCTTCACTGTCATCGAGCAGATGTTCAACTATATAGTTTAAATGGACTCCGAGATTTTTCTCGCTGTGTTCCAGAAGATGACGGATCGGTCCCGTATCGTAGTGAATGAGCCCATCATCGAGAATTTCCATCAGAGCATCGGAAAAGAGAATCAGCCGGGCATCCTGTTCGAGTTTAAAACTTTTCCTCTCGTACTCCGGTTTTTCCTCATATCCTATGTGCAGTCCCGCAGCATGAGGAAGGCGCTCGACCGCACCTTTTCTGCAGATGAGAGGATTGGTCGCATTGGCGCTGGAATAGTAAACCATTCCTTCTTCGCAATCGATCACCATGACAAACATGGTGGGAAACTGATCTTCATCGGCCGTCAGGGCAAAATGGCGGCTCACTTCAGTCATAAAGAGATCGGTCCTGTTGCCATTATAAAGATTGTGGATATGGGGCTCTGTCAGGCTGAGCAGAAGCGACGCATCCATGGAAGCCCGAATGCCGTGATCCGTACAGTCTCCCAATATAAAAATGAGTTTATTGTCACAAAGCCCTTTCAGGACCCGGAAGAAATCACCGCCAAGATTCTCACAGGGAAAAAACAGGCCTTCTATATTGAATGAATCATCGAAAGGCAGTTTTTTCTGAATATAACTGTTCTGCAGAATAACCGCTTTGCGCAGCAGTTCCTGCTTCTCCTTAAGGTCCTCAACAATCTGCTTCTGATACTCAACCTGCCTGGATATATCGATAAAATGCCAGATACTGCCCAGAAGCTGATCCTCTTCATCGTATATGGGTGAGAGTCGGAGAAGGACCGTAAGCGGCATGCCGTCAGACTTGCGGACTTCAACCGTATCGCTCCAGCTTTTCCCCTCTCTGACATAAGCGTTCAACTGCTCGTATAATCCTCTGTCGGGAAAGAGATTATCCAGTCCGGCAGCCATAATTTCAGCAGGGGAAAAACAGAAAAGCTCATCAAACGTCGTATTCCTGAAATACACATCGCCATTGGATCTGGTTATCGTCATGGCGTCGTTCGAACTGTTGACCGCATGCTTGATGATGAGAAGTTCCCTATGAGCCTCAACAGCTTTCTGCCTTTCTATTACCGCGTCTTCCGCCAGGCTCAGGGCGTTCTTTCTCAGTTCCGCGGGATCGGAAAGATCCGTATTATTGTTGAAATCCTCTTCTCTGAAATCTCTGTAGACCTCCCCCCATCCCAGACGGGTGGTTAAATCATTGATTTCTTTTTTTATATCGCGGATTCTCGCTTCCCGTCCCTCCATAAGGCGGTTGGCTTTTTCCGACAGCTCCAGAGCTTCCTTCATCTGCCGTTCCGTTTCAGAAAAAGTCTTTTTTATATTTGAAATATCATAATAGGTTTCAAGCAGGAAAACCCTGCTGCGGAGCCGGACTGTGCGGAGGGATTTGACTACAGGAATAAATGAACCGTCGGAATGGCTGATATAGGCCAGTTCTTCATCAACAATATGATCATGAGCGCAATCGGCGCATTTGATACCGGATTCGGCACAGATCGTTCCTTTGCAATTTCGGCCCGAAAGCTCACTGAAAGGGATGCCCACCAGCTCGCCTGCCTTTTCGTTGGCAAAAACAATGGTTCCGCTTTCTATATCGATAAGAAAGAGAGCTGTCCGAACCGCCATGAGAAGAGAAGACAAATCTCCCTGAACGAAGGAAGGTTGTTCCATACTTTTTAAATGGTAATTCATGGAATGTTGCATGGCAACTTGTACTATAATAAATGCATGGACGTAATTCGGGTTCTGATTCTGGAAGATGACAGATATATTCAGGAAGTGGTCAGGGCACAGCTTGAAAAGTCAAAAATCTGGAAATTCCAAATGACTTTTATCGAGTATATGGAAGAAGCTCTGAAACTGAAGGATACGGGACTCTTCGATATTTTCCTGGCAGATCTGGAACTGCCGGACAGCACAAAAGACTCGACTTTAAGAATTCTCAAAAACGAGTTCCGCCAGATTCCTTTCGTCATACTGACCGGTCATGACGATGACAGTCTGCTGCTCCAGAGCCTGGAGGCGGGAGCCAGTGATTATTTGAGCAAAGAATACCTCAGTCAGGGAGCGCTGCTGTCGCGGACATTGTTCAACGCTCTGGAACATTGGAAGATTCTCCAGGAACTGGAATACACAGCGACCCATGACACTCTGACAGGAGCGGTAAACAAAAGCCATTTTATGAAAATTCTCAAAGGGAAAATCGAAATGGCCGCCTATGATGACAAGCCCTTCTGTCTGGCTATGTGCGATCTCGACGATTTTCGCAATATCAATAACAGCTACGGACATATGACCGGAGACAGGGCCCTTATACTTTTTGTCGAGACGGTCATGGAGAGGATAAGGACAAAAGATACCATGGGCCGTTTCGGCGGTGATGAATTCTGCCTGATTTTCCCCGATACGGAAAAAGAAAAGTGCCGCCGGTATCTGAATAAACTGACGAGCCTGAAAATAGAACTGCCCGGCATGATCCCCGTAAAAGGCAGTTACGGAGGCGCCCAGTTCCATAAGGGAATGAGCGCCGAGGAACTGATCATTACTGCGGACAAAGCCCTGTATCAGGTTAAAAGCGAAGGAAAGGGATTCAGCCGGGTGCTGTAAGCCTTTCCAGCTCCTCTAGATAGGCTAGAGCTTCCTCTCTGGTCTCTCCGCACATTTCGTGGTCCGGCCTTAATTCGCGGCAGACCTGCGGGTAATCTGCTCTACCGTGAATCCGGCAACCGTACTTTTCATCGAGATGTATACACCTTTCTCCGGCTTTTTTACCGTCGGGCATTCCCGGAATCGGTGATGAAATGGAAATAGCTATACAGCAGGCTCCGCAGCCCTTCCGGCAGGTCACAGTTCACCGTCCCATTCACGGTAGAACTCTTCGAGGAAGGTTTCGAGGAAACTGTGACGGTGCTCTGCCATTTTCCGGCCCGTCTCCGTATTCATCCTGTCTTTCAGTAGAAGAAGCTTCTCATAAAAATGATTGATAGTAGGCGCTGTGCTGTTCTTGTATTCCTCGCGGCTCATAGTGAGGTTCGGCGGAATGGCGGGATTGTAAATTTCCCTGTTTTTAAAGCCGCCGTAATTGAATGTTCTGGCTATGCCCACCGCTCCCAAAGCGTCAAGGCGATCGGCATCCTGAATGATATCCAGCTCGGGAGACCGGAAGAGCTGTTCCCCTCCCCCTTTGAACGATATGTGAGTTATGATATTTTCAATGTGTTCTATGGTATTTCCATCGATCTGCTTCGATTCCAGAAATCGACTGGCAACTGCCGGCCCAAGGGACTCGTCTCCATTGTGGAATTTCGAATCGGCGATATCGTGAAGCAAAGCCCCCAGTTCGACAATAAAGGCATCGGCTTTTTCAGTATTATTGATATGTACAGCCAGCTTTCTGACCCGGTCGGTATGCCACCAGTCGTGCCCGCCCTCGGCGCCATCCATCTCCTCCCGTACAAATTTCTCTGTCAGGGCTATGATCCTGTCTTTATCCATAGGGGCTATTTTTTCACAGATGACTCGTAAATTTCAATCCACTGACTGACTGTTATTTTCGTAGCCAGCTCGCCAATAAGCCCGAAGGGGATATCGTCCATTTTTTTAAGGCGGATACAGCTTTTCCCCATATCGAGTTTTGTCCGGCAGGTTTTGGCGTATTCCTCCCGGAACCAGTTCAGCAGATTTTCATCCGAGTAGATTCCCATATGATAGAGGGCGATAAAATTCTTCTGGGAAGCCAGGCTGATAAAGGGAAGCGGCTCTTCGGGCTTGCAGTGATACCCAGCGGGATAAATGGAATGGGGAACCACAAATCCGGGCATGCCGTAACTCATTTCTTCGGCGAACCCCTCCGGCAGATTATCGAGAATGACCTGACGGATTTTCCGGAAGGCGTCCTTTCTCTCTTCGGGGATCTGATCCATATATTCCTGAACATTGGATGCCGATATCTGCATATTCTATAACTCCTTGTCTACCCAGATGGTTTCGCTTGTGACAAAACCGTTCTTTCTATAGAGGCTTAACGCCGCATCATTTTTCAATCCCGAGGAACAGGCTATATAGACAAGATCGTTCTCCCGGCACCAGGAGTCAATAAAATTCAGGATTTCCGTAGCCACACCCCTATTGCGTAATAACTCATCCACATACAGTTCATTTATCCAGAGATAATCTCCTCCCGATTCCAGTCCGGAACAGATATTGGCGAAGGCAAAGGCTTCCGGTTTCCCTCCGGTATCAGATTTGAGAAATAGAACGGCTCTGCTGCTTTCTTTCAGAGCGTTGATCAGTCCCTTCCGAAGTCTTTCCTTATCAGGATCAGCACCGTAGGTTGCCATCTGCTGGCTCATCAGAAAGATAAGAGCATCGGGATCGGAGATATCATCAAATCGGGAAATGACTTTGATAAGATTCATACACTCTTGTACCAGAGTCCGGTAAACTCTTTGACCATAGGCGACCTCTTTTCCCGAATGGCCTCTTCAGCTTCTGCACCGAAAAAGAACCCGCAGATGCGCGCCGCTTCCTCTACGGAATTGAATTTGTAATCAGTGGGAATCACAACCCTCGTAAAACCGTATTTTTCTTCTAGAAGACGGTAATACTCTTTCAGAATCTCAGTGGGAGGACCGGGTTCTTCGGCATTTGTCCCGAGCGTTTCGATCAGGATGACCGTTCCACCGGGATTTACCAGGTTCAGACTCGAATTAATCAGTTCATCGGCCTTATCGACATAACCATCGACAAAATCGGATACGGTATGGCCGAAGCTCCACCCTTCGATAAGGAAATCTCCCGTCTCCTCGAGCAAGCCGATATCATTATTGTCACAAAAACCGAAAGTTATTTTTTCACTGAGTTCACTCAGATTGACCTTCGCTTTATCGAGCATATGGCCTGACCGGTCGTAGCAGAGGATTTTCTTTGCTGAAGGCCCGTACATAGCTGTGAGCCTTCCTGTACCTGTTCCGAACTCCAGGACCTTTTTTCCCCGGAAATCGAACAACTGGTTCAGCTTCGCCGGAAGATTCTTATCATGGTCTTCAAAACGCAACAGCTCATCGTATTCATAGGAGTGCTTGTCATAGATTTCGTACATGGTCGGCATTATTTCTTCACTCCTATTATGAAAAGGGAATCGCCATCTTCAAACTCTGTGTATTTTTCCATATCAACAATCTTTCCGCCGATCCAGAAGCTGTGGATGATCACGCCTTTATCGGTAAGGATCCGGCGCTGACCTTTGAAAACCTCTTTTAGCTCCCCGAGAGGAATATGCTGATAGACTTTGCGGGAAAAATCATAGCCTTCGGCCATTTTGCAGTACTGCTCCACTCCCTCGGGTGTTTGGTAGATTTTCATCATTCACTCCAGAATGTAATTGTCAAAAAAGGCGTCAAAGGAACTTTCCATGGGGCTGCAGGCATACACTCCGACAGAGATCTCCGAAAAAGGTTCATGGAGATGGGCGATCCTGAGCTGATGCCACTCCATACCGTCTTTCGAGTAATCGATGAAAAAATCCTGACTCTCTTTCTTTATGCGGTACCACATCAGGCTGATGCCGCCGAAGACGTCGACCGTAGCCCAGTCGGAATAACCATGATTTGTCACAACAGATCCGAGCCTCGAATGCTTCTCTGTTTCAAATTCCGTGGATGCTTTGATCCAGTTCTCCTCGTCGAGACGGATGATCAGGCCGCATTGGTCGTACTGCCTGTTCCCTGAAAATTCAGTCCGGACCGATAACGTAAAATCACCGCTGGCCGGGGTGAGAAGACAGTGGCCGTTGTCCCTTCTGAAACCGTAATGGGTGCGCTGCCAGAAGTCCGTATGGGGAGAAGTCCGTATTTTCAACCGCTTATCGAGAATTTCGAATTCGGGTTCGTTGAACCATATATATCTATCTGATATTTTGCCGCTTTTTATCATGGCGCCTCCGGAAATCTGATCTGATCTGTCGGTAAAACGGGTAGAGACTTCACATCTACTGATAGTAAATGATAGTTTACCGATCAGAAACCGACAAGTCCCCGGTCAATTAGATTTCTACCGAGATTAATAGCTTCTTTTGCCGCTTCGATCTCCAGAATATAGTGGATGCCGTCCTCAGCAGAGAAACGGACAGTATGCCGCTCTCCGCCGACAATCCGGGAGATTATTACATTGACGGAATACCTCCCGGACCGCACCTTTTTCGGCAGCGGTTCGAGTGAGTATTCACCGTAGGATTCGGTCACCGGACCATTCCCAGTTCTTTCAGGATTCCGCCGAGGACCTGCATCCGCTCGCTCAGGATTTCATCGTCCTTGTGAAGGCAATCATCAAACAGCTTGATGTCATCTTCCAGCTTGTCATTATCGGTGCAGATGGAAAAATTCATAGCTCCCCCCTGCAGACCTATGCGGTCCAGATGGGGATATCCGGGATAGTCCTTCTCGTTCATATGGTAGCGTTCCTGGAAAAAGAGCTTGGCCCGCCCTATCATAATGGCCAGATCGAGGACTCTGTGGAAAGGCAGCTCTTCCGACTGGCGGGACCACTTCTCTCCCGTATGGCGCCAGATTTTCGCCGATATGTCCACATTGCCCCTGTCGTTCCACTGGGCCAGGCCCAGGGAGAGCCCCATGGCATCGGTGTCGCCCGATTTTCTACCGTCTATTTTATCGTAATCCTCTGAAACGATGACCGGTTTGTGTTTCAGGTCAGCTGGTATTTTCATATTTACTCCTCTACTAAATTAGTAATTTACTAAATTAATAATGGGAAACGACAATCCTGTCAAAGGAAAATTTAATTAGATTCCTAAATTGCTTACTGATGAATCTCTTTCACGCGCCCCACCTGACCATCGGTCAGTCTGACTTTGATGCCGTGGGGGTGAAAAGAGCTGTTTGTCAGAATATCCCGGACCACGCCTTCAGTCAGATCACCGGTTTGCTGATCTTTTTTGAGAACAATGGATACGGAGAGTCCCGCTTTTATATCCGCCCTGTTTCTTCCGTCTTGACTCATAAAACCTCCGTTCAGCGAAATGCCGGAATGTTATGATTGGTTTTTCCGATTGTCCCGGCCTCTTTTTGTTTTTTATGGCCTTCATAACAGAAAGTGTAATCACGGACCCGGAGTTTAGCCATGTGATTTTATTTGAGAATATGGCAATATGCGAGAATTTGCAGGTTGGTTTTTATTCCAACTAACATCCTTTTGCTGTATAATCATCTTCGGAGGGTCGAATGAACTGGCAAATATTCAAGAAGGATGTCGAAGCTGAACTTCACAAAAATATACTCAACTACTGGATGAAACATATGCGCCACATGAACGGCGGAGTATACGGAGAAATATCAAATGACAATATCCCCGATGCTGAATCGCCCACAGGACTGGTTATGACCTCGCGTTTTCTCTGGACCTACTCGGAAGCATACAGAATGACAGAACGACCGGAATACCTGGAATTCGCTTCGGAGTTATATAATATTCTCATCTCCACGTTGACAGATCCTGATTACGGAGGATTCTACTGGCTGGTTGACCGTGAAGGAAAGCCAGTCGACGACAAGAAAGTCCTCTACGGGCAGGCATTCGCTCTTTACGGACTGAGCACCTATCAAATGGTAAACCCCTCAGTGGAAACAGAAAAACTATGCTCCCGGATCTTCGCCTATCTGGAACAATACGGACGGGACAGAGACAAGGGCGGCTATTACGAAGCCTGTAACCGCGACTGGTCCTATGGAGGCGTGAACAATCTGGGCGCCGATGATATGGCCTGCGAGAAATCCATGAACACAAACCTCCATATGCTCGAGGCCTACACCCGCTATTATCTGCAGAGCCGGAGAGAAGATGTCAGGGAAGCGCTGGTCTCTCTGATCAGAATCATTACCGATAAGATCTACGATCGTTCAACCGGTCATCAGAAACTTTACTTCTCGAAAGACTGGACCCCCGCGGGCGATGTGGAATCCTATGGGCACGATGTGGAGACGAGCTGGCTCCTGTGGGAAGCTCTTCAGATCCTCGGAGATGAAAATTTGCAGGTAGAGTACAGGGAAACTGTGTTAAGACTTCTCGATGTATCGAGCGCAAAAGCCACAGCTCCCGACGGAAGCCTCTACAATGAAAAACACGACGGGCACCTCGACAGAACCAGGATATGGTGGGTCCAGGCGGAATACGCCGTCAGTCTTCTGAACAGCTGGGAGATGACCGGCATAGAGGATTATCTTCATAAACTGGAAAAGCTCTGGGATTATATTGTGAATGTTCAAACCGACAGAAAAAACGGAGAATGGTTCTGGGGAATCAATGATGACGGATCAGTCATGAACCGGGAAAAAGGCGGAATGTGGAAAACGCCTTATCACAATGGCCGGGCCTGTATGGAACTGCTTCACAGAATAGAGAAACAGGAGAAAATAAATGTTTAAAGAGAGAAAAGCTAAGGTAGAGAAAGCCCATGCGGAGCTTCTGACCCTGAAAAACGAACCGGTCCTTCCCGGGAATGGAATATATACAAGATATAAATATCCCATTCTGACAGCGGAGCACACGCCGCTGGACTGGCGATACGATTTAAATGAAACAACCAACCCCTATTTCATGGAGAGAATGGGCATCAATGCAGTTATGAACTCCGGTGCCATCAGAATCAAGGGAAAATACTACCTGATGTGCCGGATCGAGGGAATGGACAGAAAATCCTTCTTCGGCCTGGCGGAAAGTGATGACGGAATCCACTTTAGCTTCACCGGAAAGCCCCTCCTGATGCCGGAGAACCCCCGCAAAGAGACAAACTCCTACGATATGAGACTGACGCAGCACGAAGACGGTTGGATATACGGCATTTACTGCGCCGAACGGAAGGATCCCGATGCGGCTCCCGGCGATACGGCCAGCGCGGTCGCCAGCGCCGCCATGATCCGGACAAAAGATCTGGAAAACTGGGAACGGCTCCCGGACCTGAAGACGCCTTCGTCACAGCAGAGAAATGTGGTTCTCCACCCCGAATTTGTAAAAGGGAAATATCTTCTCTACACAAGGCCTCAGGACGGATTTATCGACACGGGATCGGGGGGTGGAATATCCGTCGGCTACTGCGACGATATGACCGATGCGGTTATCGAAAGGGAAACCGTTCTCGATGAGAAGATCTACCATACCATTAAGGAAGTAAAGAACGGAGCCGGCGCCCCACCGGTCAAAACCGATGAAGGCTGGCTCCATATTGCCCATGGCGTCCGCAACACGGCCGACGGCCTGCGCTATGTCATTTACGCCTTTATGACCGAGCTCGATGATCCGGAAAAACTGCTTTACACTCCCGGCGGCTATCTCATCGCTCCCAGAGGAAGCGAAAGAGTGGGAGATGTGTCCAACGTCGTATTCACCAACGGTTTGATAGCCGATGATGACGGAAGGCTGTTCATCTACTACGCCTCTTCGGACACGCGAATGCATGTCGCCCTGTCGACAGTAGGACAGCTTGTCGATTACTGCAAAAATACGCCGGCCGATCCGCTGACGTCTCATGAATCGGTTAAGCAGAGATTGGAGATGATAGAGAGGAACAGGTCACTCTAGATAATGATTAGCCGGCTTGTTAAAAAAGCCGGCCAATCATTGTTTTATGAAACAGCTGCGGTTATATTTAGTAATAATAACTATTACTGTTTGCTTTACATAACCAAAGGTTGTCATATGAAAACTTGCAGAATAGGGCTACATAGCCTTGTTTTTCCCACCATTTTAATTCTTTTTACATTCCAGATATGGACTGAATCCCATATATCCTATCTCGAAGGCATGGTGACTATAATAAGAGATAACAAAGAAATATCCGGCGATTTCGGGACTCCGCTTTTCGAGAGAGATCGGATTCTGACCGGTCCTGATTCACTGGCCGTTCTGGAAATCGAATCGCGCTGTACCTTGAAACTGAAATCAGATACGACATTGGTACTGGAAACGGCCGGGCAGTCCATTAATGTCAGCCTCAGACAAGGCGGACTGTTCTCAAGAATCAAAAAACTTCTGGGAAAGGAATACAATGTGCGGACCGGCGATACGGTAGCGGGAGTCCGGGGTACGGAATTCTTTGTCGCTTTCGGAGAAACCATCGAGGAAACGCCGGATATCTGGCTCTGCGTCAATGAAGGGGCTGTCGAGGTGGCTCTGCCCGCAACCGGAGAATCTCTCATAGTCCGCGAAGGCGAAGGGATAACCATACCAGCCGGGAACCGACTGACAACACCCCGCTCCTACAGCTGGACGGCAGATCTGAACTGGAACATCGACCCGGATAAGGGGGAGTTGAAGGACGAAACTGACCTGAGCGGAGCTTATGCGGACTTAAGGGATTTTGATTATGATTGATAAAAAAAGATCCAGGCTGTTACTGATACTGATACTTCTCTCTGCTCCGGCTCTCTTCAGTTGGACTTATGAAGAGAATCAATGGGAATTTCCAGCCCGATTGGCCTTAATGGGAAAAATCAACCGGTTCAACCCCTATATTGAACTGCAGGGGATGTATCATTTACCGGAAGGGCGGTTCCGCTATGCCTCCATGACAGCCGGCTCCTACATAAAGGTTGCGCCATGGCTGAAAATGGGGGCTTTTTATACGTTCCAAACCGGGGCGAGACACCTGGAAGACTGGAGTTTCACTGCCGGTCCTCCGGACAGTCACTGGTGGGAAGATACAGCGGGGAGAACGGAACATCTCATTACTTTTGATGCCACTCCGCGGTTTCTTCTCGATTTTCTGCCGGGAAGAAACTGGTTAGCGCCGATAAAAATACGGTATATCTATAATGTCTCTGAAAATCTCCACAATCTCTTGGTCCGACCGGGAATTACCTTTGTGGTCATGCCTGACAGAACTCCGCTTTTAACCATATCACTGAACTACTCCCTCTATTTCGCTCTCAATTGGGGAGAAGCACCGTTGTATTCCCACGGGCCCTACCTATCGCTGATCGGACATGTGAATGAATGGTTCAAGATCGAGGGGAGAGCGTCCTACCGATATGCCAGATACGCTGTGGAGGATAACGGTTCATGGATTCTGAACAGTTCGGTATTTACATTCGGTCTGGGGTTGATTTTCACACCGGATTTTTCATGAATAAAATAACATAAATGTTCACCCTTTTGCAATTTAATACATTTATGTATCTTTATCACATGTTGGAATGCCTGGGACTTGAACAACAAATTCATCTATTTTCTTTCCATATAAATATTAAAAAATATAAATGTTACATTTCTTTTGATTTGGTATCCTTTTTGCAATTTAAAGGGCATGAAAACACTGAAAACCGCAAAAGGACTTTATACTTACAGAAATGACGGGTCTCCCGAAACATTTCAGCCCCTTGAAGAATGTCAGATCGAAACATCGGCAGGACATTACACGCCTGCCTACATGGTGGAGGATCACGGCAGAAAAAAACTCTCTCCTGTAAAGTTCCATAAAAACGGCATGATCAAAACCATAGCTCTTCAACGCGCACAGACAGTGAGAACCTCCGTTGGAAATTTCGAAGCGGAACTTCTTACGTTTTATCCCGACGGTTCGCTTCACCGCCTCTTCCCCCTGAACGGAAAAGTTTCCGGTTACTGGAGTGAAAACGATGAGTATAAATTAGCTGAAACGCTTACAATCCCTACATACTGGGGAATCCTGGCGGTAAAACCGATCAATATCGAATTTTATAAAACCGGGTTGCTAAAGAGTCTGACTCTCTGGCCAGGCGAGCGTTCCACTCTGGAAACACCATCCGGTGAAATTCTGATTCGCAAAGGAGTCTCATTCTATAAAGACGGTTCGCTGCATTCCTGCGAACCAGCCGTCCCTGCGGAAGTCCGGACATCAATCGGAAAAATATGGGCATACGACAGTGATATAAACGGACTAGACGGGAGCCGGAACTCATTAGTTTTCACCGAATCCGGTGAAGTGGAGGCTCTGACGACAACCCGTAATGAAGTCACCCTTATGGATGACTGGGGATTCCGATCCACTTTTACACCGGAGAGGAAAAGCAGCCTGTGCGGGGAGAACAGTTATCGCATCGAACCCCTCCGCATCTCCTTTGATGAGAACATGGTAACTTTCCGAAAGGGAACGCGAACAGCGGGAAAGGTTCACCTGAGAAGCCGTTTTACGGTCAACCCCTATATTCCCGGAATCCCGGCTGAGACACCGGATCTGTGCAGCGAAGCGGGTTGACTTCCTTTCCGGTAAGTTATATTACCTGAAACCCGGTTTTCCTTCGTAACCCGGGCTTTTTTGTTTCAAAAACATTTATTGTGGAGCTCTAGAGAAATCAGCCTTGAAATTCAATTGTTTTCTTGTATTTTCAGAAGTATTTCATCGGGCTTGTACTGTTCATATTTAATGCCTTTGTAACTGATGGCGTTTACGGGGCAGCCGTGGAGGCATCTGGTGCAATGCATACAGGATAAATTGAATTTTACTCCATTCTCATTCATCCGGATATTCCTGGTCGGGCAGTTCTTCACACACTTTCCACAGCGAATGCAAGATTCATCGACCCTGTAACTTTTCCCCATGAATCTTGCCATAACCGAAAAAAGTTCTGCAAAAAGATCGAGTTGCAGAATACCTTTGCTGTCGGGTTTAATCGGGGAATCCCAATCTATGGACCTGATAAAATCAGCGCTTTTTTCTGAAATGCTCTTCAATTCTTCTTTAATTATATCGGAAGCCGGCTTTTCGTATGATCCGAAATAATAGTTTCTCGGCATTTCAAAAGCGGCTGTACCATATATTGAATAACCTTTTTTGATTAATTTTAAGCTCATTGATTTGTTTCCAAAGGCATTTTTCAATCCTGCCGAAGTAGTAAAGACAATAGCCTTTCCCGAACATTTATTACTTTCTACATTTCTCAGGAGCCAGCGGATAAGTTTTTCAGGAATATTTCCAGCATAAATCGGTCCTCCCAAAATTAGTAAATCAGTATCGCTCCCGACCGGAATATTCTCTTCAATGGATGATATTGAGATTTCTCCCAATTCCTTTAGAGCCTTCCCCAGTGCTGCCGCCGTAATCGCAGTATTACCTGTTCCACTGAAATATCGTATTTCTATTTTCACCGCTCTTCTCCTCTTCTATATAAATCAAGATTCATATGAATCTTTTCCAGCACCTTGCAGGTTGTCGCAAGATCTTTTTCCGGGATATCAAATGTCAATTGATCCTGCATCTTCCGGAATCCGATAGCAAAATCGTCTCTGAGCTTTTCTGATTTTTCAGTCATATGGATAAGCAACTTCCTCGAGTCTTCAGGATCCTGTTCTGCCGATACAAGATTTTTGGATTTCAGTTTCGAGATGTTTCTACTGACATTTGCTTTATTCAGTCCGATTTTCTTTGCAATAAGATCCTGGCGAATGGGAAGTTCCCGCTCCCCCATTAGAAAAAGAAGCATCATTAGTTGGCCCTGTCCCATGTTCATCTCTTTGAAGAGCTTCTCTGTTTCCCACTTGAGCTCTTTTGCAAGGAATATTATTAAATCGCCCAATTCTTTCTGTTTCATTTTGACACTATACTTCAATTACGTTGCGCACGCAACAGTAAAAGTAAACTAATATGTTAATTTCCTGAATAACATGAATATCTGGATTTGATGAGATTACAGAGATCTATTCATAATAACTATAGCGAGAAGTGTTTTTCCTGTTTTGACAACCTCAATAGGGAGAATCCAGATTGAAATCAGAATCAGGTCGAGCCGTCTGCGGAAGTGATCAGCACCAAGTCAGGATTACTGATCAATCATGATGCAGTTTCTTCCGCCAGAAATGCATCTTCGGCGCCATATCGTCAAATCCGAACTTCTTATACAGATCCTGGGCGATCCCGTTATCCTCGCGAACTTCCAGAGTCAGTCTTGAACAGAGCTGATCCTTACCCTTCTGAACGATATACTCGGTCAAAGCCCGTCCGTATCCCCTTCCCCGGAACTTATCGATTACGCAAAGGTCGTGGATATTAATGATGTTGTCCGTATTGAATGTGGAAAATGATTTGAAGCAAACAGCCCCTCCGGCTATTTCCCCGGATTTCGTGTACAGGAGAAAAACCATAACATTGGGATGAACCAGGAATTGGGTTCGGAGCCTGGCTTTTTCCACTTCCGTATAAGGGACGCCATCGCCCATCTCTCCGGTTTTATAGTTTTCCAGAACCGTGATGATATCGTCGATGTGTTCCGCTTTGTAATAATCGGCATCAATAATTTTATAATCAGCCATTGTAAACTCCCTGTTTCTTGTATTTGTCGATGTTGATTTTGTACTTATCCAGTCTCAGACCGAACTGCCGGTATGTGATCCCCAGATTAGCGGCCGCCTCCTTAATATTTCCGGCCGTCCGTTTCAGCTCTTCTATAACCAGTTCATACTCGAGAATATCCAGCTGGGACTGCAGCCTTCCCGTCTCCCCGGATGGAACTTTTCCGATAGTCTGAAGCGACGGAGGAAGATGATAACTGTGAATCACTTCATCCTCCGCCAGAATAACAGCTCTTTCGATACAGTTCTCCAGTTCCCGAACATTCCCCGGCCAGTGATAGGACATGAGCATATCAATGGCCGGCGTGGATATCCTCTTCACTTTATTATTGGTGATAGATGAGTATTTTTCAATAAAAGTGTCCACCAGCAAGGGGATATCGGTTTTACGCATTCTCAAAGGGGGAACGTTTATGGGAAAAACATTGAGACGGTAGTAGAGATCGAGCCGGAACAGACCTTCATCGACCAGTTCCATCAGATCCCGGTTTGTCGCAGCGACGACTCTCACATCTATTTTTACCGGACTGTTGGTGCCGACTTTTTCCACTTCTTTTTCCTGGAGAACCCGGAGCAGTTTGGATTGAGCCGTCATGGACATCTCGCCTATTTCATCGAGAAATATCGTGCCCCCGTCAGCTGCCTGAAACTTGCCGTCCTTTTCGGCGAAAGCCCCGGTAAACGCCCCTTTGGTATGACCGAAGAGCTCGCTTTCCAGAAGCGATTCCGGCAGCGCCGCGCAATTGAAGGGAATGTAAGGCCGGTCGGCGCGGTTCCCCGAAAAATGAATGGCTCGGGCCACCAGCTCCTTTCCGCTGCCGCTTTCACCGGTGATCAGGACGGTTGAACTCGCGCCTGAGATCTTATCGATGAGATCATACATGTTTCTCATAATTCTTGAATTGCCGATGATATTGCCGGGATTTTTGAGTCCTCTGGCCAATCTGGCCTGAAGCTCTTCATTCTCCCAGACCAGCTGCTGTTCCTCGTGCAACGCCTGATGGAGACGGACGGCCCGGGAAATCATGGTGCTGATAATGGTGAGAATCTTCAGATCGTCTTGTATCGCTTCCTTGATACTGTAGCTTTTATCAATGCTGAGCGAACCGATAACTTCGTTAGTCGTTTTTACGGGGACACAGAGGAAACCGTTGTTTTCCCCTTTTCTGGAACTGCCTGTCCGATTGAGAAACAGCGGATCGTTATCGGTGTTTTCTATCACGATCGGTTCACCTGTCTCTACGACTTTCCCTGTTATTCCCTCTCCCAGCTGATAAATCCCCCGGGCTTTTTCATCTTCGCTCATACCGTAGGAACTGGTCGCAATTATTTCCGAAGTCTTTCTGTTCAGAATCGTCACCATTCCTCTGTTTATAGACATATCTTCGCCCAGCAGATCCATCAAAACCGGGAGAAGTTCTTTCAGGTCTTCTCCCGGAGTGATGGCAGAGGAGATTTTTATAAAGAGGGAAAGATGGTTGCACTTATCGCAGGTACTCATTTTTTCTTCCCTTATTATCTTTGTAAATTTCCAGAACTTCCTGCTGACTTAGGAAATTCTTTTTGCTTCTGGACCGGTTTCTGTAGACATCCATAAGCCCGGCGACGACTTTTTCGCTGTCTCTGATTCCGGCGGCCCGAAGCACGCCGATGACTCCCGCTTTGCCCGAATGGGATCCCACAACTATAGAAGAGGGAGGCAGCCCCTTTTCCCGGGGATCAAAAGGCTGATAGGCAAGAGGATTGCCCAGCTGGCCGTGGCAGTGAATACCCGATTCATGAGTAAAGGCCAGCGTTCCTACAATGGGCCTGTCTACAGCAACAGATCGGCCGGAAAAATCAGCGACCATCGCGCTCATCTCTTTGATCTTATCAAGAGAGATAGATGTATCGAGAGACTTATGAAAGTGAAGAATAAAAGCCAGCTGTTCCAGCGAGGCGTTTCCGGCTCTTTCGCCGATTCCGTTCACTGTCACGTTGATTGAATCAGCTCCGGACTCCAGAGCCGTCAGAGAATTGGCAGCTGCCAGCCCCAGATCATTATGGCCGTGAAAATCTATTACCCCGCTATATGCTGAACGGTAACGGCATATGAGCGCATCAACATCGGAAGGCAAAGCTGTCCCTACCGTATCGGAAAAGCGGATACGGTAAATGCCGAGTTCTTCAGCCAGTGAGCACGCTTCATCGAGCCGGTCTTTTGGAGCCCTGAAACTGTCCTGAAAACCGACGGATACATAGGGAAAAAGATCCTTCGCCATCATCAGGATTCTGAACATTTTAGCCTTGACGTCATCCCAGTAGCCGATCTGCCTCCCCAGATGGTAATCGGAAAGAGGAACGGTAAAGTGGATAAGGTCCGATTTGGCCTTGTAAGCGGCCCGCATGTCCTCTTCCCTGAGCCTTGCCCAGGAGGAAATGCGGGTCGATGAACTCTCAGCGGAAAGACAGCGGATCAGTTCGATCGTCTCGCTCCCCATAATCGGAATTCCCGCTTCTATCTCATCGACTCCGGCTTCCATTAGCTTCATAGCGATATCCCTTTTCTCCCGCAGAGAAAAGGAAACGCCGGGAGCCTGTTCGCCATCGCGCAATGTTGTATCGATAATTTCTTTTTTCATAAGCATTACCTATAAAAAGCAAGATTAGTGCCAATTGATAAAAGACCACTTCAATTACTTTTCAAATAGATAAACAGCCGGATTCAAGTTTTATTCCTACATTATTGTATTCACAAAACGAAATATCTCCATAAATGTATGATTATGAGATCACCAGATCCTCGCAGACCTCTCCCTCTTCCATTGCATCCAGAATAGCATCAAGATCCTCCTCTCCGGTTATTCCGCCGTACCAGGTGTTCTCCGGATAGACGACCATAGCCGGTCCCCTGTCGCAAACTTTGAGGCAACCCGTCGTTGAAATCATGACATCGTGCATTCCCCTGTCCAGCAGTTCATTCTGCATGTACTGGACGAAATCGATGCTTCCCTTTTTATGGCAGATCCCCTGAGGTTCCCCTCCGGCCCTGAAACTTGCGCATACCAAAATGTGTTTTCCCGGTTTTTCCATATTCTTTCTCCTATTATTGATAATTCTCTTTTAATCCATCCAAAGCTTTAACCGCAGCCGTTGCCGCCGCCCGTACACGCCGTCCCGCATCCGCTGCTCCGGCAGCTCATGGAGCTGAGAGAATGGCCCGAATAGATCTTAGAGGCTGCGACATCGAGCAATCCCTCGACCTGATAGACTTTCAGCCCGTTGTTTTCCAGGATTTTCCTCGGGGTGTTTCCCACGCCGTTCACGAGTAAGGCCCGGCAGTCGGAAAAGGATTCGGCCAGTTTTTCCCAGCGCACATCCCCTCCTCCGGATACGGGGGTTTTCCGCCTTTCCATAAGGCTGATCTTACCGTTTCCGTCGAGCTTATATACGGCAAGATCGGACGCTTCACCGAGATGCTGGTTTATGAGAAATCCCTCTCTTGAAGCGACGGCCACATAGGGGCGGTCCTCTTCGGGATGAAGCGGTCTGGACGCCGCATCGAGGAACAGCTCTCTCCACAGGCTCGGATCTTTTTCAGTCAGTTTGCCCACAGCATCGGCGCGGCATCTTTGGCAGTGCTTCATCTGGGGAAGAAATTTCCCCGCTTCCTCTTTGATCTTCCACATGGCATCGTGATCAGGTTCGGTCAGGTTCCCGAAGACCGCCCCTTCCACTGGTATCATGGGGATGCAGTTGAACAGGTCAGCTCCCCTCTTCTTCATTTCCTCGGCGATCCTGGGAATGTGATGATCATTGACACCGGGGATAACGATGGAGTTGATCTTGACCGTTATACCGTGGGCTTTCAGAGATGCTATGGCAGCCAGCTGATTTTCCAGAAGCAGCGTCGCCCCTTCCACACCGCGGAAAGTCCTTTTTCCTCTTCTGATCCAGCTGTAGATTTTACTTCCGATTTCGGCATCGACGGCGTTGACTGTAATGGTCACATGGCTGACTCCGATTTCCGCCAGCCTTGGAATGGATGAGAGCAGGTTCAGTCCGTTTGACGAAACGCAGAGGATCGCATCGGGATGGGCGGCTCTGATTAATTCGAATGTTTTCAGAGTCGGTTCGGGATCGCAGAACGGGTCTCCGGGACCGGCTATACCGGCAACGGAGATAGGCGTCTCTGCGGAGACCTTAGTAAAGAACCACTCGGCCTGACCGGGCGAGAGTATGGTGCTCGTTACTCCCGGTCTGGATTCGTTGACACAGTCGTAATCGCGGTTGCAGAAATTGCACTGCACATTACAGGCCGGTGCCACGGGCAGATGCATCCGCCCATAGTCTTTTGCCGCATTTTTGTTGAAGCATGGATGTCTGGTCTCGTCTATCATATATTACCTCCGATAGCCTATTACAAGTAGGAATATCCTATAGTTGAATCGTCCTGTTTCTTTGTCAGCAGACTGTTGACAATTGTGTCGAGCAGATTGAGAGCTCCACCGTATCCCACATGGAGAAAACGGGGACCGCCGATCCGGTCGTGGATGGGGAATCCGCAGCGGACCAGGGGTATATCCCTCTTTCTGGAGATGGGATACCCTTTGCTGCTTCCGATCATGATGTCGAAATCTTTCCCTTCCATGAGTTCTTCAAGTTCACGGAAATCCACATCGGCTCCGATAAAATCCGGTTCAGTCTCTTCAAGACAGTTTTTCACATATTCTTCAAAACGGGGAAACGGTGTCCCGCAAGCGCAGATGACAGGTATGATTCCGATTTCATCGAGAAAGGAAGCGATACCCGCTACAAAATCCCCATCTCCGTAAATGACGGCTCTTTTACCGAAAGCGTACTTGTGGCTGTCTGCCAGAGCATCAATCAGCCGGGCTCTTTCCCTTACGAGATTGCGGGGAATGTCCTTTCCGCTTTTCTGTGACAGAACATCGATAAACTCATCTGTACCGCGGATTCCGATGGGGGGAAACAGGTCAAAATGCTCCACACCGTATTCCTCTTCCAGCCAGCATGCAGCGCTTATGTCCTCTTTTACATAAGGAGAAAAACTGATGGAGAAATCCGCTTTATGGGCCGCCGCAATATCTTTCTGAGGCGTCCCGCCGGGCGCTATGGGGACATATTCGCCCCAGATTTCACCGTCGAGCGTTTCCGAATAATCGGGCATGACCATGGATTTCTCAAAAAACGAAGCGGCGATTTCTTTCAGATAGCGAAGATCCGCCGGGGAGACCATTGAGGGGAAGATGTTGACAGTCTGCCGTCTTTCTTCGCCTTTCTCCTTTTCAGCGATTACGCTTCTCACAGCCGCATAGAACCCCACAAGATGTGCGCTTGTATAAGTCGGCATGGATACGGAAACGACTTCCGCCGATGTGGTGGAATCGAAATCGCGGCAGTAAGCCCTCAGGTCGTCTCCAATGGTTTCGGAGAGGCATGTAGGCGCCACAACGATCAGTTCGGGATCATACTTGATCGAGACGTTTTCTATGGCGGCGCGGAGATTTCTCTTCCCGCCGAAAACCGCTGATCTTTCATCAAAACTGGATGAGGCTATATCCAGAGGCTCTTTGAAATGACTGATCATATAGCGCCGGATATAGGTGGCGCATCCCTGTGAACCGTGCATGATCGACATGGCATTCTCCAGACCCTTTACGGCCAGACTGACGCCCAGAGGAGAGCAGACTTTGCAGGGATTGGATGTCGAAACGTAATCGGGAGTTTTCTTATTCATGGCTTTTCCTCCTGTTATTGCGGGGAGCGAATTTCCACACCGGGCTCATAACAGAGGAATAGACCTCTTTATAGAAATTGATCATCCCCTCATATCCGGCCAGAGCGATCTTCCTCTCGTGGTTGTGATCGCAGAAGCCGATTCCCAGCTTGTAGGCAATGGGCCTTTCCTTAACCCCTCCGATAAAGAGGTCTGCTTTTTTCTCCAGTACGAACCGCGACAGCTCCAGAGGATTGGAATCGTCCAGAATGACCGTACCGGGATCGCAGAGCTCCTCGAGCTGTTTATAGTCATTCTTGTTACCAGTCTGCGAACCGGCTATGACGACTGACATATCGATAAGCCTCAATGCTTTTATAAGAGAGAAAGCCTTGAAAGCCCCCCCCACGTAAACGGCCGCTTTTTTACCGGCCAGTTTCTCTCGGTAATACTGAATCCGGGGCATGATCACGGAGATCTCTTCGCGGACGATCTCTTCAGCCTTTGTTCTCAACTCGGGATTGAAACTGAAAAAATCGGCCACATCGTAAAGAGCCCGGGACTGATCCTCTATACCGAAGTAGGAAACCCGGATATAGGGGATGCCGTACTTCTCCTCCATATGCTCCGCCAGGTAGGTCAGCGATCCCGAACACTGAACCACATTGAGCGATACGCCGTGAGCTTTGGAGATTTTTCCGATTCTGCCGTCACCGGTCATAACAGAAACAACTTCCACGCCCATTCTTCTGTAATAGTCCTCGATCATCCACGCCTCGCCGGCGAGGTTGAACTCTCCCAGGATATTGATGCTGACTTTGGGAATGCCGCTGATATCGCCGGTTCCGACAATCTTCGCAAGGGCATCGCAGGCCGCTTTATATCCGTCTTTTTTGGTTCCCTTGAATCCTTCCGAATGAACGGGAAGAACGGGAACGCCGAGCTTTTCGGCCGTTCGCTTGCAAACGGCCGCAATATCGTCGCCGATGATTCCGGCGATGCAGGTCGCGTAGACAAACACAGCCGAGGGCTTGTGCAGCTCGCCCAGCTCTGTAATGGCTCTTTCGAGCTTTTTCTCTCCGCCCTGTATAACATCCATTTCCCGCAGGTCTGTGGAAAAACTGAGTCTATGGAGCTCCGGTCCCGAGCTGAGGCTCCCCCTGATATCCCAGGTGAAGGAAGCGCAGCCGATCGGTCCGTGAACGATGTGAAGGGCATCGGCGACAGGGTACAGCACGACTCTCGAACCGCAGAAAACGCAGGCCCGCTGGCTCACCGAACCGGCCAGACTCGACTTCTCACAGGCGATTTCGCCCTGCGACTGCTCTTTGATAAAGATCTGATTTTCTCTGTCCTTCAGTATTGCTGCTTCCATATTTTTACCTCTGCCGAAATAAGCTCGGGAAAACCGTATTTCTTAACTTTTAAGAATTTGTACTGTCGGACCAAAATGTTCAGATTTGGGGTTAATTCAAGGCAGAGTCTGATCCGGCAGCGCAGCATAGCTGAGCTATGTGAGCAGCTCGAGCAAGACTCTAACGCAGAAGTAGCTCCAAAGGTGACATTTCGGTCCGGCACCCACCTACATAACCAATTCAAATTTTTCTTCAGGGGCTTCTCTGTCCATCTGATCCATAATAGCTCCGAGCATTTTGTCCAGAATCCTCATGGCTCCGGCATAGCCGGTCACGGGGAAGTAGCTGTGCCCGATTCTGTCGAGGATGGGGAATCCCATTCTCACGAAGGGTATATTCTCATCCCGGGCGATGTACTTGCCGTAGGTGTTCCCTATTATCAGGTCGACCGGTTCGTTCTTGATCCACTGATGGAGCAGGAACATGTCGGCTCTGGGACCGTTCTTCACGTTGCCGGTTTCGAAATCGTCACCCATGATCTCTTTCATCCTCTCCATGAAATACTTGCCGGGCGTACCGCTGACGATGTGGACCGGTTTCATATCCATGGCGAGAAGGAACTCGGTGAGGGGGATCAGAATGTCCGGATCTCCGAAGAGAGCTACCTTCTTCCCGTGGAGGTACTGCTGCATATCGGTGATGATATCGACGACGCGGCCTCTTTCATCATTTATCGATTCGGGTACGGGGCAGCCGGAGACCTCGCTGACTTTCATCAGGAAACGGTCTGTCGCGTTGATCCCTATGGGCACTTCCATGACCTCGTAAGGCACATCGCATTTCTTTCTCAGCTCTTCGCCGGCCGCTTCGGAGGAGAATTTCCCCAGAGCGAAGGTAAAGCTGCTGGCACCGGAGCGCTTGAGATCGGGAACCGATGCCCCGCCTTTGGGATAGAACTGATGGAACCCCGTCTGAGGCGCATCGAGTACGCCCGACGTATCGGGGAACATGACGAAAGGCACATGCATTTCCGACATCAGTCTTTTAATCTCCCGCATGTCCGAAGGCTCGACCCAGCCGGGGAGAATGTTGACCTGGTCCAGCTCATAGTCCTGCTTTTCCGGAAAATATTTGGCGATGGACGCGCACATATTGGAAAAGCCTGTCACATGGGACCCCACATAGCTGGGTGTGCTGGCATAGATCACATGTTTGCCTGCGGGGATTTTCCCCTCGTCGATGGCTTTCTGCGTTATCTGGCTCACATCATCACCGATTGTCTCGGACAGACAGGTCGTGTGCACGGCGACGATATCGGGATCATAGATTGAAAAAAGGTTATTGAACGACTGAAGCAGATTGCTCTGTCCGCCGAATACCGATGCCCCTTCCGTAAAAGAGGATGTTCCCGCCATAACCGGTTCCTTGTAATGCCTTGTCAATGTGGAACGGTGATAGGAACAGCACCCCTGCGAACCGTGACTGTGGGGAAGACATCCGTGAATCCCCAGAGCCGCGTACATGGCTCCTATGGGCTGGCAGGTCTTGGCCGGGTTTATGGTCAGGGCCTTCCTGTCTTTTACTTCTTTAGGTGTGTGACGCAACAGCATGTTTACCTCTCGCATATTTCGCGCTCATGGCGCTCTGAGTGCTCCAGGGAGCTTTAATCAGACCCCAGACATTCGTATTTACCATTCTCTCGATCTCTTTATAGAAATTGACAGCTCCGTCAAATCCCGCATAAGGACCGCCGTAGTCGTAGCTGTGCAGCTGTTTCAAGGGAATACCCATTTTCTGAACGGCGTATTTCTCTTTGATACCCGCGCAGAAGACATCGGGCTTATAGACTTCCACCAGTTTTTCCATTTCGTAATGGCTGATATCGTCGATAACCAGAGCGCCTTTTTCCATCTGGGCCATCATTCCCTCGTAATCGCTGAACTCCATCCCTTTTTCCATAAGAGCCGCTTTTCTGTCCTGCAGCGCCTGTGAATATCTCTCGGGATCTTTCTCGATATGAAGCTCCTCGATGTTTCTCGAGTCCGCATCGACTTTGATTGAGGGAAGAACCCGTCTTCCTTCGTAATCGTCTCTGTGGGCGAACTCGTATCCCGCAGCGAGAGTTTTCATCCCCAGCTCCGCAAAGAGATCCTGGTAATGATGGGCTCTCGAACCGCCGACAAAGAGCATGGCTGTTTTGCCTTCCGTGCCGGGGCGGTATTTAGCTGCCGCCTCATCTGTCTTGAGCATCTCCTCTGCGATAACCTCTTCTATTCTGGATATCAGCTGGGGATCTTCGAAATAGGCTCCGACTTTCCTCAGGGACTTGGCCGACTGCTCGGCTCCGATAAAGTTCACCTTAGTCCAGGGAACGCCGAATTTAACTTCCATCATCTCCGCTACATAGTTGATGGAACGGTGGCACATAATCAGGTTCAGATCGGCCGTATGGGCATTGGCGAAATGATCGATAGAGGAGTTCCCGCTGAATGTCGCCACCAGCTCGATCCCGCATTTTTCGAAGAGCTCTTCGAGAACGAAAGCGTCTCCCCCGATATTGTATTCGCCGAGCAGATTCACCCGGAATTTGCTGTCGCTGCGGCTGTCATCGTTACCTATGACATGCTTGAAAATCTGGTTGTTGGCTATATGGTGTCCCGCCGACTGGCTGACCCCTTTGTATCCCTCACAGGAGAATCCGAAGACATTGCAGTCGCCGAACTGCGCTTTCATCTCTCTCGCCACTGCGTGGACATCGTCCCCGATCAGTCCGACAGGACAAGTGGAGAAAATCGCGATCGCTTTGGGATGGAAGAGGTCATAAGCCTCCTGGATCGCATCCTTCAGGAGTTTTTCTCCCCCGAAAACGATATTGGAATCCTGCATGTCCGTGGAAAAGCAGTAGGTCATAAAGTTCTCGGATGTCTCATTCTCCGGTCTGGTCTGGTTCCGTCTGGTCAGCCAGGAATAAAATCCGCAGCCGATCGGGCCGTGGGTGATATTCACGATATCCCTGGTCGGTCCCAGAACGACCCCCTTGCACCCCGCATAGGTACAGCCCCTCTGGGTTATGATTCCGGGAATGGTCCGGACGTTGGCCTGAATCTCCTTCACCTCTCCGGGGTCGTTCACCATGGCTGCTTTCTTCCGTTTCCGGTAGACCTTGGTGGGATAGGTCTTCATCATCGTATCGTCAAGTTTTTCAAAACTCATTTTCACTTCCTTCAGTCGAGCGTCACACCGCCCCGTTCGCCGGTACGAACTCTGTAAGAGTCATTGACGGGGAGAACAAAAATCTTCCCGTCACCACTGTTTCCGGTCTGGTTAACCTTGATAAGCGTCTTGACCGCCAGATCCACTTTGTCGTCGTGGACAATCATGGTCAGAAGACGCTTGGGAACAAGCTGCGGAGCATCGCTGAGTTTTGCGATGGCTTCTTCATAGCCTTCAGCCGCTCCCTGCATGATTCTGAAGTCAACCGTCCCCTTCCCGCGGCCGAGGACACGCCCCGTCGCCGTCAGAGAAGGAAACCCGGCGCCGGCCAGGGCTCTTTTCGTCTCGTTGACCTTATTAATCCGGATTACCGCCATTACCTCTTTCACATCGTCCCCCTAGTCTTCTTTAAAACCGGAACTGATCGTGTAGGATTCCATAACCGGAGATACGAATACTTTTCCGTCTCCGTAGTTTCCCGCCTTGCCGGTTTTGGCGATTCCCAGAATAGTATTGATTACCAGCTCTTTGTCTTTGTCCTTGATGACGGAAATCAGAAGATCTTTGGGAAGCTCATCGTAGATGACCTCTCCGACTTTCAATCCGTGCTGCTGTCCTCTTCCGGCAACATTCACTTTGGTGACGGCCGGATATCCGGCATCCATAAGAGCGTCCATTACTTCCTGGCTCTTTTCCGGTCTGACTATTGATCTGATCATTAACATTTTCGCTCTCCTCCTTAGTTGGCAATTCCGAAATCTATCAGCAGCTGTTCCAGATCCTCGATCTCCAGAGGAGTGGGAACGACGAACATCTTGTTTTCATCTATTTTTTTGGCCAGCGTTCTGTACTCGTCAGCCTGACCGTGAACCGGTTCAAAATCGATTACTGTTTTTCTGTGAATCTCGGCTTTCTGAACCATATTGTCTCTGGGGACGAAATGGATCATCTGCGTACCCAGCTTTCTGGCCAGCTCTTCAATCATCTCTCTCTCGTTATCAACCTTACGGCTGTTGCAGATAAGACCGCCCAGACGGACCCCGCCGGCATCGGCATATTTCACAATACCTTTGCAGATGTTATTGGCCGCGTACATGGCCATCATCTCTCCGGAAACGACGATGTAAATCTCTTCCGCTTTCCCCTCACGGATCGGCATGGCGAATCCACCACATACAACATCCCCGAGAACATCGTAGAACGTGTAATCCAGATCCTGTTCATAAGCGCCCAGCTGTTCGAGCATATTGATGGATGTAATGATGCCCCTGCCCGCACATCCGACTCCCGGCTCGGGACCGCCCGATTCGACACATCGGGTTTCGCCGTATCCATCTTTGATAACATCATCCATCTCGATGTCTTCCCCTTCTTCCCTCAGGGTATCGAGAACTGTTTTCTGAGCCAGACCGCCCAGAAGAAGTCTCGTGGAGTCCGCTTTGGGGTCACACCCGATGACCATGATTTTCTTTTTCATCTCCGCCAGACCGGCAACAGTATTCTGCGTGGTTGTGGATTTCCCGATCCCGCCTTTTCCGTAAATGGCTATCTTTCTCATCTTTTTCTTCCTCGCTTAAAAAGGTTTATGACACTGGTAATGCAAGGGATGTGCCAGTTTCGAAAAAGGTGAAATTAAGTGGAGAAAACAGATGTTTTGACAAAAATGTCGAAGAGAATCGGGTACTCAGATCCGATTTGACACAAATGTAAAACCTTTGTTTACAAAGATGTCATGAGATTTTGTCCGGTTTTTCATCTTTGTTAATTTATACTTAAGGGAAAAGAGGAAGGGAGAACTACAGCTATGACAATACTTGTGACCGGAGGTACAGGAGCAACGGGACGTCTTCTTATCAGGCAGCTGCTGGAGAGAGAACACACCGTTTTGGCGGTCGTACGGTCAGCAGAAAGACTGGAAGACGAAATAAGAAATCACCCTAAACTGATAACGATCGAATCTCCGATTCTCGACATGGAAGATTCGGAAATGGCAGGGTATCTCAAAGATTGTGACGGAGCAGCTTCGTGTCTCGGGCACAATCTTACTATCAGGGGAATTTTCGGTCCGCCGCGGAAACTGGTCAGAGATGCGGCGGTAAAAGTCTGCCGGTCTGCCAGCAGCAGAGATTCGGGGCTTCCTTTCAAATTTGTTCTGATGAACACAACAGCGAACCTGAATAGAAATCTCAATGAAGAACGAACTTTCGGAGAATCACTGGTAATTTCTCTCATGAGGCTTCTGGTGCCGCCCCAATCAGACAATGAAGAAGCCGCAGAGTATTTCAGGAAAGAGATAGGAAATGACAATAAATCAATTGAATGGGTTGCCGTTCGGCCCGACACTCTGATCGATGAACCGGATCCCGGAGACTATGATCTCAGTGCGTCACCAGTGAGAAGTCCTGTCTTCAATCCCGGTAGAACGAGCCGAATCAATGTGGCTCATTTTATAGCGGAACTTCTTACCCGAGAAGACCTGTGGGAAGAATGGAAAGGACAGATGCCCGTCATCTACAACAGAGATAAATAATCAGCCGATTTTAACGGCATTCTGCAGGTTGAATTTTCTACAGCCGTTCAGTCCCCGCCCGGAAAGGCGGTACAATCTGTCGCTCAGAGTAACAAGATCCTCTCTGTCATGACTGATAACCAGAACCGGAATATCGGTTTTTTCTCCCAGTTCCCTGATCGTCGCGAGGATTGAACTTCTTAGGCTGTAATCAATAGCATTAAAGGGTTCATCGAGTAAAAGCAGATCGGGAGTGCACAAAAGGGCCCGTCCTATAGCGACCCGCTGCTGTTCTCCCCCTGAAATTCTGGCAGGCTTTGATTTCAGCAGCGGCTTCAGATCGAGAAAATCGACAATTTCATCAAAAGACAATCCCGTTTTCGCGGTATAGGGAATGCCGAACAGAAGGTTGTCCCGAACTGTCAGATGGGGAAACAGAAGCCTGTCCTGAAAGACATAGCCGACTCGCCTTTTGTGAATGGGAACGCTGACCTTTCTACCCACATCGGCCAGGACTCGGTCATTAAGCCGTATAAAGCCGGATTCCGGTTTCTCAATTCCAGCTAAAAGATTGAAAAACGATGTCTTACCCGAGCCGGAAGGGCCGAAAATACCGGTTATCCCCTTGCCGAATTCACCCGATAGATGAAGATCAAATTCCCTCCTTGCCAGTGTGAGATCAAATTCAAGACTCATGATTAATCCTCCCGGAGAGATGTGATGACAGAAACAGGGATCCGAAAGAGATGGCTATGGAAATGAGAACCAGCAATGACGCCTCTTTTTCCTTTCCGGGAATCTGCAGAAATGAATAAACCGCCAGCGGGATCGTCCGGGTTTCTCCTTCTATATTGCCGGCGAAGGTGATTGTCGCTCCGAATTCTCCCAGACTGCGGGCAAACCCCAACAACAGACCATTGATCACCCCCGGGAGGATCAGAGGCAGGGTTATGCGCATAAACAAGGAAAAACCGCCGGCTCCCAGAGTCATGGCGGCCAATTCCAGCCGGCGGTCCACCATGGCCATGGCCGTCCTGATACTGCGGATAATAAGCGGAAAAGAGACAATCATTGAAGCGAGAAGAGCCGCCGTCCAGCTGTATGCAAGCGATCTACCCGTAACCGAATAAAAAAACGAACCGATGATTCCCTTTTTCCCCAGAACAATCAGCAGAAGATAACCGGTCGTGACCGGCGGCATAACCAGGGGGAGATTTATAATACCCTCTATAAATGGAGATTCTCGCTTGAGTTTACGTTCCAGATAATAGGCGGCGATCAAGGCGACAGGCAGATTCAGCGCTATAGCCGCAAAACCGGTCTTTACCGAGAGAAACACAATTGTAGAAATACGCGATAAGTCCAATGGAACTCCTTCAGTTCACTGACCGGGTAAAACCGGAATCTTCAATCATCTCTTCGACTTCAGCAGCTGACTGAATATACTGGAAAAAAACTCTGGCTGCTTTCCCACTGTTCCTGAGCAGAACACAGTAGTAACGGATCGGACTATGCGATTCCTCAGGAAAAAGGGAAAGGATTTTTACCATCTCGCTCTTCATGGCATCCGATAGATATACAATCCCGAGATCAGCCTCATCGAGTTCCACTACGGATAAAGCGGCCCGCACATTAGGCGCGGGAAGAATTCTCGGCTTCAGATCCTCATACCATCTGTAATATTTCAAAGCCTCTTCTCCGTATCGTCCCGCCGGAACATGGTCCGGATCTCCCATGGAAAACCATCCTTTGGAAATCTCCGGCAGATTCGTGTTTTCATCAAGTTTGAAGGGGTCAAGAGATGAATCTTCAGGTGCAATAAGAACCAGACGGTTTCCCATCAGCAGCAGGATTTCCTCCGTTACCCCGAGATCTCTGACAAAATCCATCCAGCTCTCAGAAGCGGAAATATAAATATCCGGTTCGGCGCCCTGCTCTATCTGACGGGCCAGCATTCCGCTCGATGCGCTGCTGATGCGGACCTCGCTTCCGCCGTCTTTTCTGAACTGAACGGAAATGCCTTCCATAATATCCGATGTGCTGGCTGCGGCAAAAACAGTAATCGTTTCACTATCATTTTTGCCGGAGCAGCCTGTCAGCATTGCAGCAATAAGAAGTATCAGAACGGGATATCTTTTCATGAAATCTTTCCCCTTAAGGAAAAGAAAATGCAAATTGCGTGCCATCTGCTAAAGAGAGAATAAGGCAGCAGGAAGAAAAGCAGTGCCGGTCTTTTTGACATTTATGTCATTTTACGGAATTTTCTTTTCACAGATGTTATAAGATACCTGTATGATTAAATCGGAGGAAAATTATGAAAAGCGTTGTAGTCTATTACTCACATACGGGAAATAACAGATATCTCGCCGAAAAAACAGCCCTGGCTTTAAATAGCGAAGCCATTGAAATTCACCCGAGATTTTCCGCCTTCCCCTTTCTGGTTCTTTCATCGCTGACAAAGTTAAGCTCGGGTATCAGAAAAATCGATAAAGACTTCAGTTCATATGATTCGGTGATTCTCTGCGGACCTATCTGGATGGGGCAGATCGTCTCCCCGCTCAATGATTTTCTGAAAAAATACATAAGCCAGATTAACAGACTGCATTTCATAACATGCTGCGGCAGCAAAGACTCAACAAAAGAGGATAAGTTTGGCTACAGTCACGTATTCAGAAAACTGAAAGAGATGATAGGTAAAAAAGCCGGACTTATGGAAGCATTCCCCATCGAATTGATTTTACCGGCTGAAGATAAAGAAAATGATCAAGCCATGATGGAAGCCCGACTGTCCGATAGGAGTTTTAACGAAGAGATTAAAGCAAGACTGGAGGCCTTTGCGGGAAAACTTACTGCATCCTGAGAATGATACGCTTCTCGATGAATACATGAGTATCATCGTCGGAACCGGGGACCCTGTGAACGACTTTCCTCTTTATCAGTCCGGCTATGGCATTGGGAATGGAGCTCTCGGGAATCCCCAGATGCCTTGACGCCCACTTGGCAAAATCATCGACAGTGATCATAACGCCGTTATTAGCGGAAAGGTCAGTCATGGATCCCGTATGGCTGAAATAGTCTCCAATCCCGAGAAAAACCTGCTTTTCGATATCGGAACCCATAACCTGTTCAACAAGAAGATTTGTTCGTCTCAATCTTGTCGCCAGTACTTTGATCATCCTGACGGCAAAATCTGAATTCTGTTCGATCAGTGTCATAAAGGCGTTCTGATCCAGGGCCAGAAGCTTGCAGTCCGTCACGGCAATAGCCGAAGCTGACCGGGGCTTCCGTTCCACCATGGCCATTTCTCCGAAAAAGTCTCCCTTTTTCAAAGTGGCCAGTGTCGTTGTGGATTTCTCGGTTGTCTTTTTCCGGATTTCCACCTCTCCCTCAACAATGAGAAACATCTGATTTCCCGAATCACCTTCCCTGAAAATCATCTGCTTCGAATCTATATTCTGTATAAACTTGTTAAAAACGTTGCCATTCAGTTTCACTTGTCACCTGCTGATTCCAGATTTCTATTCAGAACCTTCAGTATAATATTTCTATCTACAGCTCTGATCAAAGTCTTTTCAATTCTTTCCTGAAGAATGAAATTCACAATTCCCCCTTTCTTCTTCTTATCCTGACTCATGGCAGTGATAAGTTCATCGGGGTTAAATTCAGCATAAAGTCTGAAATTATATTCCTCAAGCATTTTTCGCACTTCAATTGCATAATAATTGTCGGTAATGCCCAATTCCACGCCGGTTTCCATAGCCATGAGCAGTCCCCAGGCAACAGCTTCGCCATGAGACCAGGAACTGAAGCCCGAAACGGATTCCAGAGCGTGGGCGAAAGTATGGCCGAGATTGAGGGTGGCGCGGACCCCGGTTTCGCGGAGATCCTCTTCTACGACCCGGCCCTTAACCATGATGCAGCGCTTTATTATATCTGTCAGAATCTGTGGGTCTCTGGCCAGCACCGACTCTCTATTCTCTTTAAGAATATCAAAAAGTTCACGGTCGCCTAGCATGGCGGTTTTTATGACTTCCCCCAGTCCGCTCAAATACTCCCGTTCGGGGAGTGTTTTCAATAATTCGGGACAATATCGTACTTCCGAAGCCGGATAAAACGACCCGACCATATTCTTGTATCCTGCAAAATCGATTCCCGTCTTCCCTCCCAGAGATGCATCGACCATAGCCAGAAGAGTCGTGGGAACAAGAATAACCGAACAGCCGCGCATGTATACCGATGCGGCAAAAGCTGTCATATCACAGATCACACCGCCGCCGATTCCGGCGAAACATCCGTCGCGCCCGTATTCGGCTTCGACAGCCTTTTCGAGAATCTGTTCAACTGATGCCCAGTTTTTAGCCTTCTCCCCCGGTGGGAGAATGACTGACTGACGCTGGCTGCGGTTGGGAAAGAGGTGGGCCGTATTGTCATCAAAAACAAGCAGCGCATCTTCGAGCACTTCCTCGGGTGAACAGAAAAATGTTCTGGTTGTATAAGGTCCGAAATGGAAAGTACGAATATCGTTCATAGGGGAAAGTATAGACAACAGGCTTTCTTTGCACAAGCTTGTTTATCGGAGTTCTGTGTGTTAAATTATCCTGATATGTATATGAAAATGACAATATTCAGAGTGCTTTTGATCCTGTCCGCCTTAATCAGCTTTCCCATAATTCTTTCTGGAAACAGCATGACTCAGCCTGTCGTCGTTTCCGAAATAAGTACTGAAATCGATGGCTCAACTAAGAGAAGCGCTCTTTTGCGAAAAATCGATCTGTTCGAAGGAATGAGATTTGATTCTCTGGAAAGCTTAGCAGAGTATATGGATTCAGCTGTTCAGGATCTTGTGAATATGAGGGTTTTTGAAGAGGTGGACTACAGCATTGAGAAAAAAGATGCCCAGAGTGAATCATGGGAATACAAAGTCAGTCTACATATAAAAGATTCGATAACCTTCTATCCCATCCCCTATCCCAAATACAATTCCAATACCGGCGGACGTCTGGGGCTGCATCTCTATTACTACAATATGTTCGGAACTCTTATTGACGGAGACCTGTCAGGCAATATCGACATTATAAAAGATGAGGAAAGCGGCCGGATTACGATTCCGGGTTGGCATATCACGCCGCTAATAGAAGGTATACCCATAGGAAATATGGATATTGATCTCAAATACAGCCACAAGTTCATAACAGACAGCCCCAGAGGAGATCTGGTTCTTCCTTCGGAAGTCATTCTGGAAAATACCATAATAAAAAAGGACTCCTACCACAATGACAGCGTCAGCGCGGGAACGGAGATATCCATTTCCGACGATTTCTATTACAGGATGGCTCCAGAGATCGGATTCAATTACGCCGTAACCGGGTTTAAAGCAGATCAGGCGACCGGAGAGCTCGTGCCTTATGAAGCAACTCCCGGGGAGAATCCCGATCTGGATATCATGTATTTCAACTGGAACCATTCGCTGGGATACGACTCGGTTGACTGGATCGGAAATTTCAGAAACGGCTTTGCGGCGGAACTGAAAAACACCTTGACTCTATCGACGGACTTTTTACGGGAAGCCCCTCTCCATTTCTCTTCGTCGATTGAGGGGGAAGTTAAGTATTTCTGGAGAATAAACAAACATTTTGATCTTTCCGCTCTGGCCGGTGCCATGATTTCTTTCAACAGAAGAATGGAGGATCTGGGATCGAAGATCAGGGGAGTGCGGGACGAACAGCTCTTTGGAGACAAAGCCCTCTTCTTCAGTCTCGACCTGAGCATATCAGCCATTGACTGGGACGGCATAGGAGAATTACTTATAATTCCCTATTTCAATCTGGGATATGTCAGAAACGATATGATCAGGGATTATGAAATGAATTTTGCAGAAAAGGACAGTTTTGTCTACGGAACCGGTCTTGATGTTGTTCTGTATATCGATAAACTCAATGCCCTCACTTTAAGGGGTACTGTGGGGATCGATCTGGGGCAATACAACTGGGACAGCGGTGATAAATGGGAAATCGATATAGATACTTCTCTTTCCTACTGATTACTTTTACGTCAGAACTGGATAAATCATTTTATGTGTTGTATAGTTACTCAATCGTTTTTAATTAAAAAGAGGACTTCTCATTGAATAACTCAATAATTCTTCTGATTGGAATCGCCACATCTTTTGCCTTTCTGATCAATCTATATTTGACTCCAATCCTGATTTTTCTTTCAAGAAGACACGGCCTCTTTGATGAAATAGATCACAGGAAAATACATACCGAAGATACTTCCAGGCTTGGCGGCATTGGCATATTCACATCCTTTATGATTTCCGCTTTCGTCTCTCCCTTTCTGGTCAGAATGCTGACAAAAGATTCTTTTATCTTCGTAATGGGAAAAATCAATATACCGCTTTTGATCTTATCAATTGCCATAATATTTACAACTGGTATTCTCGATGACTTTGCCCAGGTGAGGGCCCGTTACAAATTGGTGGGACAGGTTCTGGCATCAATCGTCGCAGTCCTTGCCGGAGCTCTTATTACACAAATTGAAATCCCCTTTATTAATTATACAATACAATTGGGATTTTTCTCCGTACCCTTGACTATTCTCTGGCTCGTAGGATTGTCAAATGCACTGAATATGATAGACGGTCTTGACGGTTTATCTTCGGGAATCGGGATCATCGCATCTATGATTTTCGGTTTTGTTTTTCTGATTAACGGCCAGTTTATCTCCGCTATCATATCTTACTCTCTCGTGGGAGCCTTATTCGGATATTTGTTCTTTAATTTTCCCCCGGCCAGAATTTTCATGGGAGATTCCGGTAGTCTGCTGATAGGTTTTCTTCTCGCCTTGTTACCGATCGCGACCTCCCCGGACAGTCCGAGTTCTCTGGTTCTTCCTATTACAATGCTGATTATTCCGATATTTGATGTGGTAGCTGCCATTTGGAGAAGAAGCCGGGAGAAGAGAAACATATTCAGTCCCGACCGCCATCATATCCATCACAAGCTTCTTGATATGGGAATGAAAAACAGGACAATCCTTGCCATAGTCTACGGACTCAGTCTCATTCTGGGAATTGTCATAATAATTTTCGAATCGACCGGCTCACATAACTTTTTCCTGGTTTTATCCAGCTGGCTAGTGGTTGCGATTCTTTTCATCGTCCTTCACTATAAACAGAAATAAAATAGATGAAAAAAAAAGCATCGGGATTGAATCCTGATGCTTTTTTATACCCCTATAGTTGGGGTGTCATACAAATTTAATTGAATATAATCAGCTTAATTATCCATCTCATCCACTTCAAACCCCTGAATGATCTTCTGAACGAAAGGGTCGATAATTTTATAGATTCTTCTGTTGCCGTCGGTTTCCGATTCTACGATATTTCTGTCTTTAAGGACAGCCAGATGCTGAGAGATAACAGGCTGGGGCAATTCCAGACATTTCCAAAGGTCGGAAACACAAGCGTCTTCTCTTTCGATTAGCAAAAGGATCTGGAGACGGAGAGGATGACCACAGACTTTTAACTTGTGTGCGAAATCTTCTAATTCTTCAACTGAACAGCATTTTTCCATAATTGGAAATCATATATCATAATTGCGATATATACAAGTTTTATTCAAGGTATTATTATAAACCTATGATATATCTAGACTGGGCAGCCACAACGCCCCCGTACCAGGAAGCCATTGACGTCATGGCCAATACAATGAAGAACATATACGGCAACCCCTCTTCCGCCCACGCACCGGGTCTGGAAGCAAAAGCTCTTCTCAATGAATCGCGGAAAAAATGCGCGGAAATGCTGAACTGTAAAGCCGATCAGATTATTTTCACATCCGGCGGTTCGGAATCCAATAATATGATTATCTACTCTCTTCTAAAAACAAGAGACAAAGGAGAGATCATCGTCTGCGGCCTGGAACACCCCGCTGCCGGACTTCCGGTTCAGAATATGGCTAAAATGGGCGCTAAAGTGAAACAGCTTAACCCCGACAAAGCCGGTTTGATCCATCCTGAAAAACTGGCTAAGGCAATTAATGAAAAAACCCGCATGGTTATTGTTATGCTTCTCAATAATGAAACCGGAGTCATTCAGCCACTAGAGGAACTTATTGCTGTTGTGAGAGAGGCCGAAATAAAATACGGAAGACCGATCCACTTCCATTCCGATATGGTTCAGGCTCTGGGAAAAATCCCGGTCGATCTTCAGAAATATAATGTAGACAGCGCGTCATTCAGCGCGCATAAATTCGGCGGACCGAGAGGAATCGGAATCCTCTTCCTGAAAAAAGATAGAGAGTTTTTATTTTTGGGAGGTGGACAGGAGCGGGGAATGAGACCGGGAACGGAAAACCTGGCATCAATTGCTTCCATGACAAGAGCTCTGGAACTTTCCCTGCAGGAGGATCATAAATCCATGAAAAAACTGATGGATTTGCTTCTCGAAGGAGTTTCTGAGATCCCGAATGGTGAAATTCTTCCCCCGGAAAGAGTTTCCCGGAGAGAAAATTACTGTGATTATATTCTATCCCTCTCTTTTCCTCCCGTTCCCGGTGAGGTTCTGGCCAGAGTCCTCAATGAAAAAGGTTTTGCCATTTCAACCGGCTCCGCCTGCTCGACAAATAAAAAAAGTAAAACAGCTGCTTTGACAGTTATGGGTTTTGACCGCAGAATTTCATTTTCTTCAGTCCGGGTCTCAATCGGAAGGGATACGACATTCGAAGAGGTTGATGAGTTTTTAAAAACTCTTGGAAAGACGGTCGAAGAGCTGGCTGTTATCTGATTCTAATCAAAGGTATCAAGGAGTTCTCTGTATATAGACAGGAGAGCCCGATGGGAAGCGCTGCCAATATGGGCATCGATCAGAACATCTTTTCTCTCCCGTTTAAACCAGTTGTAGAGACGGAGGGCTCCTTGAGAGGGATTCTCTGCAGCCGAGGCAATTTTCAGTAAAGCTTTAATCTCTTTGTAATCCATGAAGATGTGCTCCTTACCGATGCAGAGATTAAAAAATTTGCCGTTTTTCAGCTGCTCGAAATAGATTGCCTGATCCTTTTCAGGAGAATTATGAATAAGGGATTCATTCTGCTGCGACAGTTCGCGGTTTTCTTTATTTCTTTCTCTGACTTCCATATTATAGAGAAGAACGCCGGCCTGTTCCCGAATAAAGGCCAGACTTTCCAGATCGAGCTTTTTCAAAACCGAACTTATCTCAGAGATCATTTTTTTATGTTCATCGCTCATAGGCTTATTATAGACCGGAAATGCCTGAAAACCTTATGATACAGATTTTTTCCGGAACTCATGCAGATCCTGATAAAACTCTGTCTCAATTAAAGACAATAATTTTCAAATATTTTAATAAATATACTTTACATTATATATGAACTTTATTATATATAGAGATGTAATTTAGATAAGAATTTATTGATTAGAGGTTTATTATATGAATAACAAGGAATTACCCCGTTTTTACAATCACGATGAAAATTTTGCAACCGGAGCACAGCCGAGTGTTGAAGGCATAAAGCTTCTGAAAGAGAAAGGATTTACTGCTGTTGTCAATATTTCTCCCGTGTCAACTCCCAACTTCCTCCCCGGAGAAGGTGGTCTTGTCGAAGGACTGGGTATGGATTATGTTCATTTTCCCGTGGATTGCTCGAACCTCAGGGATCGTCATTACAAAATGTTCTCCGCCATTCTCGATGGTCTTGAGGGAGAGAAAATCTTCATCCACTGCGGCGGCAATATCAAATCGTCCAGTCTCCTCCATATGTACAGAGTTATTGAAAAAAAGGTCGATGAGAAAGAATCTCTCGATGAACTCCTGAAAATTCAGAACCCGGAACAGAAGTGGTTCGACTACTTTAAACGATTCGGCATGGCCGGATAATCTTTCCAGAATCAAAGGCGCTGTTGTCTTTCGGGAATTTTCCCTGTACAATTTGGCTATGCGCCGTTCCACGCGCTCCGGAATGCTTTTCGGAGCGTCTGTTTTTTTAATCATCCTGCTTATCTCATCTATCGGGGAACCGGAGTTTCATAACGGACACCCTATATCCTCCCATCCCTTTTCTCAGTCGGAAGGTGTTTCTGATCTCATAGCCAGATTTTATGAGATTTTTCAGAGCCAGGCCGGATTGGTCCGGGATGCCAATATCGGGATCAGAAAGATATTTTCACTCTATGCCGTCCCCCTGTCAATTGCCGCGCTTATCTTCCTGGCGCTTATGCTGATGGTTTCAAAAAAAGTCAGAAGATTTTTTATAGTCCGGGCACTTATAGGTCTGTCTCTCATCATTTTGATTCTGCCCATTTTTTATTCTTCAGCCATAGAGGAATCCGAAGATAAACACGGAGAAATGATTGTGACCGATATGGGCGAGGATATCATGGGAGAGGAACTCAATAGCCCGGTTGAAAAAAATGAAATCATTGCTCCGGAAATATCCAGGGAATTATCATGGTTTATCTCTTTCCTTATTATATCGTTCTTTATTATCGCCGCTTTTTTTATTCAGAGAAAAGTCCGGCATTTCCTGAAAGAGAATAAAGACAGAACCCTGTTGACTGTGACGGAGAATGCTCTTGATTCCATGAAAAAAGGATCGGATTATAGCGATATCATTCTCCGCTGTTATGACGAAATGATCATCTATGTAAAAGAGAAAGCGGGAATTGTCCGATCGGCATCCATGACTCCCCAGGAGTTCAGCAGGCATCTGGAAATGGAAGGACTCCCTTCAAAAGAGACCAGATGTCTCACGGCTCTTTTCGAACAGGTCCGCTACGGTTCAGCCCCGCTCTCCCGTGAACAGGAAAGCAGCGCTGAAAACTGTTTGCGCTCTCTGGTGAAAGCGCTGGAGGACCGATGAAAAAAACTCTCATCGGTTTCACTCTGCTCACAGCCGCCCTGGTTCTCGCCTGGTTTTCACGGGATCACCTGACGGCCGTGATTGTCATCCCCTTCATACTGGGGCTTTATAAGCTGGGATTACTGATCGACACACTGCCTCAGCTCCTCTGGTGGATTTTCACAGTCATTATTTCTTTCTCTCTCCTTTTTACAACTGTCCGGCTGCCGGGACTGCAGTTGATAAGAACAAAAAAAAGAAAATATCCCGGCGGAAAGCTCGATATGCTGGACGGATTGATCAAAGAAACGGAAAAAGGCAGTTCCTGGTCGGGTCAGCAGCTCGCTCTGCTTCTTATAAACATTTACAGGAGATCCGAGGGATTACCGGAAATCAATATACACAAACTGAAGCAGCAATATGACGGCAAAGAGATCCCCGATGAGCTGAAACCTTTTTTAAGGAGCCAGTTTGATGGAATGAAAGTCAAAAGCAATACAGCGACGAGATTATCTCTGGAAAAAGCCGTTAAATATCTGAAGATAAAAGAAATGAGGGAAGAATGATGATTGATGTGAAAAGCAGCACAGCCGCTATTATCGATGAGATAGAAAAAGGCGTTATCGGGAAAAGGGAAGTTCTTGAAGAATTAATGGCAGCCGTCCTGAGCGGGGGACATATCCTTTTTGAAGATTTTCCAGGACTGGCCAAGACGCTGATCGCCAACAGCCTGGCTTCATCTCTGGGACTGACCTTCCGGAGAGTGCAGTTTACACCGGATCTGCTACCGGGTGACATCACCGGCGGTTATATATTCAACAGGATGGAGAGCCGCTTTGATTTGAAAAAAGGGCCGGTTTTTACCAACATCCTCCTGGCCGACGAAATAAACAGGGCATCTCCCAAAACCCAGTCGGCTCTGTTGGAAGCCATGCAGGAAAAACAGGTGACCATCGAAGGAGATACCTATCCCCTCCCCGATCCCTTTATTGTCATTGCGACCCAGAATCCCGTTGAGTACGAAGGAACGTTCCCCCTCCCGGAAGCGCAGCTGGATCGTTTTATGGTCAGGCTGTCAGTCGGATATCCCACGGTCGCAGAGGAAAGAGAAATCCTCAGCCGGCGGAGAATCCGGAAAACAGATGAGGTGGCCATTGAAGCCGTGACAGACAGCGCCGCTTTAAAAGAGATGAGAGATGTTGTAGAGTCTGTCCATCTAGATGGCGACCTGGAAGAGTATATCGTCAAACTGATAGCCGGGACGAGACATGATCAGAGAATACGGGTAGGCTCAAGCCCCCGCGGATCACTGGCTCTCATGAAACTGGCCATGTCCCATGCGGCAATCGCCGGAAGAGATTATGTTCTCCCCGACGATATAAAAAAATATCTGATTCCGGCTTTGAGCCATCGCATTATGCTTGAACCTGATTACTGGATGAGAAAACACGCGGCGGAAGACATTCTCACAGCCATAGGAAAGAATATACCCGTACCGGTTCTGGAAAAAAGGTAGTACTTTGAGCCGCTATTATTCCCTGGTTCTGACAGCCTCTATTCTCTTAATCGCCTCGCTGATGACCCGGACCTCTTTTCCGCTCTACCTTATGCTCCCTCTCCTCTGGAGGTTTATCAGAAAAGATACTCCGGAATTCTGCCCTTTTGAAGTCGAGAGGGATATTAAGGAAAAACGCCTTATCCGCGACGGGGAAACTGATATCATTCTGACGGTGAGGAATCGGGGGAAGAAGGCGGCCAGGATCCGCATTGTAGAACAACTGCCTGCCGGTCTCGCGCTTACTGAAGGCGATACAAATCTTTTTACCAAACTGAAAGCCGGGGAATCGGCTGCTATGAAATACCGGATCCGCTCAGGGAGAGGTCGGCACCGCTTTGCAGCTGTGAGAATAACTGTATGGAATGCAATGGGACTCGAAAAAAGCGAATATGAAATCGAAAAGGAAAGCGAAATCATTACCATGGCTACTACCGGACATTTGAGTTCCTTGCCTATCAATGTGAGAAAAACGCTTGTCTTTGCCGGCCTTAATCCTTCGGGCCAGGGGGGAGACGGGGTTTATTTTCACGACGTGAGAGAATACAGACCGGGAGACCCTCTTCGCCATATCCACTGGAATGGCGTTGCGAAAAATCCCGACAAACTGATAACCCGGGAGTTCGAACAGGAAAGGGTTTCCGATATCGGCATCATTCTGGATGCGCGAAACGATGCTTACTATCAGTACGGTATCAACACTTATATCGAAGAGACTATCGATGCCGCTGCAGCGCTGAGCGGGATTCTTCTGAGCCTTCAGAACAGAGTGGGACTGATGATTTACGGTCGTTTTCTCGATTGGACCATGCCGGGATACGGGAAAATGCAGCAGGAGAGAATCCGTCGGGCACTCTCTTCGGTAACAACAGGAAACCATCATGTTTTCAAAACTTTGAAAAATCTTCCGACCAACCTTTTTCCTGAAAGATCTCAGCTTATATTCATCAGCCCTCTGCTGGATAGCGACCTGGAATTTCTCAAACGGCTCAGAGGTCGGGGATATGCGATAATAGTGATCTCTCCCGACTGCCTATCCCGGACTACAGACTCATATGATCCATTAACACGGGAGATCGCTTCAATACAAAGGAATATGCTATTGAAAGACCTTGAGAGATCGGGCATTACCGTGCTCAACTGGAACATGAAGCACAGTATGGAAAAGCTGATCCAGCTGAACAAGGGAAGGCTGCGCATGGCTGTCAGGGGGAAATTATGATAAGATTGGCCAGATATGCCTATATTGGAATCAGCGGATTGCTGCTATCGCTTTCGCTGCTTAAGACTCCCTCGACGGCGCTTCCTGTTATTGCCGGAGCCCTGGCATCAGCCTGGCTTTTTTCTCCCCGGTTGAAATCAGCCATCCATTTCGCGATTCTTCCGATTTTTACCGGAGGAGTTCTTCTTGGCTATCTATTCGGAGGAAATACCTACGGACAGATCCTGCTTTTCCTCTTGATTCTGACAGCCTGGGAAATAGACGGTCTATACATGGATAGTAAAGGATGTGTAGACAAAGAGGCGGAAATCAAGCTGATCCTTCCTTTGATAATTCTTCAGGTCATATCAATGGTGGCCCTTGCAGCCCTCTACGCCTTTATGGAAAACAAAGGGCTCAGAATCGGATTCTGGCCCCTTGTTATCATTGCGATTAGTTTAATTGCCCTTCTACGCAAACTCTTCAGCAGTTGAGGAAACTTATTTTCTCATCTCACTTTTCCAACAATAAGACTGGAGTTATGTCCGCCGAAACCGAAGGAATTGGACAGAGCGTAATTGACCTCTCTTTCAACAACTTCCCTGTTGATGCAGGATACAGCCACATCGGGATCAAGATTCTCGATATTGATGTTGGCGGGGATTTTATTATCCATCACCGATTTTACAGCAAATATGGCTTCCAGCCCGGCTGTCGCTCCGAGAAGATGACCGTGCATTGATTTGGTCGATCCTACGGAAAGACGGCTCTGATCATCGCCGACCAGTTTGTAGATTCCCTTGGACTCACCGATATCACCGAGAGGAGTCGATGTTCCATGGGCATTGATATAATTCAGCTCCGATGGATCGATCTTCGCCATCTCGCAGGCGGATTTCATAGCCTGATAGGCTCCGTTTCCTTCGGGATCGGGCATAACGAGGTCATAGGCGTCTCCCGACATCCCCACGGAGAAGAGTTCGCAGAGAATCTCAGCGCCTCTCGCCTTCGCGTGTTCATACTCTTCGAGAATCAGAACCGCAGCGCCTTCGGCGATTACGAATCCGTCGCGTCCTTTATCATAAGGTCTGGATGCTTTTTCCGGCGTATCGTTGTAACTCGTGGAAAGAGCCCGCATTCGTCCGAAAGCTCCCACGATCAGCTCATTGACCCCGCTCTCCGTTCCTCCGGCCACCATAACATCGGCCTGTCCCGACTGTATGATCATCAGCGCCGTAGCTATCGAGTGATTGGCAGTGGCGCAAGCGGTCTGCATGCTCATATTGGGGCCTTTGAATCCGTACTCCATACTGAGAAATCCCGCGGCGATGTTTCCGATAGTCTGGGGTATATACATAGGACTGATTCCGCTGATGCCTTTTTCGTTAAGGCCCGTGACATTTGTTACAGCCGCGTCGATACCGCCGAGGCCGCTTCCCAGGGTAATTCCCACTCTCCAGGGATTCTCTTCGACGGAAAAACCGGACTGGGTTTTGGCTTCTTTTAATGCATGGGCCGCATAGGCGACAAAATCATCGAGACGGTTCCCTTTCTTGGGATTTATGTACAGGTTCTCCCTGCTGAAGTCTTTTACTTCCCCGGCGACCTGAGAGGTGCATCGCGATGGGTCAAAACGTTTGATTCGGGCAATACCGCTCTCCCCTTTTAATACTTTGTCCCAGGTTTCATTGACATTATGGGCCAGAGGATTGACGGTCCCCATCCCTGTTATTACGACTCGTTTCAAATTGATCTCCTCAGGTATGAGTTGTTTTTCAAGTACTAATACCTTACTTCAGTCAGCACTTTTCTGCAAATGGTTTCCCCGACAAAAAGAAAGCCCCGGCGCAAACCGGGGCGGAAAAGAAGAGGAATATAAATTCTATTTCAGTAAACCGGTTTTATCGTTGAAGTCATTGATCAGTTCATCGATCCTATCTACCTGTTCAAAAGTCTTATACCAGTAGTTATCATGATCGTACCACTGAGCGTTGAGCTCTGTGAGTTCAGATCCCTGCTGTTCTATCCAGGTGTAATATTTCAGATTGTGGATGGTCTTTCTGTCGTAGTAGGAAAGCTCTTTCGTGTTATCGTAAGTCATGCCGTGGAGGAGTTCGATATCTCTCTGGGCATCGCCTTCGGAGTAAACGCCTCTCTCTTTTTCCAGCTCCTTGATTCTGGAACCGTAGAGTTCCATGGAGTCTGTCGCAATTGTCACAACATAGTCATCGTTAGTCAGTTCGTTGTATTTGGCGAACTTGATTGCTGCCAGAACATTGGCTACGCCGGAGATTCCCAGGAAATCAAGAGCTTCAACAAGTTCGGGATTAACACCCTGATCTTTAAGAGATTTTCTTCCCACAGGCTCATTGAAGAGACGGATAAGTCTCATGGCTTTCTCATCGTCAACGGCGATTACGAAGTCCGTATCCTTGCAGTCGTGAACCCAGGGAACGTGCTTGTCGCCGATTCCTTCGATTCTGTGGCCGCCGAAACCGTTATTGAGCAGTGTGGGGCACTGGAGAGCTTCCGCAGCAGCGATTTTGGATTTGGGGTATTTCCGCTTCAGGTAATATCCCGCCGCCATTGTTCCGCCCGAACCTGAAGAGCTGATGTATCCGGCGAATCTCTTGCTGCCGGTCACATATTTCTGAAGCAGCTCATCGACAGCCGCACCGGTCACGTTGTAGTGCCACAGAGGGTTGCCCAGCTCGTCGAACTGGTTGAAGATTTTCAGATCTTCTCCGGAGTTTCTCAGTTCATGGCATTTATCAAAGATTTCCTTTACGTTGGACTCGCATCCGGGAGTGGCTATGACTTCTCCGGCTACTTTTTTCAGCCAGTTGAATCTCTCTTCAGACATCTCCTCGGGGAGAATGGCGATGGAATCGCAGGACATGAGAGCCGAGATATAGGCACCGCCCCGGCAGTAGTTCCCGGTGGAAGGCCAGACGGCTTTTGTTTTTGTGGGATCGAACTGACCCGTAATCAGCTGGGGAGAAAGACAACCGTAGGTAGCTCCTACCTTATGAGCTCCTGTAGGCATGTATTTTCCGGAGATCACAATTATGTTGGCTTTGATGCCAGTGAGTTCCGGAGGAAGAACATAGTGGTTGACGCCACCGTAAAGTCCTCCGCTTTTCTTCGGTTCGTTTTTCCAGGTGATCCTGAAAAGGTTGGCGTGGTCCACATCCCAGAGGCCGATATTTTTCAGCTTGTCTTTGATTTTCTGAGGTACTGTTTCGGGATTCTTCATCATCTCATAGGTGGGAAGAACGATTCCCTGCTCTCGGAAGTACTTAATATTGGAATCCAGTGTTTTCTGATCAATTGTCAAATCTATCATCTTTTCTTTTCTCCTTGCATTATTGTCGAATTAGATCGGTCACGATGCTGCTGCATCCCCCGCTCTATCTATATTTTCGAATAAGAACGGGTCCTGATGCTACGCATCCCCCGTTTTATCTAGATCTCATCTATTGAACTGATGGAATGTTCGGGCATTCTTATGCCTTTCAGTGCCGTTGCCGTATCTTTCAGACCGTTGCCCGTTGCCAGAATGACAACCGATGCATCCTTATCCAGTTCTCCCGCGACCTGCAGGAATCCCGCCCAGGCCGTTGCTCCCGCCGGTTCGGTAAAAAGACCCGCTGACGCTGATAAATCCGCCTGCGCAGCTATGATCTGATTGTCGCTGACCCGGATAAACCGGCCTTTGTTGCTCCGGACCTTGTTCAATGCGTAAACACCGTTTCTGGGTACATCAACGCATATCGAATCGGCTACGGTCGCTGTGGGAAGATTGGTAAACCGACCGTCCCTGTCGGCCCGGTACAGCGCATCGCTACCTTCGGCCTGAACGCCGAAGATCACAGGAATTCTGTCAATGATTCCGAGCTTTTTCAAATCCTCGAAACCTTTGTATATTCCCCCGATGATACATCCGTCTCCCACTGAAACGAAAAGATAATCAGGAGCCTTTCCCATCTGTTTGAATAACTCAAGGGATACGGTCTTCTTCCCTTCTATTGTCATGGGATTGTAGGCTGTGTTGCGGTTCATGCCGCCGGCTTTTCTGGAATAGGCCATGGAAAAATCATAAGCCAGGTCGTAATTACCTGCCACTTTATAAACGTCCGCTCCGTACTGAAGGGCCTGGATAATTTTGGCAGGCGGTGCTGTTTCCGGCAGAAAAATGGTTATACGCTGTCCGGCCGCAGCTCCTATACCGGCCATGGAAGACCCGGCATTACCTGTCGAAGCCAGAACGATGTTGTCGATGCCGTTCTTTTTCGCAAAGGCGGAAACAAGCCATGAAGCCCTGTCTTTAAAAGAGCTTGTGGGATTCGCTCCGTCATCTTTGATAAACAGATTGGGAAAACCGGTGCGATTTCTCAGATTTTCCGGTTCCCAGAGAGGTGTGTTACCTACAGGAGAGGGAGGAAAATACTCCTTCTCCACAGGCAGCAGCTCGAACAAGTCAAATGAACTGTCGGCTTTTCCGGTCAGCCTGACTTCGAGAACGCCGGCCAGAGGCTGATCGGCCTCCTGCTTCTCCGCGCAGACAGGGCAAACCATTAGGTCCGCTTTTATATCGTAGACCCGGCCGCATTCGCTACAGATATAATCGAATTTCATTCTATCGTCTCCTGGAAAAATTGCTCATAAACTGACAGTTCCGTCGAGCATTAAGCCATTCTATCATGATCTTTTCCTGCTGTGAAATGTTTTTTGTTAAGATTATCAGACAATTTGATTTTAAGACAGGAAAATCCCCTTTGCAAGCCCCTGAAGCAGATTCTTTTACTTTTCCAAAAGCCTCCCCTTCTGCTATATTCACCTTATGTCAAAATCGATTTTAATAATGGACAACTACGACTCCTTTACCGAAAACCTGAGGCACCTGCTTTTGAAAGTCCGTCCGGAATACAGCTTTTCCGTTCACAGAAACAACGACAGATCAGTTTTCGATCGGCAGTGGGACGGATTCGTCATTTCCCCGGGCCCGAAAAGCCCTTCTGAAACAGGGATTCTCAAAGAGTTTTTCGAGAAGGTCGTCCTCCCCCGCAAACTGCCGGTTCTGGGAGTCTGCCTGGGGATGCAGTTTCTCGCCTGGTTCTACGGCCTTGCAGTCTCTCCCGCTGACGATGCGAGACACGGAAGGACTGTGGAAATGTCTGTGAAAAATACCGATATTTTCAAAGGTCTGGGCAGGACGCTCAAAGCCATGCGTTACAATTCGCTGGCCATAGACGCCACGGTCAGGGAAATCGAAGAGAAAACAGATTTGATAGTTACTGCTGTACAGAGCGAAGGAGATATGATAATGGCTCTTAAACATAACAGTCTCCCTTTTACCGCCGTTCAGTTTCATCCCGAAAGCTTTCTGACGGAAAAAGCCGAATCCATGATGGAAAATTTTTTCAGAGATTATATCGATGGCTGAATACAGAGAAACCCTTATCGGCCGCCCCTCCATTGAAGCGCTTTTCCATATAACGGATACCTACAGGGGAATTTCTCTTTTTTCCTCCAACTGCGGTGATGACCGGGAGTATACAGGAATCAATCCCCTTATCATTCTGACTGAAGGGGAACTTCGGCAGGGCCGTTCCTGCAAAGCGATTTCCGACCCGATGAAAGAACTGGACCGACTTGTCGAATACTATTCGGACCTGCCTGACGAAGCGGCGCTCCTCGGATACATATCCTATGATTTCAAGGACAGACTTGAGGAACCGGGGCTCTACGGGAAAAGAAGCCAGGGCATCTTCGGCGATTTCTACTTTGCCATCTTTGAACACTATATTCTCACAGACCGAAGCAGAGAGAAAGGAAAGATCATCTCTCTTACCTTCCCATTTGTCCATGATTCGCTTCCCTTGGAAAAGATCCCTGAATTGCTCAAGTATAAGATAGAGCACCCCGGTCCCGAAGAGGCTCCAGCGAAGGAGCTGACCCATTATAAAGGCACCTCACTCGATAAAACAGATTTTGAAAACGCCGTAAAAAAGACAATAGAATATATCAGACAGGGAGATATTTACCAGGCCAATATCACCCGGACCATCTCCGGAGAATCAGAGCAGAGCGCGCTTGAGACGGCAATGGAACTGTACAGGTCCAACAGAATCACATACGGCGTATTCGCATCGATACCCGGAGGTCATGTCATCAGCACCAGTCCGGAGCTGTTCTTCAGAACCGGAGACGGGAAAATATCAGCCTCGCCTATCAAAGGGACAATTGCCAGAGGGCGTACCCCGGAAGAAGATGTGCGAAACAGAGACGATTTGCTCCAGTCGGAAAAAAACAGGGCGGAACTGGCCATGATTGTCGATCTGCTCCGAAATGATTTATCGAAGGTCTGCAGGCCGGGAACCGTCGACGTTCCGGAATTTCCCCTGCTGATGACTCTCGACAACGTATTCCACCTGTATGCCGATGTAATCGGTGAAATCCTTCCGGAAACGGGAATCGGTGAAATCCTGAAGAAAACCTTTCCCGGAGGCTCAATTACAGGTTGTCCGAAAATACGGGCCTGCCAGATAATCGATGAGCTTGAGCCAGTCCCGCGGGGGATTTATACAGGCAGCTTCGGCCGTATCGGGTTTAAGGGCGATGCGGTTTTCAATATTATGATCCGTTCCCTGTTCCGCTCGGAATCCCGTATAATGTTCAATGTAGGCGGAGGGATAACGCTACTCTCCGATCCCGGGGAAGAGTATGAAGAGACCATACACAAAGGAACGCATATATGGAAAGCAGTGAACATGGAAGAGATAGAAGAAGAGCGGTACTGTACAGGGGAGAGCTGAGCGATCCCGCCATTGTTTCCAATGCCCTTTCCCCTTTTTTTAATTACGGGTTGGGCTTTTTCGAAACGGTTCTTTATGACGGAGGAAAACTTCATCTTTTCGACAGACACCTCGATCGGATGAAAAACACTTGCAGGGACTTTTCCGTAAAGGTGGATTTCAGTGAGATTACAGAAGAAAAGATTCTCAGATACCTGGAGAGCCAAAATCTGACGGAGCACTGCTCACGGGTTAAAATTCTTTACGCCCCGGTCAGTGACCCCGCCCGATGGGATACGGTTGTCTCGGCAGCCCCCTACACCCGCCCCGTGAACGACTTTGTGCTTTCGGTCCATGACGAAGTTCGCGATACGGTATTAAACCGGTACAAATCACTGAATTACAACTTCAACCTCCATTGGAGAGATCATTACCGGCAAAAGGACAAGAGCGACGAAGTCCTTTTTCTGAATCGATACGGAAATATTCTGGAAGGGTCTTATACCAATATTCTGCTTATTAAGGGAGACACGCTTTTCTATGCAGGTAAAAATCAGAATTATCTGAAGGGAATCATGCAGAATAGAATTCTTGAAGCCGCTTCAAAATCGGACTGGCGAATCGCGGGGCTCGAAAAGGGGATCGATCTCGAAACACTGCAAAGCGCTGATGAGGTAATGGTATGCAATTCTCTGCTCCTGATAAAAAAAGTCGGGAAAATTCTTCGGGACGATGAAGTCTGGAAATGGGACACACAAAGCGGACCGTCCCGGGGAGACAAACTGCTGGAACTTATCTGAGACAAGGAAAGCCATCAAAGAATCAGACTATGCCATGCATGATTTGAGATGGTTCTGATGGAGGGGATCCGTCAACCTCCGGAGTAAGACACTCACTTTTCAATAGTAAAATGGAATTTCGTCCCTTCCCCCGGTTTGCTTTCACAGGTGATCTGGCCGCCCAGTTTCTGCGTTACCAGATTGTAAACGATATTCATTCCCAGCCCCGTTCCGCCGCTGGCCCTTTTTGTGGTAAAGAATGGATCGAAAACATGATTGAGATGGGATGGTTCGATACCCTTTCCGTCGTCGCTGTAGGTAATATCAATCAACCGCTCTTTTTCAAAAACATCGATTGTGATATTTCCCTCATCATCTTCATCAAAAGCATGAGTAAGGCTGTTAACGATAAGATTAGTCAGTATTTGAGAAATAGCGCCCGGAAATGTGTCGACATTCAGTTTCCCAGGACAATTAACTGCGATTTTGTGTTTGGTCACTTTAATTTTCGGGTGGAGACTCATCAGGATTTTATCAATATATTCACCGAAATCGATAACCCTCTTGCCGCCGGTATTCTGATCGACCGAAACCTGCTTGAACCCCTGGATCAGCTGGGCTGCGCGGGAAAGATTCGTCAGAAGTATCCGCGAAGCTTCCTTAGCCGTGTCTAGAAAATTCTGAAGGTCTGATTTCTTCATCTGCTCGGACTGAAAGAGTTTCTCGAAATCTCTGGTCGCCGTTTCCATATGGGATGCCGCGGTAATGCCGACGCCCACAGGAGTATTGATTTCATGAGCCACCCCGGCGACAAGGCCTCCCAGTGCAGCCATTTTTTCCGATTGGACCAGTTTCGCCTGGGCTTCCTTGATGACTTTGATGGACCTTTCCAACTCGGCGGTTCTCTCGGCGACCCGTTTCTCCAGATCTTTGTTCAGTTCGAAGAGTTCCCGGGTCCTCTTTTCGACTTCTATCTCCAGCCCTTCCTTGTAGAGTCTGTTATTGCGGATCAGTTCAGCCTTTTCTATTACCATCTCAACGGATAATTCGAGTTCCGCCAGATCGTAAATCGGCTTCATGATGTAGTTCCACGCTCCGCGGGACACAGCTTCAATGGCATCTTTAATGACGCCGTTTCCGGAAACGACGATGAGTGGAGTTTCAGGCTTCTCTTTTTTTACGACATCGATAACTTCGAGACCGGATATTCCCGGCATATGAAGGTCGCACAGAATGACGGTTGGCTCCTCATGGCGGATGGCTTCAATCCCTTCCTGTCCGTTGACGCATTGTATGACGTCATAACCGCTGTCTTCGAAAAAATCGGAAATACTTTCCCTTACAATTGAGTCGTCATCGATAATCAGCATTTTTCGGAGCGTATCCATAATTCAATACTAAGATTTAATATTTACTATTTCAATTTTTTTATGGGAAATTATAATTTCCTCCACTCTTGAGACTTACCTCCTTCTCAATGGATCCTTCCGGCCCTTCCAGGGTAATAAAATACTTGCCGGGAAGGAGGTCCAGCTGAAGGTTCGTCTCTCTTTCGCCGGGGATTTTTTCAAAGGACATAGACCGGGGGGAAAAATACTCCTTTTTTCCGTTGATTCTGAGATCGCCCACAGGAATATCGATAGACAGAGTAGCGGGAAGAGGCGTCATCAGTACATTCAAGTCTATAAGGATCTGATCATACCGGGGCGTCAGAAAATACTTTTCCTCAAGATACCCTTCTCTTGCGAATTTCAAATGAAATGATTCGCCTGTTCTCAGCCCCTCTCTCCTGGAAGAGTTGAAGAGAACCCAGGATTCCTCCTGACCGATAAAAATATCTGTTTCCCCCGATAAATCGGCACCGGAAAACCGGTCCCGAACCGATAACTCGATATCCAGAGGCAAACCTTCGGGCGGCGCGGCCAGAATTGCCAGTTCCATGGGATTTCGGTTTTTGACGAACGGTGTGACATAAACAGATCTCCATAGCACTGTCGATCCGCTCTCGACCCTAACCCGATAGCTCCCCTCTTTCAGAAAGAGACTTTTCTTACCTTTGGATGAAAAAAAACCATCCAGTTCCCTCTCCGAATTGTGCGGATAAAGAGTATAAGAGCTATCCTGTTCAGCCGGAATAAGCGAGATGCGGAGCAAGCCGAAGCGGCCTCCCAGATAGTATCCTGCTGTTAGAGCCAGAAGTGAAAGTGTCATAATAAAAAAAAGAGGAATAACATAGGCCGGCATGAATTTCCGCCCTGTTTGGAGGACCATTTCCGTCAGCTGCTTCGTCTTTTTCATTTCCGGCTTACCGGAAGTCACAAGAAAAGCCAGCTCGTCTCTCACAAGGGTATTCGTTTTTTTCCGGAACTGCCTCTCCAGAATTTTCCTTACTTCGCCGGCGTTTCGGGGCCGGAAAAAGGGCCGGATCCTGAGACAGCGCCGCATGAGCCGGATCACATCGCCGCTCACGTCCTTCCTGTAATTTTTAAAAGGAACGTATTTTCCCCGGCGGATCTCTTTTTTCAACTCTGTGTATCTTTCGGACCGGAAGGGTTTTGCACCATTGAGCGCTTCATAGAACGTAACGCCGAAAGAGAAAAGATCAGCTTTAATCCCCACTGTTGAGCTGTCATCAAACTGTTCGGGAGCCATGTAGGCGGGAGTTCCCATTGCTGTTCCCGAATCGGTGATGCTCACGTCCTTCAGCGAGGATGAGGCTATACCGAAATCCCCGAGTTTCACGTCCCCCTTGCGGGAGATATAGATATTCGAGGGTTTGATATCCCTGTGTACAATGCCTCTGGCGTGGATATACTCAAGGGCTTTCGCCGTGCAGAGCATGATGTAAAATAGAACGGACAGATCCGGAGGGCCTTCCCTTTTTATCAGTTCATCGAGAGACATGCCTTCTATATATTCCATGGCGATATACCAGGAACTCCCCTCGCGGAAGTGGTCGTACATATCGACGATATAATCGCTGCGCAGGTCCATCATCATATCCGCTTCGAGCCTGAACCTCTCCCGGAACTCCTTATCGCGGATCGTCAGTTTTTTCAAGATGATTTTCCGTTTGAGAGTGGGGTGTTCGGCCGAATAGACAACCCCCATCCCCCCTTTCCCGATCTGCGAGAGTATTTTGTATTTTCCGACTTTGTCCGGTATTTTTGACACTGAGCCTCCGTCTGATACCCTATGATAACAGATTGCCCAGGTTAGACAAGCTCAACATTTCAGGGCATAATGTAAAGATGGAAGAAACGGTTTACAAGCGCAGCAACAAAGGAAAAGCCATAAGCAAAAAGGATGACGGCCATTTGAGGCTGCGCACCGATACGAGCAGCATACGCATCAACAAAACAATTCTGATCGGCAGGGACAAATCATGCAAGCTGCAGATTGACGATCCTCTTGTTTCCAGACGCCACGCCATGATCGAGTTTATTTCCAAAGTCGCCTATATCAAGGATCTCGGCAGCACCAATGCCACTTATGTGAACAATAACCCTCTCAGACCCAATGAACAGAAACGGCTGAGACGGGGCGATGTCATACGTATTGGCAAAACGGAAATCACCATAAGCTGATCAGAGGAGCTCTTCTCGGTCTCCGACAATTTCCAGGCCGCTGCATGGCGACTGCTCATGAAAAACAAGCTGTTCGCCCCGATAGAACTTCAGGTTGATCATCCCGTCGATGCTTTCACTGATCCTTCTGTCCATGGAACCGATAACCGGAGCTTTCAACTCGCCGGCCGCTTTTCTCGATGCAGAGATAACCAGCCGATCACCTTTTTTCAGCCGGCCGCGTCTCCCACGTCCTCTGCCTCTTATGGTCATAGAGACTTTTTCATTTTCGATATTGTGTACTTCCAGACGTGAGCCGGTATAGGTTGAGAACGTTATAACCTCTCCCTCATGGATAAAGAAGCCCAGAAAGCCGCGGAACCACGATCCGAACCAGGGGATGCGGGCAAGAGAGAGCATGAATGAAGTACGGGGTTTGGAGAAACTGTTTGTCTGCATCCATATATAGGAGGTGGGAAATGAAGTGCCCCAGTCTTTTTCGATATACCCGGAACCGCTATTGAGATCGATGACCTCATCTCCCTTGACGATTTTTCCCGAGAGCCTGTGACCTGTACTGACGACACCGTGATAGCACTCCATAAAAGGGACATAGCGGTACCATCCCATGATGCCGGGGCGAAGAAGGCTGACGGGATAGAATCCGGGATCAATCAGCGAAACACGGCCGGATACAGGAAGATTATCCGATAAACTGACTTCCTCCAGTGAAAAACGGTTTCCCCCTATCTCTACAGAAAAGGGATCGTAGGAAATGTTCAGTTCATGTAAAGGAAATGAACAATATTCGGTAGATCCGTCTTTTCCGTCAATGATCTGTATGAAGGCTTTTGATTCCTTTTTCCCGAGAGATATTCCCGGGATGAGAGCGAGGGACCTGTTCTCTTCTGTTACGAACTTGTAATACCACCCTTCGAAATAGCCTTTGCTGTGAGTGAACCGGCGCGGTCCCTGATAAACCTGAGGTCTAAATATTCTCAACATATCTCCATTATAGATGAAAAATCATGGATTTGTAAAAATCGGAAAAATCCTTCAGATTGATATGCTCATCGGGCTTATGGGCATGGCGGATGGAACCGGGACCGAAATTGATGGAGGGAATGCCGGCAGCGTTGAGCTGGGCGATATCGGTCCAGGCCTGCATGATTTCCCGGTCAATTCCCTCCATGAGATAATGATCGATTCCCTCTCCGGCATAGGAGGAATCAGCTTCGTCGACAATGACAGTGTTCTCAGCTCCGATGGAGGCAAACAGCAACTCCTTTGCCTCTTCCAGACTGCGCTCGGGACTGAAGCGGTAATTGATCATAAGCTCCGCGCGGGGCGGCAGCACATTGAAGGCATTGAAAGTATTGAGAGCCGTTACATTGACTGTTTCATAATAGAGAAGTCCGTCCAGAGTGCGGTCGGAACCGATGATACCATCCATCTCCCGGATCTTTTCGTAGATTTGCAGAGATTTGTTAAGAGCGTTTTCTCCGGTCCTCGGGTTGGCGCTGTGGGCCGAAACGCCGAACACTTCTTTTTTCACCGCCAGAGAACCCAGGCAGCCTACGGAATAGCGAGACTCGGTAGGTTCCAGAATAAAGGCGAAATCCACATTCTTGAAATGACCGCGGTCCAGGAGAGTGTTGATTCCGTTGGGAACAGGACCTTCTTCCCCCGAATAGAAGTAAAATGAGAGATTATGGGAGAGAGAGATGGCGCCTATCGATTCATCGCTGATGATTTTCAACATAACGGCCAGACCGGCTTTCATATCACAGGCCCCTCTTCCGAAAAGCATGGAGTCTTTTTCATAGGCTTCGGTCGTGCTGTTCCCCAGAGGCACCGTATCGATATGGCCGATCAGGGCGATCCGCTTCTCTTTACCCCGGTCCAGATGGAAAACAAGTGAATTTTCTTCGCGGATCAGAGTTCCATCAAAGGGAGCCATGGTCTTTTCCAGAATATCACAGATCTCTTTTTCTTCCCCAGTGACGCTTTCAACAGCAATCAGCTCTTTCAGAATTTCAGGTAATTCAGCCCTGATATTAATCATAAGAGCTCTCCGGGAATGGTCATGTCATCAATCAGTTTTCTGATTTCGATCCGGGGGCGTACGACATGGGCTTTACCCCCGAGAACGAGAACCTCGGGAGCGACATCATGACTCAGGAAAAGAGGCATACTCTCCGTATAGCCATAAGCGCCGGAGCAGAAAACTCCCAGCAGATCACCGGTTTGGCTTTCTGATGGGAGAGCGAGATCCTTCCCCAGGAAATCAATGGAAGTACAGAGGCTGCCTCCCACATCGAACTGGCGGAAATTCTTCTGCTCCCGTGAAATGTTAAAGGTGGGATGGGCTGTTCCGATAAGCGCGGGGCGCAGCAGATGCTGGGCGCCCCCGTCCGCCAGAAGATACTCTTTTCCCCGGGAGGATTTCCTGTCGATCACTTCAGTGATATAAATGCCGCACTGTCCGACCAGATATCGCCCCGGCTCAGCGATCAGCCTGGTGCCGTTCTCACGGATAAAGGGGTATTTATCGATAAGTTCCGTAATTTTACTGCTGATTCCTTCTATGCTGAGCCCGCTGTCCCTATCGGAATAGGGAATGCCGATACCGCCGCCGAAATCAATGGAGAGGACTTTGAAATGTTTTTCGTTGATCTCGCCGGCCAGGCGGAAGCAGTTCTCCAGATTGCTCAGGAATCCCCGACTGTTCTGTATGCCCGTACCGGCGAAGATATGAATTCCCTGAAGGCGGATATTCGATAGCGATGAGACTTCTTCGATAGCCGCGTCGACAGATTCCGAATCAATACCGAATTTCTTGGAACCGCCGCCCATATTCACCGCAGCGCCGTCCACTTCGAACTCGGGGTTGATACGCAGTTCCACATCCATCACTTTTCCCAGAGAAGCGGCGACCCGGTTAATCCGTTTGATCTCTCCTACGCTCTCCGCATTGATGGCATAAATACCCATTTCCACAGCCATGGCGATATCGCCGTCAGTCTTGGAGGGACCGGCGAAGACGATGCTCTTCGGATCGGCTCCGATTTTCCGGCAGGCATAGAGCTCGCCTTCCGAGGCCACTTCCACTCCGGCTCCTAAATTGACAAGCTGTTTGACCACAGCGATGTTGGGGTTGGCTTTCATGGCGTAGAAGATATCAACTTCCGCAGGAAGATTCTCCCTGAGATAGGAATATCTCTCCTTGATGGTCTCTCCGTCATAAAGGAAAAGGGGTGTCCCGATCTCTTCAGCCAGGGATACCGCATCGAGTCCCGAGACGGTCAATCGGCCTCCGTCCATGGAAAAGTGACGGCTTATATCTTCTACTTTCATAATCGCTCCTGAATTATTCCCAATTCTCAAAAAGGTGTTTTATCCGGCTGAGTGCTTCTTTCAATCTGTCGAAATCGACCGCAAAGGAAATCCTGATGTGATTCCTGCCTCTCTCGCCGAAAGCCAGTCCCGGAATAGTCAGAACATCCACTTCATCGAGGATGCGCAGGGCGACTTCCCGCGAAGTATCGAATGCCGAGATATCGGGAAAGATATAAAAAGCGCCTTCGGGCTTTTCCACATGAATGCCTTTGATGCTTTTAAGAGTTTTCCAGGCGTATTCCCCTTTTTCCCGGAGCTCTTCGCGGATACGCTTCACAAAATCATCGGTAGAACCGTCGAGAGAGGCAATCGCCGCATACTGGGAAACGGAAGAGGCGCAGGTGGTCACATACTGGTTAGCGACTATCATGGGTTTGGCAATCTCTTCGGGGCATATCGTCCAGCCGATTCGCAAACCCGTGGCAGCAGCTCTTTTCGATATACCGTCAACTGTGAGGACCCGGTCGGAATACTCCATAGGGCTGGATGGCTGTTTTTCTCCGAAAAAGAGTTCGCTGTAAATCTCATCGGAGATGATATAAATCCCTTTTCTTTCGGCAATTTCCGTTACAGCGCTCACCTGCTCAGAGGTGAGAACGGCTCCTGTCGGATTATTGGGACTGTTAATGACAATAAACTTTGTTTTACCGTTGATTTTCCTTTCCAGATCGGCCAGATCGATAGAAAAATCCTTATTCAATTTATATGTTACGGCCTTTCCTCCGTGAAGCTCCGCAATAGTCTGATAGACGGAAAAGGCGATTTCCGGAATAAGGACTTCCTCATCGCGGTCCAGATATACCGAATAAATGTTCCACAGCGCCCCTTCCGCTCCATTGGTTACGATAACCTGATCGGCCGAGTAGTTACGGCCGTTCTTTTGTGAATGATAAGCGGCTATGAGCTTCCTCAGCTCCAGGTTTCCCTGATTTGAGGTATAGCGTGTCTGCCCCTGCGCGAAGGCTTCAAGCCCTTTTTCCCTGAGGGCAAGCGGCAGATCGTCGGGGAGCTGCCCGATGCCGAGATTGATTGTGTCACGGCCGGCCAGGGCATTCATCTTCCGGATTTCAGAGATTTCCACTCCGGCGAAAGTACTCTTCGGTTTCACGGCTTATCCTCTCAGAGCTTCTTCCAGAGCATAAGCCCGTTCTGAAGCTGAAGTTATATATTTGGCAATCATGGGAGTCAGTTTCAGAGTCCCCCTGCTCGATACGGACATGGAAGGGATAACGAGAGCCCCGGCAGGGATTTCCGGGCCGTAAGAGCCGTCCTTTTCCGCCAGGATTCTGCCGGTGCTGTACGTTTTAATACCGCCGCCGATTTCATGAGTGATCAGTTCCGCTGTGCCCGCCGACGTATAGGCGACATTATTGAGAGGGTCGAGAATAGGCGTCGCCTTGGAAATATGAACTCCCGGAGCAAGCGTAACGAGATCACCCAGCCTGGCTCCCTGAGTTACGCCTGATCCCTCGCCCATAAGCACGTGATCTCCCAGAATCACCGGTGTGGCTTCCACGGGATCCAGAACGCCGCCGATTATGGCACCGGCGCTGATATGGCTGTCCCGTCCGATCTGGGAACAGCTTCCCGCCAGGTTTTCCACCATGGTTCCCGCACCGACATGGGCGCCTACATTGGCGTATCCCGGGGGCATGAAGACGCAGCCCGCTCCGGCATAGGCTCCCCGTCGGAGTCCCGCTGCGGGGGGTACGACGCGGAACCCTTCCCTTCCCGTCAGTTTCCGTACGGGAAAGGTTTCTTTATCGGTAAAAGCGATGTCATTGCTGCCGCCGTATACAACGATATTTCCCAGAGGGAAACCGAGCATAATGCCGTTCTTAACCCACTGGTTGGCCTGCCATCTCCCATCGATTATCTGAGCTGTCCGTAGATATCCGGCTTCGAGCAGATCCATGACCTCATTGAATGTTCTCAAGGCGGCGTCTCTCTCGGAAGAGAGTTTCCCTTCTTTTTTCAAAGCAGTGAATTTCTCAACCCGTTCCCGCAGTTCCGACGGGACTTTATAATGGACAACGGCTTTTACGTACTCCCCCTCACCGATGCTTTGAAGCATTTCCACATTGGGGTGCTGTCCCGGACGGGCGGCCGCGTTAGCCACATGTTCACCGAACTGTTCCAATCCTTTCATGGCCAGAGCTCTGTCGATGTTTCCATTGTCGAAATCGACCAGATTGGCAATGACTTTCAGACTTCCGGCGCTGCCTTCCCGGTTATGGACAGTGTGGATGACTTCACCGCCTTTGACTATATCGATCTTATCAACTTTTTCAGCTGACTTAAGTGTCTTAAGTATCTCTTCAAATTTCATAGTTTTTCATGATAGGTAAAGAGTTAAAGAGAGTCAACGGGAGAGGGCTTGCAAGTGTGAAATGATGATGGAGGAATGGAATATTCCGGGAATAAAAAAAACCGTTCATGATTCTAAAAGAGGAGAGATAGTCACTGAGATGATTTCAAGCAATATCTGAGCCCCGGAACCAGAATGATACATCCATAGAATGTTATAAAGACTTTTATATACAATACAACTCTGATTTTCTTTTTTCATGAACAGTCATTATCACTGTTTTTTCTGTAACTATCCCCGTAATACCGGTATTATACTTTTGATGAACTCAAAAGAAAAAATAATAAATCAGCTGGATTCAGTTGCTTACATAGATTTTCATATACATCTTGAAGATCAGTCTCCTGATGATCTTCAAGATAGTGTTCTCTACCTGGCCAATTCAATAGACCGGGAGAGTTACAACGCGACGTTGGCCCTTGCAGAAAAACACAGAAATGTTATCGCTCTCCCGGGGATTCACCCGGCCAGGTCTGAAACAGAAACCTGGCCTCTCCATTTGCTGGAAAAGATATTCAGCAGAAGCGCCCTGACCGGAGAAATGGGACTGGACTTTTTCTGGATAGAAGACAGAAGTCATGATTCGCGCCAGAGAGAGATATTCAGGTCCCAACTGGAGCTTTCGTCAAAATATAAATGCGTTCCTTCTATCCATACAAAAGGGGCGGAACAGGAAGTCCTCGATTTATTAAAAGAATACGGAATTCAAAAGTCTGTTGTTCACTGGTATTCCGGACCTCTTGAGCTCATACCCTCCTATCTGGATCAGGGCGCCCGGTTCACGATCGGCCCGGATATCTTCAAAGGTTCAGAAGTCTGGAAACATATCCCCCCGGAGCGTATTTTCGCCGAGACGGACAATCCCACCGGCATACCCTGGATTTTAAATAAAGATGCCAGGGCTGATGATATCGTGATGATCTATCGGGAGCTGGCCTTAAAGCTAGGCGAGAAGGAAGAGAAGATTATAAACAGGCTTAAAAAAAATATGATCGATCTGCTTGATTGATGAGCTGCTGAGACAGAAAAAACCAATCGGGAAAGAATTCTCTTGACTTTTCATTTTTTAACTGTACTATATAAGTATAACGGTGGTACGGATGAAACAAATTGAAAATCTAAAAGTCGATTACAAATCAATCATCCCGGTTTATGAGCAGATAAAACAGCATATCAAGGTTAACATCCTGAGCGGCAATTATTCTGCTGATGAAAAAATCACTTCTGTCAGGGAGATGTCAAGAATGTTACAAGTCAATCAGAACACAATTGTCAAAGCCTATTATCAATTGGAGCAGGAGGGTTTTGTCTATTCACAACCGGGGCGGGGTTATTTTGTAAAGGCTGTGAAAAACAGCGAATCCAGAGAGAAAGAAGAGGTTTTCCGGTATGAGACAAAGGCGTATCTGGAAAAAATTACAGCAATGGGCTTCTCTGTGAATGATGCCATTGCAGAGATGGAAAAAATGAATTGAAGATGAGGAGATAAGATTTATGTTAGATTCAATTTCACCGACAACAGTATGGCTTATCGTTGGGATCGCTCTGGCTCTGGCTGAAATGGCTCTGCCGGGACTGATCATCGGATTCTTCAGCCTGGGAGCAATCATTACAACTCTGACAACATGGGCGGGGCTGACTAACAGTTTCGCTGTTCAGATGATCGTCTTTCTGGCCACATCAATTGTTTTTCTCACATTTTTTCACAGCATCTGGAAAAAGAGAATCAAACCCGGAACAAAGGGAGACACGACAGACTTTAACCTCCAATTGGGCAAGATAGTACCGGTAACGGAGTTCATCGATCCCGGAGAAGGTGTCGGGAAAGTGCGCTATCAGGGTGCCCTGTGGAACGCCAGGTCCGAGACCAAAATCGCCCCGGGAGAATCTGCCAGAATCAAGGGATGCGACAATCTGACCCTTATTGTAGAACCAGTAGATAAAGGAGAATAGAAAATGATAAATACAATAATTTTAATCGTAATCGGCATGGCTTTAATCGGCGTCATCTTCACTATTGTAAAAATCGTTCCCACGCAAAACGCTTTCGTTGTCGAAAGATTGGGGAAATACAACAGAACTCTGGAGGCGGGTTTCAATATCATTGCCCCCTTTATTGACCGGGTAGCCTATAAACACAACCTGAAAGAAATGGCAGTCGATGTGGAGCCGCAGACCTGTATAACCAAGGACAATATCTCTGTCGCTATCGACGGGATTCTTTTTTACCGGGTTGTCGATCCCGTTAAGGCCAGCTATGGCATCAATGACTACCAGTTTTCCATAAGCCAGCTTGCCCAGACCACTATGCGTTCGGAAATCGGTTCGCTTGAGCTGGATGTGACCTTCGAATCGAGGGACAATATTAACGGAGCTATTGTGGCCGCCGTTGACGAAGCATCCGATCCCTGGGGAATCAAAGTGACAAGATATGAAATAAAAAATATCGATACTCCAAAGACAATCCGCGAAGCCATGGAAAAGCAGATGCGTGCGGAACGGGAAAAAAGGGAGCAGATAGCTCTGTCCGAAGGTGACAAGCTGGCAAAGATCAACAGGGCCGACGGAGAGAAAGAGCAGGCGATCAGATACTCGGAAGGAGAGAGAATCAAGCGGGAAAACGAAGCCCTTGGCCAGGCAAAAGCCATCCTTGAAGTCGCGAAAGCAACAGCTCAGGGAATTGACGAAATATCCAAAGCCATCAATCAGCCGGGCGGCCAGGAAGCCGTAGCCATGCGCATAGCCTCGGACTGGTTCCAGTCTTTCGAGAAACTGGCCAAAGAGACCAACAGCATGATAATTCCAACCAATGTATCGGAAATGGCCAGCGTAACATCTGTGCTGAAGAGCGCTTTGAATTTTACTGGAAAACCGTCGGAAAAACAGTAATCTTGAGGGGGGCCACCCCCCTCTGAAGGAGCGTGAATGAAACAGTTCTTTAAGTTTTTTGCATACGGGATCATCTTCAGCGGCATACTGCTTTTTCTCTCTTACCTTCTGGACTTCGCTCCGCTTGATAAAAATAACGGAAATATATTCTCCAATGCTTTTATTACAGCCCTGCTGCTGGTGCTTTGGGGAGTAATGAGAATACAGGGAAATGCCATGGGCAGGCCGGAAAGCACAGACATTTTATATGGTGTAAAAATTGAGGAAATAAGAGAGAGGGCGACAGAGTATGAAAAGCTGAGTCAATCGAGGATTCCCTCGGCTCTGGCTCTGTTTCTGGTGGCAGCCGCCAATTTAGCCCTGTCCTGGTTTCTCTAGGTTTCACCGTCCGATGTATCTGCATCGTCGATCGTATCATTCTCCTCGTCTTCGGGTTCATCTTCTTCACCCTTTTCAACATCCCCGCCTCCGACAACAGAGAGCGCCTCAGTAACAGGAGGCAGATATTCGGCAAAAGTCTGTCCGTACAGCTCCCAGATACTGATGAAAAGAGCCGCGATAACCGGACCGATAAGAACGCCCCAGATTCCGAAAAGCCCGATTCCGCCCAGCGTTCCCAGAAGGATGAAAAGCTCGTGCATTTTCGTATCCTTGCCGACGAGAACGGGTCGCAGGATATTGTCGATGCTCCCGACGAGAACGGCGCAGTAGATTCCGAGAGCTACGGCAGCAGCAATCCGTCCCGAAACGGCCAGGATGATGACTGCCGGAATCCAGACCAGGGAAGAACCGATCAAAGGAATGATGGAGAGGATGGTCATAATCAATCCCCAGAATACAACCGAATCGATTCCGGCAAACCAGAACCCGAGGGCGGCCATTGTCCCCTGAATTATACCGATCAGAAAAGTTCCCTTCAAAGTGGCCCGGGTCACCGATGTAAAATAATCGAGAAGCTTCCGTTCCGGCTCATCTTCCAGGGGAAGATAATAGAGGATGATATTGATCAGTTTTCCACCATCCTTGAGAAAGAAAAAGAAGGCATAGAGGAATATAAAGAAAAGAAAACCCGCCTGGACCGTTGAAGAAGTCACCTGGCTGATGCTGTTGACCAGCAATGAGCTGAGGCTGCTGACCAGATCGCCCAGCTTTACCAGGATCTGATCCTGATACTGGACTAGATAATCGTAAAAGGGAAGTTTTTCCAGCGTGGACAGGAGCCGGTCGGGCTGGGAAATCATTTCCTGAATCCAGGGGCCGACGGCCTGTCCGACCTGAACGGCCTGCACGACGACGATACTCAGTATGATGCTGATAGGAATAATGACTATGAGCAGTATGGCCAGCAGTGTCAGTCCGGCAGCAATGGACTCGCGTCCCCGCACAAAACCATGAAGCCTGCGGTAAATCGGCTGGCTCAGAGATGAGAAAACCCCCGCAAGAAGCAGAGTCATGAGAAACCCTTTAATCATCAGGGCGAAAAGAGCCGTTACAAAAGCAGCGAGAATGAGAACGACAAGCTTATTAACCGCACTATGAGTCATAGCAACCTCCGTCTGGGGAAATACTAGGAAATAGAGGGTCTCCTGTCAATCGGCAACTTTCAGAACGATATTGCCCTTCTTGCTGCCGCTTTCGGCGTAACGATGTGCCTCCGCTGCCTTATCGAGAGGAAACACCCTGTCGATTTGCGGTTTCAGAACTCCTCCTGCAGCCAGTTCCGTCAACTCATCCATTTCCTCTCGGGACTGCCCGGCCGATTCAATCCTCAACCGCTTTCCGGTAAACAACTTGAAAAAGAGCGAGAGGAACAGATCTTTTATCCCCGCATAAGCGAGGAAATAGTTACCTTGCTTCTTCAGAAGACGCATTTTTTTGAGTACGGATTTCCTGCCGACGACATCGATAATAAGATCAAACCGCTCGTCCCGTTGTGTATAATCTTCAAGGTTATAATCTATCACCAGGTCAGCTCCGAGCTGTCGGAGCATTTTTAACTTATCCGGGCTGTCGACTGCTGTAACAGAGGCCCCTCTCGATTTGGCGAGCTGGAGGACAAGCGTTCCTATGCTTCCCCCGGCGCCGATTATGAGAACGTTCTGCCCCTCCGCTAAGGAAGCTTTGCGTAAATAATGGATTGCCTCCATTCCCGCTGTGGGCAGGACAGCGGCTTCTTCAAATGTCAGGTTGTCCGGCTTTATCGACAGGATTCCCTGAGCATCGCCCGGTTCAGAGGGAAGGCGGATATACTCACTGTAGGCGCCGAACCCCATTCCCGTCGTTCCGAAAACCGGATCCCCCGGTTTATAATTCGAGACATCTTTTCCGGTTGCGACGACTTCTCCGGCAAACTCCTGTCCCAGAACCTGAAGGCGTTCCGGCTTTCTCCACCCCGCGTAGAGCCTCATGGGGAAAGACAGCCCGAGAGGTAATTCCAGACGGCGGAACTCACAGTCTCCCGCGGAGACCGAAGCCGCAGCGATTTTTATCAGGATATCCCGGTCTCCCGGTTCGGGAATCTCTTTTTCTCCGGGAATTAATCCATCGGGCGAACCGTATTTTGTCCACAATACTGTTTTCATAGTCATGATTCAAGTTTACTCCTTGGGGAGATAAAATAACCACCTAATTGTAATTCACAAAATATCCTGTTCAGGAATGACAACCTTCGAGAAGAGGTAATTTTTAGATTTTCTCTAATTTATTTGCCATTTTATAAATTGCATTTTATATTTTATAAAAGGAGATTTACAATAATGAAAGAAGAGAGACTGGAAATATTAAAAATGCTTCAGGAAGGGATTATCTCCGCTGAAGAGGCGGAAAAGCTTCTGTCCGCACTTGATAAGGGAGAAAAGGATTCCCGGCACAGACATAATTCTGAGGAGACTTTCTCCTTCGGCAACTTTTTTTCCAATTTCGACAAAGGGTTTTCCGATCTGGGAAAGGCTGTTGGCGATTTGTTTGAAAACATTTCCATCAGCGGAAAGTACAGAGATTTTACCCCTGTGGCGATGGAAGATAACCGCTTTACACCGGGAGAAGGAGTCCGTATAGAAATCAGTCAGCCGGGACGGGGTTTTTTTAATGGAAACAGCGATATCTCTGTCATAGCGTCTCCCGACAAAGCGATCCATATCATTGAGGGTGATTGCGAAGTTCTGAGAAAGAACGGTGTCATTGCCCTTTTATGCAGTGAAGATTGTAAAATTACCATTCCGGAAAATATGGGAGAAGTGGCCGTGCAATTGTTTAACGGATCTATTGAAATCGACCGGATTGATGCTCCCGTGCGGGTTGAAACGGTCAATGGAGATATCGTCCTTAAAAACTGTTCCCGTCCTGCAAAACTGAAAACTGTCAGCGGAAGAATAGAAAGCCGCATTTCCGGAAAGTACAAAGGAAAAATGGAGTTGAATACTGTGAGCGGTAAGATCGGATTATTCATACCCCGATCCTTTTCAGGCCTATGTGAATCGACTACAATCAGCGGGAACGTATCGTGCCATGTGAGAGAAAATATGGCAGAGGAACGGGGATCGGAAGATTTCCGGAAATCCGTTCATTTCCGTTTTGGAGAGGGCGATCGAACAAACAAGGTTCTCTGTAGAACCGTCAGCGGCAATGTGGAGTTGGAAAGCGATGAATATACCGGGTAAATGTCCTTCCTGCGGAGGGAAAATGACCGCAGTGAAAATGGAATGTCATGACTGCGGCACTGTTATGGACGGTAGATTCAGTCCCTGTCCGGTCTGTTCACTCGATCCGGAGATGAGGGAACTCTTTGACCTGTTCATGCACAGCCGCGGGAATCTGAAAGAAGTGCAGAGGATTCTGCAGCTGTCCTACCCTACGGTGAGAAGCCGTATCGAGGGAATGTTCGCCGCCTACGAAAAAAGCGATTCCTCAAAAATCGGGCGGATGGAGATTCTGAAAATGCTCCGGACCGGGGATATCGATGTTGTTGAGGCGGAAAAGCTTTTGCGGGATGCGGATAAATAAAATCTATTCGAACGTCCCTTTGACAACTGGTTCGCCTCCCCGGACCATAAGCCGGCCCCGGGCAATGACTGAATCAATCTCCAGAGATTCTTTGCTCAGTAAGAGAATATCAGCATCGTTACCGGCTTTCAGCTCTCCTTTACCTTTCAGTTTGTGTATGGCAGCCGGATTGGCTGTCAGTGGTTTCAGGGCAACACTCAGATCTATATCAAATTCCTGAACGGCTGTTTGCAGAGTTTCCCCGAGGGAGCGGCAGGAACCGATTCCCAATCGGAGAAAACGTCCCTGCGAGTCGAATTCCGGCAGGCTCCCCTGCCCGTCGGAAGTGAAGGTTATACGGTCAACCGGAAGCTCCTCGTCGAGCATCCGCTTCAAAGCTTCGGCAGCGGGGACTTCCCCCTCCTTGATAAACTGCTCTGTTGTGCTCGTGGTAAAATCGGCGTATCCCCCTTTACCGACATATTCTTTAGCCGCTTCAAAAAGATAGGGATTGCGGTTCATATGGGTCGGAAGGATCTGTCCGGGAGGAATTTCCGTTTCTTCAAAAAGGCGGTTCAGGAGCCCGGTCATTTTACTGCTGTCGCCCATATGAACATTGACGATCCCCCCCTTGCCCGAGAGGATACCTCCAAGCCTGGAATCGGAGACAACTTTCACCAGAGTATCGAGGCCGGGATGGGACGAGCGGTGGTCTGCCAGAGCGATCTCCCCTGTTCCGATAATCCGCTCGATAAGAATGATATCGTCAGTAATGCTGCCCGTTACGGTGCGCACGGGAACCTGATAGGAACCGGTCAGAACCCAGGCGGAAATGCCTTCTTCGATCAGAGCGTTGGCTTTGGCAATGAGGTTGGACATGGTCCGGGTGGTTCCGTCGGTTCCGAGTACCCCGATAACCGATGTCACCCCGGCGAGAGTCAGGTCGGACAGGGATATTTCGGGAGTACGGGTCCTGAATCCGCCTTCTCCTCCGCCTCCGCAGATATGGACGTGGCCGTCGATAAATCCGGGGATCACGATTTTACCGGAAGCGTCAATTACATTAATATCAATTCCCGATAGGGCACGGGAATCGCTGGATCCTATTTCGAGGATTGTCTCTCCGCCGATTAATATGTTTTTCCTACCCAGATATTGCGGCGCATAAACTTCACCGTTTTCAATTAATGTAATGGAACTCATATTTTTAACTCCCTTTTAAAAAATGATGGCCGGACCGATAAAAATCAATCCGGCCGGAATTATGTGTGCAAACCGATTATATCAGAATCCGGTTATTACGGCGATAATGATGAAGGCTGTCCCGAGAAGAGCCAGCAGTCCCTGGAACTTGATCTGGAATTTCGCCCAGTTTCCCCAGTCCAGTCTGGCCACGCCCAGAACGCCCATGAGACATCCGGAAGTGGGGACGATGAGGTTTGTGAAACCGTCTCCCAGCTGGAAAGCCAGAACGGCGACCTGTTTGGTCACTCCGACGATTTCAGCCAGCGGCCCCATGAGAGGCATGGTCAAAGCCGCCTGTCCCGATCCGGAAACGACGAAGAAGTTGAAAACAGACTGGAACAGGTACATAAACCAGGCCGAGAGAGCTTCGGGCATGCCGGCGAGAACAGATCCCATTCCATGGAGGATGGTATTGAGAATATTGGGATCTCCCGTGCTGTCTCCTCCCATAACCAGGATGATACCTTTGGCCATACCGACAACAAGCGCCGCGCCGACGAGATCCGATGCTCCGCTTCTGAAAGCCGCCGCGCCATCGTTAAAGGTCATGCCGTTGAGCTTGAAAATACCGCCGATTATAGCTGCGACCAATCCCATGATAAAGAAAACAGTGGCGATGGAGGGGATGTAATACCCGTTTCCGACTCCATAGGATACAACGCCCCAGACGACCCAGATAACCGCTCCGAGAACAGTCAGCAGAACGAGGATATGTCCGAGAGAGAATTTCATATCCACACTGTCTTTCTCTCTGAAGTCTTCCCGGAAAAAATCATCGCTTTTGTAGGATACGGACAATTGGGGATTCTTCTTGACGCGGTGGGCATAGAGCCATGTAAAGCCGATACCTACGGCCGTGAAGAATATCCACATTATAATTCTGAAAGGCGCTCCGGACATGAGGGGAACTCCGGCGACACCCTGAGCGATGGCCACGCTGAAGGGATTCATCCACGATGTGGCAAAACCGATTTGCGTAGCGACATAGGTGATGAGTATACCTGTTATGGCATCGTACCCCATGGCAATTACGATGGGAATGATTATCATGGCAAAAGGAATGGCTTCCTCCCCCATGCCGAAGACAGCCCCGCCGAGAGAAAACACCAGAAAAAGAAGTGGAATGAGCAGAACCTCTTTCCCTTTTGTTTTCCGGATCATGGCCATGATTCCCGCCTCGACAGCTCCCGTGCGGAGAACGATTCCGAAAGATCCCCCTGCTATGAGAATAAAGGCGATGATACCCACGGCCGTACCCCATTTGGAACCGGAAGTGAGACCTTCGAAAACGTAATTGAGAAGACCCATTCCCCCGAATGGTTCAAAGAGAGCAATCGGTTTGGTGTGCGTCACACCTGCGGGATCTGCCACCAGCTCTCCGTCCGATTCGACAAAGAGATTAGTGTAGGATAAGGGATCGAGTACGGTTTTGCCGTTTGGTGCTTCCTGGGTTCCTGTAAAAACACCTACAGGAACGAGCCAGGTCAGCAGCGCGGCAAAAATAACAACGAGGAAAATAATGATATACGTGTCGGGCATTCGCCAGGTTCGTTTTCCTGTCTTTTCTCCACTGGACATTGTGAACTCCTTTGGTCGTTCAGGCGAGTCTTTAACCAGCCTTGTTTTTTGTTTTCTCAATTATAGGCGGAGGTTTTTAAAAAGAAAATTTCATCAATACTGATCACTTTTCCCTATCAGATTTTTCAAAATAACGAATATTTGGTTATCTTTTTGAGATTTTCAGGTTATTCTGGTTATATATTATGAAAAATAAATCCATTACTCTTATTTCCGGAAGCCGGGATACGGGAGATTCCCTCTCCGAACAGCTGCAGCTCTATCTCAATAAAGAACAGACATTCTCACTGATTGTTCTCGATGAATTCTGTCCCGAATCAGTTGAATCGGACCTGATAATCTTTTCAAGCCGGTCTCTCGAAGAAGAAGCCCGGGAAAAGATAAACCGGTTGAAAGCCGGCAGATTTATCAGCGGACGGAGAACCATAAGCCACAAGGGCATAGACAGCCTTGTGACCATACCGGCAGGAACAGACATTCTCTTTATCAATGATGACAGAGAATCAGCTGAAGAGAGCATAGAAGCTCTGAAGAAAATCGGTTTTAATCAATTCAATTACAAACCCTGCTATCCCCCTCTACTGGAAACGGAGGGAATCAAAACAGCCATAACAGCCGGAGAAACCCATCTGGTTCCGCCGGAAGTCAGCAAAGCCTACGACCTCGGTTCGCGGGTTTTCGATTATCCGACTCTCGCGGCGATCCTCTCCTGCCTGGAAATATCCCCCGATGAAATCGAAGCGCCTTCATTTCGCTATCTGAAAAAAATCGTCAGCACATCGGCTAAAGTGTCGGCTTACTCGCAGAAAATAAACAAGCTGAACAGTCAGCTCATCATGCTGCTCGAAGGTTCCGGCGAAGGCATCCTGACTTATGACACATCTGGAACCGTCCTGATGGCCAACGAAAACTTCCGATCTTCCCTTACGCCGGGATTGGAAAGTCCCGTAGGGTACAGGCTGTCTGAGATATTCGACTCAAAGGAGCTGCTGAGTTTTCTCCTTAAAAGCCGGAAGGAAGAAGGCGGGCGGTTCTACGCAGGAGGAAAGCACTTTTCCGTCAGAAAAACTCTACACGAAAACAGCAGTACCTATATCTGCAGCATCGTTTTTTCCCGGGGAGACATGGAGGAAACGGTTCATCGGGAACGGGTGGCTTTTGATCATCTGATCGGTAAAAGCGAATCATTTTCCCGAATGAAAAAACAGGCAGAGAAACTCTCGCTCTCGAACTTCAATATTCTCATAGAAGGGGAAAAGGGGACAGGCAGGAAGCTTCTGGCCCGGGCCATCAGCAACAGCTCTCACAGAAAGCAGCAGGTCTGTCAGACCGTTCGGCTCGAAGCTCTGGACAGGGAGCAGATGGAAAGTGAAATCGAAGCCCTTGTATCCGATAGAGATGAGGGGACGGTCATACTCAGCGAAGCGGATCTCCTTCCCCTGGATCTCCAGAAAAAACTTCTGTTCTTCCTGATTCACACACCGGAAAAAAAGCGCATTATTTCAACCGTGAGCGGCGATTTCTATAAGAAAGTGGAAAGTGGAGCCTTTTTACCCGAACTGTATTACAAACTGAAAGAGAGTTACCTCTATATACCGCCCTTAAGAGATAGAGAGGATGATATTCCTCTGATTCTCAAAGCAGAGTTAAAGAAAACCGGAGTTAAACTGAAAGTTGACAGAGAGCTTATCTCCTATCTGAAAAGCTGCTGCTGGTCCGGAAATATCAATGAGCTTATCAATACGGTCAGAACGATGTCAGCACTGGCCGAGACAGATGTCCTGACATTGGCATGCCTGCCCGAAGGGATGATTCCCGATCAAAGGAAATATGATAGGGAACTACCAAAGGCTTCCCGGTCAGTTCTTATGGCGATTGAACAGCTTAATAAAAAAGGAATTGTAACCGGACGCGCCAAACTGACAATACTAACGGATAAAATGGGAGAAAGATTAACCGAGGCTCAAATCCGGCGGATTCTCAAGGAATTGACTGCGGAGGATTTTGTCAGAAAGGAAAAAGGAAGATACGGTCTGTTCATATCGGAAAAAGGCAGACAAGCTCTGGGAACAGGGGACAGCTCATCGAAGCGTCAGTTCTCCGATTTTCCCTGATCTCCCCCATCGTGGAAATATTTCGGGTAGATCTCCCTGGCGCAGTCGGGGCATAAACCATGAGAGAACTCGGCTCCGGTATATTTGCTCACATATGTCTCGACCTGATTCCAGTACCCCTCATCGTCACGGATCTTCTTGCAGTGGCTGCATATGGGCAGTAAACCGTTCAGGGTTTTTATGCTCTCCATAGCCTGCTGCAGTTCGCCGATCAGTTCCTCTCTGGCCTTCTCGGCGGTTTTTCTCTCGGTGATATCCCTGTTGCTTGCTCTCCGCCCCAGATACCTGCCTTCGAAAGAGAATACGGGCTGACAGATATGCTCCACCCATATTATACTGCCGTCAGCCTTTTTAAGAGAAAATTCCATAACCATTTTCTTTGATTTATCATGACGGTGGGCTTTAAATTCCGGTACCGGATCCAGACCGTCAGCGGGCTCCATTATGGAATAAAGAAGATCGGGGTCTGCTTCGAACTGCTCCTTCCTGTATCCGGTCATCCTGAGGCATGAGGGCGATGTATAAATCAACTCTCCTTCCGCTCCGACCCAGGTTTCCCAGTCATAAGTATGATCAGCGATCGTCCGGAAAAAGAGTTCCTGATCTTTCAGCCTCTTTTCGGCATTCACTTTGTAAAGAGTCATTTCAAGATTGATTTTCATCTCTTCAAGGCGAATGGGTTTTGTCAGATAGGAATAGGGGCTGCTTTTTTTAGCGCGGGCAATGGTTTCCTCATCGGAAAATGCCGTCATAAATATAACCGGCAGATCAAGTTCGGCGGTAATCTGTTCCGCCGCTTCGGTACCATCCATATCTCCCTTTAAATGGACATCCATCAGGACGATATCCGGCGCTGTCTCGCGGGCCGTTTCTAGAGCTCTTTCTCCATAGCGGACACAGCCTGTTACGACATACCCCATTTTATTGAGTTTCCGGCTCAGATCGGTGCTGACAATCACTTCATCTTCGACAATTAATACCTTTGCTGTTGTCACCGGTTTGTCCTCCGTTCATCCATTGGGCCAGGTAAAGATCCAGACCGTTCCCTTATCTTTTTTGACGGACCACTCCCCTTCCAGTTGTCCCTCGATCAGATCAATAATCAGACGGATTCCCATGGATGCGGTTACATCGGGGTTAAAATCATCAGGTAGCCCGCATCCATTATCGGAAACTTCAGCTTGAATCTTACCCTCCGGAATACGGCGCACTTCGATTTTTACCGATCCGCTCTCACTTTCCCCAAAAGCGTGTTTGTAGGAATTTGAAAGCAGTTCCGTGAAAATCAGACCACAGGATACAGCGTTTTCCAGCTGTATATCGATATCTTCCGCATTCATGGCAATATCAATATTCCGCCCCACATACATCTCTCTCAGATGATTCATCAGGTTTTCCAGGTACTTCCTGATTGGTATCCTGTCAAAATTTTCCGATTTATAGAGGATTTCATGAACGAGAGACATGGATTTGACTTTGTTCTCCGCCTCGGCAAAGGCTTCCAGTGCCTGAAGATCTTTTGTTTTTTCCGATTGAAGACTTAGCAGGCTGGACACAACCTGAAGGTTATTCTTAACTCTGTGATGAACTTCCTTGAGAAGGATTTCCTTTTCCTTCAGAGTTTTGCGCATTTCATTCTCAATCTGTTTCCGCTCGGTGATATCTTCGGAAATTCCCAGAAGATAGACAGGCTTTCCCTCTTTATTGCGGATGGAGATTTTCTGTGTATGGAGGATTTTGGTCTGACCGTCTCTCGATTGTATCGGCTCTTCGGCAATATCGGTGATTTCTGTCCGCTCCAGAGCTTCACGGTCCTTACGGGTAAAAAAATCCGCTTCATCCCTGGGAAAGAAATCATAATCGTTTTTCCCTTTCAGCTCTTCGGCGGAATATCCCACAATTCTTTCGGCGGCCTTGTTAAAACGAATGAACCGGAGCGTTTCGGCATCTTTGACAAATATCATGTTGGGTATATTCTCTACTATGGTATCGAGAAAGGTTTCAGCTTCCAGACGCTCTGTAATATCGTGAGCAATGCTTAAAATGCCGACCAGATTCCCTTTTTCATCGTGAAGGGAGTTTTTAATAACTTCGACAGTTTCACCGTGGCCGTCATTCTTGTACTGAATATTGGCGATATAGGATGCTTCTCCTTTTTCCATTGCGATTCTGTCGTATTCCGAGTAAAGATCCGCTTTATCCTTACTGAAAAAATCATGGTCCGTTTTTCCCCTGATCCGGCTTTCATCGAGACCCAGGAATTGACGGTATCTGTTATTACATTTCAGATATTTCCCCTTGCTGTCTTTCAGCCATAACAGATCGGGGACGGAATCGAAGAGAGACTGGAGATGCAATTCGTTTCTTTTCAGTTCATCGGTTCGCTTCGCGACAAGGCTTCTCAGCTGCAGGATCCAGAAGATGATAAGACCCATGATGATCAGAATCGAAATCATGGCGATGATCAGAAACGTCTGGTTCTTTTCCAGCCATGTCCGGGAATCGCTGTAGCGGACACCGGTCCATTTCCGGTCGATCTTATCAAATATTCCGTTCTCCCTTGCCAGTATGACCCCTTCTTTGAGAATAGACTGAAGCAAACTGTTGCCTTCGACAACGGCTATGGAATTCTGGCCGATATACAGAGGGTCGCCTACCGATTTGACTTTATCCATGAGATTGCTGCTGAAAAGATGATACAAAACGATCTGCTTATCACCTATGACCGCATCGGCTTTTCCAGCGATTACCAGATTGACGGCTTCGGCAAAAGTATCGGTTGGCAAGATCGTAGCTGTGATCCCTTTCTGCAATAGATATTCCTCCGCGTAGTCTCCCCGCTGCATGGCCACCCGCCTGTTCCGCAGGTCTTCCAGGGACCGGATATCGGGTCTGTCGCTCTGAACGAAAATCAGCGCCGGAACTTCCCAGGTAAGAGGTGTAAAATCAAATCTTTCATCGCGTTTTTCACTGTAGAAAAGGCTTGTCAGCGCATCGGCTTCTCTATTGAGCACAGCTTCCTGAGCCTGTTGAAAAGACATATGACGGAATCGGGCTTTAAAACCGAATTCCGTCGCAATCCACCGTATCAGCTCGATGCTCATTCCATCGCTGGAATCCTCCTCCCCTTTGAACTCAAAAGGAGGATAATCGGTCTGGCTGACAAAGAGGATTTCATTATGATCCTGCAGCCAGTCCTGTTCCGCCTGACTCAGAACAGATGAGATATTTTCCGGATAGAGAGAAAAGCCCGCCAGTAAAAAGAGTGTAAACAGGAATATTTTGCCTTTCATTTTCAACGCCAGCCTTCTTCAGTGATAATTTAATTATAGTACATGAAGGAATGGGCTGAAAAAGAAAGGCTTTTTTTCTTACACCGAAGTTACCGGGACAGCCATCCTCCGTCGACGGCGATGGTGTAGCCATTGACATAATCGGAGGCCGGAGACGCCAGGAAAACCGCTGCGCCGCCCAGATCGGAAGGCTTTCCCCACCGTCCGACGGGAATTCTCTCGAGGATCTGTTTGCTCCGAACCGGATCGTCCTGGAGAGCCTGCGTATTGTCGGTCGCCATATATCCGGGCGCGATTCCGTTGACAGTAATCCCGTGCTGAGCCCATTCATTGGCCAGGGCCATGGTCAGTCCCTTCATGCCCGATTTGCTCGACGTGTAGGAGGGAACGCGTATACCGCCCTGATAGGAGAGCATGGAGGCGATATTGATGATCTTTCCGCCCCGTCCCTGTTTTATCATCTGCCTGGCCGCTTTCTGGGCCAGAAAGAAGGCGCTCTTCAGATTGACATTCATGACATCGTCCCAGTCTTTCTCGGAAAAGTCGATAGCTTCGTTCCGTCGGATGATTCCCGAATTATTGACCAGAATGTCAACAGAGCCGAATTTCTCAACTGCTTTTTCGATGACGCCGTCCAGTCCGTCGGTTGACGACAGATCGCACGCCAGATCGAGATAGCCTCTCCCGAGCTCGAGGACCTGTTTTTCCGTTTCGGCGGAGTTTTTCGTACTGACTCCCACGATATGACATCCCGCTTCGGCCAATGCAATAGCAATCCCCTGCCCGAGCCCCCGGGAAGCCCCGGTCACGATAGCGGTTTTTCCTTCCAGATTAAATTGATCCAGTATCATTATCTGCCCCTCCTACTTCAGGTCTTTCATATCGACGAAATCCATATCGTCGAAGGTCTTGTTCTCGCCGCACATGCCCCAGATAAAGGTGTAGTTGCTGGTTCCCACTCCCGAGTGAATGGACCAGCTGGGAGAGATGACGGCCTGTTCGTTGGCCATGACGACGTGACGGGTTTCATCGGGCTGCCCCATATAGTGGAAGACTCTGGTTTCTTCTGCCATATCGAAGTACATGTACACTTCCATTCTTCTCTCGTGGGTGTGGCAGGGCATGGTGTTCCAGACGCTCCCCGGTTCGAGTATTGTCATTCCCATAACCAGCTGGCAGCTCTCGCAGACCGCCGGATGAACAAACTGATAGATTGTCCGCACATTGAGATTGGCCGGATCGCCGAGCTTCACTTTCCCGGCCTTTTCAAGATTTATAATTGTTGTGGGATAGGCTTTGTGAGCCGGTGCACTGTTCAGGTAGAACTTGGCAGGATTGGAAGCTGAAGAACTTTTAAAGATGACTTCTTTCACCCCCATTCCGATATAGGCGCCTTCCCGGGATTTGATCTCATACTCTTTCCCGTCGAGAACCACGACTCCGTCGCCGCCGATGTTGATGACACCGACTTCCCGGCGCTCCATAAAATAGTCGACGCCCATTTCCTTACCGGCTTCCAGTTTCAATCCCTCTTTTACGGGCTTGATTCCTCCGGCAATGATTCTGTCCACATGGGAATAGGTCAGATTGATCTGATCATCCTCAAAAAGCTTTTCGATGAGAAAATGCCGTCTGATATCCTCAGTTGTATACTTTCTGGCATCTTCCGGGTGATTGGCGTATCGCACATCCATTTTCATTATTTTATTCTCCTCCGGTCAGCACTGCCGACCTTCCTTGTTTAATTTTTCCAATATAACTTCATGCCTGGAATCGCCGCCGAAAACGGTTTTTTCAAATTCCATTCCGGCAAAGAAAAGCGCAGCAAGACCGTAGGACCAGTCGTTGGACCTCTGCATTTTATACTGAAGCTTATAGCCCAGCTTCGGAATAAGCGGCATGGCAATGGTCGGCCCGCTGATATGGTCCATGCTGAGCAGTCCGTCGCGCTTCTCCAGATCACAGAGAACCGCCCGGTAGGCCCGAATGGCGGGATCGAGATAGGAAATATCGAGATACCCTTCGCGGACGGCCCGCATCCATCCCGATGCGATCAGGGCCGTGGCGCTGCTTTCCTTCAGGGTCGTCCCCGGTTTGTTGAGTAGCGTCTCGAAGTATCCGTCTTCTCTCTGGAGAGGGAGGAGCGCTTTGCTCACTTCCCGGACGATATCTTTGCATTCCTCTTTTTCCGGACCTTCGGGCAGGTTGCCGATAAGCATGGGCATGGCTCCGATGACCCATCCGTTTCCCCGGCCCCAGTACAGTTTTTCCGGATATTTACGGCCGCTTTTCGTCCAGTAGCAGTGCACAAACAATTTATCCTCCTCGTCCTGGAGGTAACGGCGGAAAAAGGAGGGCTGGCTCTTAGCAAAATCCATGAGCCACTGCTCGCCCTGCTCTTTGGCGTAGAGGCTCGTAAACACGCCGTACATCATGATCGAATCGACCCAGATGCTCTTCGGATAGAGTTTCCCTTCGAGGGAATGCCCCAGATGATTGGGCATATTGTGTATGATTTTTTCGGAGTTTTTTATGTAGTCGAGACCGCGGTCCGTCGTTTTCTTGTACCCCGCTCCGGGAAACTTCTTCTGGAGATAATAGGTCGCCAGAGTCGGAGCCAGCGTATCGGACTGATCGATACGGCATCCCTTCGCTATATGATAGTCCGCATAACTGCGGATGTAATCGGTATACCGGTCTTCCCCGAGGTGCTCATTGATCAACCCCAGAGAATGCATGAGGAGAGCTTCGCCCCACATCCAGGGGATGGAATCATAGGCCAGCCGTTTAGTGGTGTCATCGGCCAGCTGCAGAATCATTTGAAATTCTTTTGTCAAAATACCCTCCTGCTGTTATTGAAGTCGAGAAGAAGTGATTTCCCGTCGAAATCGATCTCAATCACATCGCTTTTTCTTTCCGCAAAGACGTATTTGGAGTCAAAGCGGTCGTATTCCAGGTCTACGGCTTCGTTATCGACGAGGAAGTCTCCCTTATAGGTGAGCTGAAGATTTCTATAATTGAGCGTTTCATCTTCGTAGGAAACGGCCAGCGAACGGATTTCATCGCAGAAGGTTTCAAAATCACCGTACTGCCGGGATGTGCCGGTTTCGGTAATCCAGTATGTTTCCCGGCCTTCCTGGATGAGATCATACTCTTCGGTCAGTATCATCTCTTCATCATAGGCCGTCCCTTCAAAGGGTTTATATACCAGATCGCTTTTTCCCGTCAGGGCCACATAGACATCGCCGATTTTTCCGAAAGCGTAGTTGTCCTCCACAATGGCCTGTTCCATATACTGCCGGGGAAAAAAGGCATGGGTGTAGTTGTTGATCTTTCTCGCCATGCCCGCCAGATCGCCGAGTGGATTCAATTTTTCAGGAAGCACCCAGAGGCTCATATTGATGTTCTTCTCCTGAACCGTATGGGGATGATAGCCGTTGCCGACCCAGTAATTGGGCGAATTGCCCAGCGCGCCGTCCGGTTTGAGAGAAGCCGCCGGATTCTGAACGAAGATATTGAAATCGTTGTTGATGGTCAGGGAGAAAAGGCTGTGCTGATCTCCCGGCATTCCGGGATGGTAGGCCTGGGCCGTCGACATGGCGTAATCGGGCGTCCGGTACATATAGGTGTTGGCCCGCTGTATAGCCGTGCCGTCATAAAGCGGATCGAGGAGCCGGGAGACTGCGGGAGACAGTTTGAATGTCTTCAGCAGCCCCAGATTGATCAGCTTGAAATCATTGAGGAACTCATTGGAGAACATTCCGGTCCGGTCGATGTATTTGATGGTATTATCGATGACTTCGGGATTGGTGAAAGCCTCGCTGTTGAACTGCATCATGATCTGAGGGTCTTCCGTTCCGTTCAGCCCCTCCGCTTCGAATTCGGAAAGATTGAGCCCTGTACTGGCTTTGATAAGGGTCTCCCCGTTCTGATCATAGCCGATGGCCCTCAGAACTTCGGGAACTTCATAGCGCTTTACATACTTGAAGTTGGCTTCCATTCCTCCGATATGTTCCACATTGAGGATTTCATTGTAACGGGGCCAGATAAGCGAAATGGAATCTTTAATGGAACTGTGCTGTCCGCTCATCTTCGCTTTTTCATACATGCGCCCCGAATTGACCGTAAAGGTTCCCTTGTAGTTCTGGGTCGCCAGATCATAAATGAGCAGATCCATGACGATGGACGCTTTTGTCCGCACCTCTTCATCGGGAGCGAAGTCGATCAGAACGGCAAGCGGTGCGATATCCTCGACATAATAGGTTGAGGAGTACCATTCTGTAAACCCGTAGAGAAAACGCTGTTCCAGCCAGGTCAGCACTCTTTTTTTACCCATTTCGCTGTGTTCGCTGCCCCGAATATCCATATTGGTGAAGATTTCGTCACCGTAATAGTGACCCAGCAGATATTCGCTTGATGAAAAGAGCAACTGATGGTTTTCCGACCAGTAGCACATGGAATCGTCTCCCGGCTGGTCCATCCAGAATTTGAACCCTGTGGCGGTCTCGCGGATTTTTTCCGCCACATCGGCGGGGAGTTTGTCTGAGTGGCTGTAGAGAATGCGGATCATGGAAGGGATCCTGAAGTCGGAACAGTCATACCGGCCTTTTATATATTCCAGCGTACCGTCTATCTCTGAATAATCGGGCTCCTCCCCTTCTTCCAGAGCGATCATGATATCGTCGATTGTCAATTTCAGAGATCGCGAATAGTCATCCCTGGCATTGGTTCTTTCGATTTTTCCATTATTATATAAGTCTATTCCAACCCAGACTCCTATAAGAATCAGGAGAGCCGGTATGGTTAAAAGCCATTTCTTCATAATATTTTCCTTTTTTTTCTTATTAAATAAGCTGAGCTTTCAGTTCCGCCACCTCTTCATCGGATAAGCCCTCTTTGTAATGGAGGAGCAGTTTTTCGTGCTTTTCTCTGGTAAGAGGGAAACGGGCCGCAATAAAGATAGCCAGCAGGAGAAGAATGCCGGGAAGGACAAAAACGATGACTCTCAGACCGGTAATAAACGTTTCGGGCTGGTTAAAGGATTTCACCGATTTCATCGTCGAGTCCGGGTCGAAGTTGTATGCCTGAGACACTTTCAATCCCCTTTCGGCGATGACAGCCGGCTTGGATTTTCCTTCGGTAATCAGAAACAGAACGCCGTCCTCTCTGTCTATCTGCATGGAGCCACCGCGGGGAAAGAAAACTTCGCTGAGATCCGGCTCGATCAGAATGTCTGCCGTTCCATCTTTCGAGAGGTCTATTTCAATGAGGGAATCGCCGTTGATTCTCACATGGGAATCTTCCGGAACGATAATATCTCCCGGCAGGATATAGCCGGAAAACTGAAGCATGAATCCGACCGCCCAGATACCGATGGCCGAGGAAAATTTTCTCAGGAAAGTCATGAATCCGGCAAAGGCGCCGCTCCGCCGGTCCCCGAAGGCCAGTTCGGAAATGTCCGTTACATCGGGAAAGGTGATCCAGGGGATGACGATGCATCCGATAAGCCCCAGTCCGACAACAAAAGCAATGACGAATATCGATGCGATCGGCCAGGACGTGTTATAGAAGCCCAGAGCAAATGAACCGAAAATAAATATAACCGCTCCAACGATATAAGTCCGGGGCTTGCCGATCTTTTCCGCCAGCAGGACGACCAGGGGCAGCGCGGCGATCTGAGTGATCAGCATGGTGCCGAGAACCATTTCCAGAAGATCCTCCCGTCCGATAAAATAGGTCATGTAATAGGTGAAGACGGCGCTGACCACATCCATGACAAAGAAAGCGAGAAGATAAATGCCGATCAGGGATCGGTAGGATCGGATTTTAAAGGGCGATAGAGTTCTGGACAGGCTGAACCGCGTTTTCTCATCGGGCACCGGAGTCCTTTCGCGGCACCAGAGAAATATCCCCAGGTAGGGAACGGCATAGAAAAGACCGAAGAGGAGCCCCATCATCAGATATCCTCTTTTCTCGGGAAACAATCCCACGATAAGCATGGGAAGGACCGCTCCGATAAGAGAAGCCGTCTGGGAGAAAAAAAGCCTGGCGCCGTTCACCCGTCCTCTTTCCTTCACATCCCGGCTGATCTCGCTGGAGAAAGCCGTATAGGGTACCATAACGATGGTGGAAACCGTGGAGAAAAAGATATAGCTGAAGGCCACGAATGCGAACTTGGCGGCCTGGGAATCGAAATCGGGAGCGTACCACAGCATGGTAAACGCTATGACGATAAGAAAGAATCCCGCCAGCATATAGGGCCTCCGCCTTCCGTAGCGGCTCCGCGTATTGTCACTGATTCCGCCCATAATGGGATCGCTGACCGCATCCCAGACCTTGGACAGGAGAACGACAGTTCCCGCCAGAATGGGATTGATCCGGACCACATCGGTCAGAAAACGCAGGTAAAAGAAGCCAATGACCAGCTGGGCGCCCCCTCCGAATAAGTCTCCGGCGGCAAAGGCGGCCATCTCGCGGAATTTCATCTTTCCCTCTTTCATATCAATTCCTCCATTCTGATATTCTTTTTGAAATTCAATTTCAGCTTCCGGTTCTCAAAGCGGAATTCCACTTCCTCATCTCCCCGGCTGAAAGATCCGTAAGGAGATTCCAGTCTTCTGTATGTCGTATTCACTGTCTCTCCGTCTACGGCGAAGGATCCTTTATAGCGAAGCACCATGTTTCCGAAGGAAAGGGTTTTTCCTTTAAACTGGGTTTCCATCTCCCGGATCCGGGCTGTGAAATCCTCATAGGATTCCTCTTCTCCGGCCATGACGCAGATCCAGAAAGTGACTTTGCCCCTCTGGATTATCTCCGCCCTGTCCTTGTCACTCCTCTCCAGAGGATAACGGCCGATCAGCGCCACTTTGCTCTGTCCCGATCTCCCGAAAGCATAAGGGCCGTCCATCTCGAAATGATCGAACTTGTCAAAAGGAAAATGGGCATGAGTAAAATCAGCCCGGCTGCGCTCCATATAGCCCTTTCGCCCCCGTGTATCATAGATGGACAGCACCGTATTGCCGTGCTGGACGCTGTGTGGCAAAACTCCGTTCCCGACCCAGTAGGACGGTGAAAAATTCCTGGCATTATCATCAAAAAAGGCGACTCCCGGATGTGTCGTAAAAACCGATATATTCTCATTCAGAGTCGCCTGCCAGATATGCTGCTGGTCCCCGAAGGTCCCGGGGTAATGGTTCTGGGCTGTCGAGAGAATATAATCGGCGGTCCGGTAGGTATAGGTGTCGGCCCGGCGGATAGCCACGCCGTCCTGTACGGGATTGAGCAGGCGGGAAATAAGCGGAAGAAGAAATCCGATCCCCTTAATATCGAGCATGGAAAAATCTTTGAGAAAATCATTGGCGATCATATTGTATTGCCGCCACATCTTCATGGTTCTCCTGATGACCGGAGGATTGGTAAAACTCTCCATGGCCCACTGAATGTAACCGGTGGTCTCCTCCCCCTTTTCCCGGCTGAATCCTTTCAGTTCGGAAAAATCGTGGCCCATGGATGTTTTGATTACCACGGGCGATTGATCAGCGGCGATTTCCCTGAGCACATCGGGAATCCTGTAGTTGCGGCTCAGATAGAGATTGCTGGATATTCTCGAGTAATCGAGTTCTCCGACGTAACGGTGACCGAATAAATACTCGCTCACTTCCAGCACATCCTGTTTCAGCGGTTCTCTCTTCTGATCCTCATAGCAGCGGCCGCTCGATACGGAAAAGAGCCCTTTGTAGTTGTGCATGGCCATATCGGCAACAAAAAGGTCGAGGATGATCAGGGCTTTCTTCTGAAGGTCTTCATCAGCAAAATCCGCAAGCAAAGTCAAAGGGGGAATGTCTTCCTCGTAATAGGTGTTGGAATGCCATTCGATAAAGCCGTGCTCGAAGCGGTGTTCCATCCAGGCCAGAATCCGGGGCCGGAAGATCTCCATCATTTCAAGACCGCTTTTTCCCGAATTGGAGAAGGTTTCCCCCTGATACAGCCGGCCGGCCAGATAGCCGCAGGTGAAAAAGAGGATCTGATGGTTTTCCGACCAGTAACACATGGAATCGTCACCGGGCTCATCCATCCAGTATTTGAACCGGAGAACCGAGTCCTCCATCCGGTCTATTGTTTCATCGCTGAGCAGATCTTTATAACAGTAAAGGGTCCGCAGAATTGAGACCATGCGGAAATCGGCGCAATCCAGCCTGTAATCGGCAAAATCGCAAAGTTCCAGAATCGGTTTCTCGTCAATTTTCTGTCCGTCATCCAGATCTTTTATCCCTTTGAAAGATTTCGATCCCATCTTGATAGACATGGGAATATCATGATCCATAATAATCTCCTTCGTAGCCGAGCCGCCTCGAGATTTCCCTGGCCGCTCCGACAAGAATTCCGGCTTCTTCCTCGATATTTCTCTCTTCACTGTACAGTCCCGCTGTGCTGATGGCGGCGCAGACTCTGTTTTTATGATTGAAAAGGGGGACGCCCAGACATTTGACGAAATCGAGGATTTCCCTGTCATCGATGGAATAACCGCGCTTTCTGGTCTCTTTCAGATCCTCGAGAAGCGAATCGCCGTCCATAATGGTCCGCACGGTCCTCTGACGGAACCTCATGGTCCCGATCAGCTCCCGCTGTTCGCTTTCCGGGAGCCCCGAAAGAATGGCCTTCCCCAGTGATGTACAGTAGGCATCTTCCCGGTTAGAAATATTGGCTGTGTAAATAGGAACGTATTCCGGTTCGGACTTGTGGAGATAAACGATCTGGTTCCCGTCCAGCATGGCGATAAAAACTGTCATATTCAGTTTTTGCATGGTCTCTTCCACAATAGGTCGGGCTACCTGGATCAGATCCATATTCTGTATATACCTGTTACCTATCAGAAAAGAACGGAGTCCCACTTTATAGAGCCGGACCTTCCCCTCTTCGCTGTGGACCATGCGGGTTTCCATAAGCATCAGGAGAATTTCATAGGCTGTCGTTTTGGGAATATCCGTTTTTTCGACGATTTCGTTGAGCGAAAGGCCGTCTTTCGATTCGGAAATCAATCCCAGAATCTCAATGGCACGAACGACACTTCGGTTCTTCATGATCTGATTATACAGTTCATATGTACGATGTCAATTCGCATATACGAATACTTATATCATCTCCATTGACTTGTATAGCGCACTCTTTCCCCATACATATCGGGATTGCCACCACAGGCTTTAAAAAGTTCCTGCGTGGATTTATCGAGAGTCTTCTGAACATCATCGGGGAGATGATATTCAACAGCCGCCAGAAGTTTATTCAGCTGGTCCGCCGTTCTTGCCCCGGCCAGAACGGAATCGATGAAATCCTTTGACAGAACATAAGAAATAGCCAGCGTCACAGGTTCTATCCCCGATTCCTGAGATATGGCGAGAAACGACTTTAGTGCGTTCCCTGTTTCTTCCAGCATTATCGGGGTTTTGAAATGACGGGTCCGTTTTCTCCCTTCGGGAAATTCTCCGGGATCAGCATACAGGCCGGACAGAAGCCCCTGCTGAAGGGGAGAATAAGCCAGAACCGGTATCCCTCTCTCTCTGGCATGCGGTCCGATATTCTCTTCGATGACTCTCCACAACAGACTGTAAGGCAGCTGATTGCCGGCGAGAGGACTCTTCCGGTTCTCGTCCATATCCTCGACACCGAAGTTACAGACACCGATTTCCCGGATCTTCCCCTCTCTTTTCAGATCTTCAAAGAGATCCAGAGCCGCTGAGGTCTCTTCAGAACGGGAAGAAGGCCAATGGATCTGCATCAGATCGATGGCCTCTCTCCTGAGATTTCTCAGACTGTCTTCGATAATCTGAGTCAGTTCTTCCCGGTTTAATCCTTCAATTTTGCACTTTGAAGCGATATACACATCATCCCTGTTTCCCAGGGCTTTTCCGAGAATGGACTCGCTCCGGCCGTTTCCATAGTTCGGCGCTGTATCAAAAAGCCTGACTCCTCTCTCCGCACCGAAACGCAGGACATCAATGGCGGCTTTTTCCGGGCTATCGGACCAGATGGCATCACCGGCGAAAGTCCAGGTTCCAAGAGATAATCGGGAAAAAATCATAAGCTCCTCCCCTGACAGATTTTTATCAGGCGGAAGATCTCTTCGGCATTCCTTTCGACCAGAAAAGCCGTTCGGTCAGCTTCGAGAGCCTCCTCCAGAGTGATCGGGTAATTCATAATGGAAAAAAGTGCGGAGATTCCATGATTGTGAACTGATAAGGCATCATCGGCAACCGATCCGGCAATGGCTATGACAGGAACATTTTTTTCCGCCGCTGCTTTTGCCACGCCGACAGGAGTTTTTCCCATCACCGACTGGAAATCGATCCGTCCTTCACCAGTCAGAACGAAATCAGCCCCTTCCAGCTTCTCCCCTATTCCGGTTTCCTTTAAAACCAGTCCGATACCCGGTTCAAGAGAACCATTGAGAAAAGCGGCGAAAGCTCCGCCCAATCCACCGGCGGCACCGGCTCCGGGCAGCCGGTTCATATCGAATCCGAACTGCTCCGCAACAATCCCGGAAAAGTGTTCCAATCCTCTATCGAGCCTAAAAACCATCGCTTCGTCAGCCCCTTTCTGGGGACTGTAAACATAAGCGGCTCCCCTCTCTCCGTATAAGGGGTTATCCACATCACAGGCTATCCGGAACCGGCATTCCTTCAGACGGGGGTCGAGCCGATCTGTCCCGATCGCCGCGATTTTTGGAAGATTCTCCCCGCACCCCTTCAGCACCTTTCCACTGCTATCGTGAAATGTCATCCCCAGAGCCTGCATCATTCCTGTTCCGCAGTCATTGGTGGCGCTGCCGCCTATGCCGATGACAAAGTTCCGGCACCCTCTCTCCACTCCATCCAGGATCAGCTGCCCTGTCCCGTAAGTGGATGTTTTTTCCGGATTCCTTTTAGCCTGAGGAATCAGAGGCAGTCCCGACGCTTCAGCCATCTCGATAACCGCCGTAGAGCCGTCTCCGCTGATTCCGTACCGAGCCATAACCGGTTCATCAAGTGGACCGCGGACTGCAAGATCGATATAGGAGCCCTCCGTACCGGCAACCAGGGCTTCGACAGTCCCTTCTCCTCCGTCAGCGACAGGAATTTTTACCACTTCCGCCTCGGGATATACGGCAAGAATGCCCTTTTCAGCAGCATCTGCCAGCCTGGTAGAAGGCAGGCTGCCTTTAAAGGAATCGATCGCCAGTACAACTTTCATCGAGCGGCTCCTGCTTTATCTTCAAGAGCCTGGACAGTGAGCTCCAGATAATCGAGGCTGGAATGGACAAAGGAGAGCAGCTCCGGCTTCAACAGCGAACGGACCCTTGCCATGGAAATCTGGGAAAAGAGAATGGCATCGTGTTTTTCAGCCAGCCTTTCCACTTCCTTCATGACCTGTCCGTCATGGCCGGCGCTGTCTCCCCGGCTCAGAGCTTCAAAAGCACCGGAGCAGAGTTGAACGGGCATAGGGGCTCCCATAAGCTTCTGCATGTAATCGGCGGGCTCTCTGTTCGTGGGATTGGTCATGAGAACAACAGGGTTCTTATAGTTTTCCAGAACCTTTTTATAGAGAGCCGTATCAATGGATTCGATGGGAACATCGACCAGTCCGGAAACTCTGGCGACCGACATGCTGAGGGAACTGCAGCTGACGATAATGCCGTCAGCTCCTCCCCGGATAGACCGGTTGACCAGTCTTTCAAGCCAGGGTACCGTCAGGCCGGGAGTATTTCCTTCAGACATCATGCAACGGAGCAGCGCTTCATCGAGCATATGGAAGAACCGGTAATCTCCGGAGAGTTTCTCCAGTTCAAGCCTGACCGGCTCGAGAACCAGTGATGTCGTGTGGATGAGAGCGATGCGGCTACTCATAGAGAGGCACTCCGTAAGGTCCGTCGGCCATCCAGCAAATGGAAATTTCATCGCCGAGCTTCTCTTTCAAATTCGCAACAGCGGCGGAAAGGTGCTCAGCGGGAGTCCCGTTCTGAAGACCGCTCAGATCTGACAGTTTTTCTCCGGGACAGATCCTGTATTCCGAATCGGAGAACTGAGGACTCATATAATAGAAGTGGTCCTGGGGAATGACTTTGAACATGCGGTTCCACATCTGAACCTGCCACTGTTCGGGAATGAAGGTCCAGTCGGGAGACAGAATGGTTCTGTCAAAGGCTTCCCGGCCTGTCAGTTTTAAAAGCTGAAGCATGGTTCTGTAAGCCAGAGAACCGATTGGATCTGTATCGGTATTATCGGCGACCATGAGAACATAACCGCCCTCTTTGACGATCCGTGCCGCTTCCACTCCGGCTTTTGCCGCCTGATAGTGATTAATCCCCACGAAGCCCCCATGGGTCAATACGATATCGTATTTCCTTTCGACGTGAATGGCCGTATAGCTTTTCAGATGGGCCACCGCCGCTTCATGGGCTTTTTCCAGATGTCCGGCAAAAACACCGGTCAGATCGAAATTTCCGTCCAGCGTTACATTGACAATAAAATCGGCACCGGCGACACGGGCCATATCCAACGCTTCGTCATGACAGAGGTTTCCCTCAAGGTTGAGAGCACAGGACCGTTCATCGGCCAGCATGGGAGCGCCGTGAAAAATGAAGGTGCTCTTCTCCCCGATAAGACCGGGGCAGATGGATTTTCTTCCTCCGGAAGCTCCGGCCATAAAATGACTCTCCACAAGTCCCGTAAGGATTTTTATATCGCTGTTTACATAATCGCTGTTGATAAGTATATCACTGCCCCGTCCCGTCTTGCCCAGAAAGGAGAGATTTTCCTCATTATGGCAATCATGATTTTCCACTCTGACAGGAAGTTCGAACAGCCGTGGATCAAGCATATCCCTCAACTCCGAATCGGTCTGTCCCCGGTGAGTTCCCGTTGCGACAAGAACGAGAATGCCCGATGCCGGAACACCGCTGTTCATCAGTTTCTCCACCAGCGGATAGAGAATGCCCGCCTCGCCTTTATAGGGGACAGGTCTCGTACTGTCGGAAATGACAATACAGGCCGTGAGCTCTTCCGCCCTTCCGCTTTTAGAAGCGATGATTTGTTCGAGCTGCGGCGATCCGATGGGGTTTTCCAGGGCATCTGCAACCATCTGCCGCGGATTGACGGCTGATTCCGGATGGGGCATGGTGAGAATGTCAGTGCCTTCGGGTAATTTCAGATCCTTTGTATGAATCATGTTTTCCTCTCTTTCAATCAGAAAAGGGGGCTCCGGGGAGCCCCCTGATAATATTATACCTTCGATTTATCCCGCGTAGGATTTGATAAGAGAGAGATCCCCTGTTTGCGCGGACAGAAGAATCGGCTTCATATACTCGTCGACCTGCTCTGCCGTCAGAGGAACGGGCATATTCTGAAGCTTCATCTTCAACTGAGGATTCTTCGCCGCTGTCAGAGCCCTTTCAATATGGCCATCGGTAAAGCCTTCCAGCTCTCCCAGCGAAACAGGACAACCGACAGCCCGGGAGAATTCTCTGAGACCTTCTGCCACAGCCATTCCCAGCTCCCGTCCCCGGAGAGCGTCGATGTCGTTTTCAATATATTTGTATTCCTTTAAAACGCCGCCTACAAGCTTAAGCTGCTTTTCAACAGCGGGAGCGAAGAACACAGCGTAATAGGGATTCATAATCCCGCAGGCCCTGCCGTGAGAAGTAACATCGACCAGAGAGAAACTGGTAAGGTGAGCTCCGTTGGTCCCTCCGATCATGATGGCATATCCACCCAGGTCCGTCGCAAGTCCGATTGCTTCCCTCGCAACCTTGTCGGCCGGATTCTTTACAACGACAGGAGTGTACTCTACGATCAGGCGAAGAGCCGTCTCCATAATATCGGCCAGTTTGTCATAGGTCTCTTCCGTTGCCCCGTAAAATACTTCGAGGCAGTGGGCGATACCGTCGAGAGCGCCGTCAACCGTCAGCCCGAGAGGCATGGTCGTCGTCACGGAATAGTCAAAAAGAGGATTCGTGGGAATGATGCCTTCATCGACGATCAGTTTCTTCTGGCCCGCCACGGGATCTGTCACATTGGAGTACTTGGTCAGATGGGCTCCGGAACTGGCCGATGTCTGAACCGCGATATGGGGCAGCATGACTTTCCCCGTTTTCTTAATGGATTCCGAAACCAGACCGGTTCCGAAATAGGATTCGATTTCGGGGCTGTTTTCCCCCTGTGTGGCAAGGGCTATAGCCGCTTTGGCCGCATCGATTGAGCTTCCCCCTCCGATGGAAATAACCACATCGGGTCTGAAGTGAAGAATGTAACTCTCGATTCTGTATACATCCTCCCTGGGAGCATTGGGCGCCGCATCGGGTACGATCCTGTCTCCGGCCAATTCCATTCCGGCGCTTTTCAGGGATTCCACAACCTGGTCGCAGACTGCTTTCATATATGTCGTATTGGATATTACCAGAGCTTTCTTTCCATAGGACGAAGCGATGGATCCGATATCTTTCAGAACATCCAGACCGAAATGGTAGGAATCTCCTTTAAAGGCTTTAAGCAGTTCCGAAGCTTTTTTCTGTATACTCATTTTCAATCTCCTTATTTCCTTGCCGTCAGCCCGAGAGCTTTGCGGCTGATACTTTTGCTGTCAATACCATACTTTTCCATAAGCGGGTCATAAGGTCCCGATTCGGTAAAACAATCATCCACCCCTACGAAATCCATAGGGACAGGACGGCTTTTCACCAGCACTTCCGCCACGGCGCTTCCCAGTCCGCCCAGAACAGAGTGCTCTTCCACCGAAAGGAAGCAGCCGGTTTTTGATACCGACTCCAGCAGAGTCTCTCTGTCGAGAGGTTTTATGCTTCCCAGATCGAGAACTTCAGCCTCGACGCCTTCGCCTTCCAGTTCTTCAGCGGCTGCGAGGGCCATAGGCACAGTGATCCCGCAGGCTCCGATGGTTATATGGGAACCGCTTCTCAGAACCTGAGCCTTTCCGATTGTCAGCGGCTCTTTTTTATTGAGAACAGGACTGGAGTTCCGGCACATTCTGATATACACGGGACCATCAATTTCCAGAGCCTGACGAAGGACCGGTTCGACATCATCGGCTTCTGAAAGCACCAGAACCGTCAAATTGGGAAAAGAGCGCATTATGGCCAGGTCGGTAATCGACTGATGGCTGGCTCCGTCGAAAGAATCGGAAAGACCTGCGTATCCTCCGGCAATTATCACCGGCAGATTGTTGTAGCAGATGACATTCCGGATCTGGTCCGTCGATTTCAATGCCAGAAAAATGGCGAAAGCGCTGATAACCGGCCGGTATCCGCAGGTCGCCATACCGGCAGCCATATCGGCCATATTCGCCTCTGCGACACCGGTGTTGAAAAACCGCTCAGGGAAAGCCTGTCCGAATTTCCCGCTTCTCGTACTGGATGAAACATCGGCATCGAGCACTACGAGTCTGTCATTTTCTTTTCCTATGGAAACGAGAGCCTCTCCGAAGGCGTCTCTCATTGCTTTTTCCATCAGTCATCCTCCCATTTGGCAAGCTGTTCCGTCAGTTCGGGCAGAGCCTTTTCAAAGTGATCATCCCCGACGGGGGCTCCGTGCCAGGCATTGGAGTTCTCCATAAAGGAAACCCCTTTCCCTTTGACCGTATCGTAAATGATTACCGAAGGGCCGTCGGTCTGTTCATCGAGCCAGCGGAATGATTCCTCAATGCTCTCCATATCATGACCGTCGAACGTGCGATCGGAAACATTCCAGTTAAATGCCCGGAACTTATCGGCCAGGGGATCAAGGGGCATAATCTCATTGGCCGTACCGTCGAGCTGAACTTTGTTGTAATCTATAAGAAGAACCAGTTTCTCCGGTGCGAACTTTCCTGCGGCCATAATGGCTTCCCAGGATTGTCCTTCGTTAAGGCATCCTTCGCCGACAATGACATAAGTGTAGAAAGAGTTTCCTTTCATCCGGGAAATCAGGCTCATGCCCAGACCGACCGACAGGCCGTGACCGAGTGCACCTGTAGACATCTCCACTCCGGGGGTTTTATTCATACAGGGATGCCCCTGGAGAGAACTGTTCAGATCCCGGAAAGAAGAAAGCGTCCCTTTCTCAAGGAATCCCCGCCCCTCCAGGACGGCATAAAGCATGGGGGAAGCGTGTCCCTTGCTGAGAATCAGCCTGTCCCGATCTTCCCACTGCGGCTCATCGACCCGGATATTCATTCTCCTGTAATAGAGATAGGTGAGAAGATCGGCAATGGAGGCCGACCCTCCCCAGTGTCCCGTCCCCTTATCGTGAAGCGTTTTCAGAACATCGATTCTGAAACGCTGCGCCTGAGCCTGAAGCTCTTTATTGCTTAGTTTAAGTGTTTGCATTCTCTTTTCCTTTACCAGGGCATTTCGGGCCGGTATATAAGATGTATCCAGTTCCCTTCGGGATCCTGAAAAAACCGGACGCGCCCTCCCATAAAAATTGTAAAAGGGTCATCATTAAAAATGACTCCCGCCCCCTCGAGAGCGGTAACGGCTTGATCGAAATCAGAGACGGAGAGACTCAAATGCTGATTCTTCCTCGCCTCGTCTCCCGGGTATTCGTAGAAATCAGGCTTTTGAAAAAACTCAAGAGTCACTCCCTTTTCATCTCTGACGAAAACAGGCATTCCCTTCCCTTCCGGTTCATAGAGCTCGCGGAACCCCAGAACCGTGATATACCAGTCAGCCAGGGACCGGGGATTCTCCGCCATGATGCCCAGATGTTCAATCGTAAATTTCATAGATATTTCCTCAGCGTGGAAACAGCTTCGTAAGCGGCCTGATCCGGTTCGGGATAAGGGAGTATTTCAACAGAGGCATATCCTTCATAGCCGATCCCCTTCAATGCACTGAAAATACTCTGAAAATCCATATGACCCCGTCCGGGGGCCCATCGGTTCGTATCAGCCAAATGGACATAGCCGACAAGATCGGAATGTTTCCAGAAAGCCCCTTCGATAGAGGGATCTTCGATATTCATATGAAAGATGTCGGGCATCATGACGAGATTATCATGCCCGATGCTCCGGATCATTTCGGCGCATTGATCAACAGTATTGAGAAAGTTGATCTCATAGCGGTTGACCGGCTCGAGGGCGACAATGACTCCGAGTTCCCCGGCTCTCCGCAGAACGCGGTCCATGGACTGGCGAAAATTCTCTTCCGAAGGTTCCCCATCTTTCAGCATCCCTCTGAGGCGGCCGATATTGATCATGCTTCCAAGCTCGGAGGCCACTTCCATCAAACCCAGAAAATCCGACACGGCCTTCTCCCGTCTGCTTCTGTCGGGATGAGTAAAATTGACACCCGTATCAGCGAAAATCTGTCCGGTGGACACCATGGGAATTTCAAGACCAGTATCTTTTAAATGTCTTTTTATAGACGGGAGATCAACCTGGTCCCGGTGAAGGAGAGCCAGCTCCACTCCATCGTAACCCAGCCTTGCCGCTTTCTCCAGATTCACCTCCAGCTTATCCCGAAAGACGACGAAAGCCGACATCAGGGCGTTTTCCGGAGCCACGGCCAGACCTAATTTGATAGCCATATCAATCCTCCTTTTCCAGAGAAGTGAGAACAACTTTCAAAGCTTCGGTCAACGCGTTGGCACTGGCTTTACCTGTTCCGGCAATATCAAAAGCCGTACCGTGAGCACAGGTGGCAATTGCGACAGGCATGCCACCGTGTATAGTCACGCCTGAATCAAAACCCAATAGTTTAGTCGCGACCTGCCCCTGATCGTGATACATGGACAGAACGCCGTCAAACTCCCCCTTTCTCACGCGAAGAAAGATCGTATCAGCGGGAAATGGCCCGGAAACATCGACACCACGGGATGCCGCCTGCTCCACAGCAGGAGCGATATGCTCTATCTCTTCCGTTCCGAAAAGGCCTTTCTCTCCTCCATGAGGATTGAGGGCTGCTACGGCGATCCGGGGATTTTTCAAACCGAACCGCTTCATCTCCTCATCGAGAAAAAGGATGGAGGCCATAACACGGTCTTTAACAATATAAGAAGCTATATCTTTAACCGCTATATGGCTTGTCACCCTGTTGGTCCATATCGGTGCCAGATAATTGATCTCTCCATTTACATCCTGTCTATGGAAATGATCTTTGAACATTTCAAGCTCACTGGAATAAGGGCATCCTCCCAGCTTCATCGCCTCTTTATTAAAGGGAGCGAAGACGAAACCGCCGACTTTTTTCTCATCAATGAGCTTCATGATTTTTTTAAGGGATTCATAAACACAAGCTCCTGCAACGGGAGAAACTGATCCGAAGGGGATTTCCTCAGTGCCGGCAGGCACATCGAGAAAGAGATACCGTCCGGCAGCTCCGTCGATACGGTCTTCATCGACAACTTCAACATTCAGCTCCGAACCGGTGATAGACAGGGCTCTGTCAAAACTCTTTTTATCTCCGACCAGGAGAATTCTGACATTTTCATCAATTTTATAATCTCTGAGGCATTTGACTGTTATCTCCGGACCGATACCGGCGGGATCCCCAATCATAAATGCAATTGTTTTATCCATCTTTCAGACACTCCTGAATTTTTTATTGGATAATCAGAATATACCAAACCAATCGTTGTATATTGTATACCATTTAAGTTTTTAGTCAATCTTTTTTATACGTTTATCGAGCATTTTGCAGATTGATTTCTTATCTGATTGAGAAATTCTACTGTATTCAATCAAATATTTCATGGGAAAACAGAAAGGGGAAAACTAAACTTCAGAGAAAGAAAACACTTCGCATAACTACTCTATATCTTTACATTATATATAATTATTATTTTTTTAAAGTAAAATAACCAATAAAAAGCATCTAAAATCGACAACCTGAAGATAAAAAAACCAATATATATCAGAATATTCATAAGAATTGTATACTATTTTTTTGTTGACAGGTGAAAAATTCAATCTTACAATCAGCAGTATATTGAATATGGTATACAATTTACCAAGCCAATCAAAGGTAATCAGGATTCCTGTTCAATAGTATTCAGAGGAGAATTATGAAGACAATAAAAATAAATACAAGGGCTGCCATCCCGGTCTTCACGTTTGCCGTGGGAATAATCTGGGTCCTTTACGGACTGAAAAACTACGGTTGGTGGGGCAATAACGGCCCGGCTAGCGGGTTCTTTCCCGCCATAGTCGGTGTCATTCTGGCGGGAATCAGCATCATTGCTTTTATTGATGGAGCGAAACTGGAAGCTCCTGAATATTTCAAGGCCAGCTACCACCCTTTTCTGGCAGCGGTTGTGACTATTATCGCAGCCATGGTTATCGGTTTTTTCCCGGCGCTTCTGCTCTATATACTGGGCTGGCTGAAACTGTATGAGAAATACAACTGGAAGCTGTCGCTTTCCGTCTCGGTAATCACCACAGCCGCCTGTTACGGTATTTTCGTTATGTGGCTGCAGGTTCCTTTCCCTGCAGGATTTGTATTCGATCTTATACTAGGATAGAAAATGGAAACTTTTATATTACTGATGCAGGGATTTCAAACAGCCCTGACCATACAGAACTTCCTGGCTGCCTCCATCGGAGCCCTTCTGGGAATCATTGTCGGAGCCATGCCGGGAATCGGCTCGCTCGCCGGAGTAGCACTGCTGCTTCCCCTGACTTTTAAATTCAACCCCGTTACGGGAATCATCATGCTGTCGGCCATCTACTACGCCAATATGTACGGAGGATCATTCAGTTCCATCCTTATAAATATACCAGGCGACAGCCCCGCTGTCATGACGGCTCTGGACGGCCACCCGATGGCATTGAAAGGGAAACCCGGTAAAGCCCTTTTTACCGCGAACCTGTCTTCATTCATAGGCGGAACGATCGGGATCATCATCCTGACGATTTCCGGTCCGGCCCTCGCACGGCTCGGCCTGAAGTTCGGTCCTGTCGAGATGGCTGCGCTGCTGATGGTGGCGATGACTTCCTTAAGCTGGCTCGTAGGAGACAACCCCACCAAGGGGCTGGTTTCCACCATGATCGGAATCGTCCTGGCAACAGTTGGTTTTGATATAGTCGTGGGAACGCCCCGATTCAATTTCGGTTCCCTCCACCTGCTCGGTGGAATTTCATTCATTCCTCTCGTAATCGGAATGTTCGGATTCTCTCAGGTTCTGCAGATGATGGAACCCCGTGACAAAAATGATTCGGTTGATCAGAAACTGACCATAAAGGATAGCATACTATCTAAAGAAGAGATTAAAAGACTTCTTCCCCCCGCTCTCCGGTCATCATTCCTGGGAACTATTATCGGGATTCTTCCCGGTGCAGGCGCAACTACCGGATCTTTCCTGGGATATATGCTGGAGAAGAAGATAGGAAAAAACAAGGATAAAATGGGTACGGGAATCGTCGAAGGTGTGGCATCGTGCGAAGCGGCAAACAACGCTGCAGCAGCCGGAGCCTTTGCCCCTCTCCTTTCTCTTGGAATTCCCGGGTCGGGAACAGGAGCCGTTCTACTGGGTGGTTTGCTTATGTATGGACTGAGTCCCGGACCACTCCTTTTTCAGAACGAACCGGAATTCACCTGGGGGCTGATCGCCTCTCTCTATGTAGCCAACGTGATTACTCTTGTGGTAGCTCTGTCCATCATTCCCTTTCTGATAAAAATACTCAAAGTTCCCACGAGAATCATGGTACCCATTATCACAACCGTGTGCATTATGGGAGCTTACAGCGCGAGCAACTCGCTTTACGGAGTGCTCCTTATGCTGGGAGCCGGTTTCGTCGGGTTTCATCTGAGCAAGAACAACTACCCCATTGCCCCTCTTCTGCTGGCTTTTGTACTGGCTCCCACTCTGGAGAGGGATTTCAGAAGATCCTTCCTTATTTCTGACGGAAGCCCTCTGATCTTTTTCCAGAAGCCCATAGCAGCGGGATTAATGATCTTTCTTATCCTCACTATTATGACCCCTTTGTTCAAAGCTCTGATCCGCAGGATCAGAAGATCGGATAAAACATCAGATTCGGCTAAAACAGCCGGACAAACTAAGTGATATGATTCCGGCATTCGTGCCGGATGAATATATAAACAAATCAAGGAGATTTTAAATGAAAAAGATTTTAACTGCTTTACTTATGACAGCATTGGTTTCCGGTTTCGCCTTCGCTGAAGGGAAACAGGATTCACCCGAAGCCTCAGGTCCCTGGACCCCCCAGAAAGTTGTAGAATGGGTCGTGACATCCAGTGCCGGCGGTGGTTCATCCATCTTTACCCAGACAATTACTGAAATCATTAAAAACGAAGGGCTCGTAGATCAGAATATCGTCATCAACTACAAAACAGATGGTGGCGGAGCCGTTGGAAGAAGAATGGTCAGCACAATGAAAAATGAAGCTCACACTCTTCTCACTTTCAACTCCGGCGACCTTCAGCCTATGGTACAGATGGAAGGCGGTGACCTGGACGGACTGACTCCTCTAGCCGTTATGGCACTCGACGGTCAGATTATTCTAGTGAACAAAAACTCCGAATACAAAACTATCAACGATATAATCAACGCTCTGAAAAACGGAAAGAGAATGATTATGGGCGGTTCCAAATCCGATGACGAAGCTATCTATAATGCTATGAAAAAAGAAGTGGGCGGAGACATGGAATACCTCAGATCCGACTCGACCGGCGAAGCTCTCACTCAGCTTCTTGGCGGACATGTCGATATGGCTATTGCCAAACCCGCAGCTTCTTTCGACCTGGTTAAAAGCGGAGAACTCCTTCCTGTTGTTGCAGCCGGCGGAAGCAGATTTGCCGATCCTTTCGACGCTCCCACTTTCAAGGAACTTGGATACGATATCGAATTTGAAATCTACAGAGGAATTGTCGGTCCCGCCGATATGCCCGCTGCTGCCGTTGAATTCTGGACAGAAGTTTTCAGAAAAGTTTCACAGTCTGATTCATGGAAGAACGACTATATCAGCAAGTTCCTCCTCGTTTCCAATTTCAAAGGTGGAGACGAAGCCAGAGCGTACATGCAGAAATTTGAAGACATGTACACAGGGAACTAATCTCTTGCTCTGACTTCTGAACTCCGGAAGATAGTCCGTTGTACCGACGGACTATCTCTATTTTAAACTTTATCACGAATAGTTTTTTGTATACAATAAGATTATGGAAGAATTAATAACCAGAAAAAGCCTGTCCGATCAGGTTCACGACCACATCAAGAGAATGATACTTTCCGGCGAACTCAAAGGCGGAGAAAGAGTGCCTGAAGCCTCACTCAGTAAACTTTTCGGCGTCAGCCGCACTCCGCTGCGTGAAGCTCTGAAAAAACTGAGCGACTACGGGCTGATTTATATAAAACCGAGAAGCTATGCCGAAGTCGTAGTTATCTCCGAAAATGAAGCGAAAGAAATTGCCGAGGTGAGAATCAATCTGGAAATTCTTTCCGCCAAACTTTTCAGCCGCCATGCCGATCCTGAAAACTACAAAGCTCTCAAAGAGATATCCCGGAAATGCCTTGAGTTCAATGAACAGGGAGATAAAGCCGGGGCATTTGAAATGGACAGTCTCTTTCATCTGAGTATAGCCCGTAACTGCGGAAATAAGGTCCTCTATGAAATCTTCGAGAAACTCGATGCCAGGATCCAGCTTCTCCGTCTCAATCAACAGCTCGGCCCGGATTCTCTGAAAGATTATATAAAGCAGCATAACGTCCTCATATCCGCTATGGAAAACAGGGAGGAGAATCTTATTGAATCGATTCTCAATGCTCATATCATGCATGATTTTCACAGTGCGACGGTTTCTTAATAGCTTTAATTAATTAAATTAGATTTATTTACTTATCTCTGTTTTTTTTGTTATATTATCAATGTAATGATAACGATTACCATTAAGGTTAGCAAAAATGACAGATAAAAAAAATAAAATAGAGGAATTCACCGACAGTGAATACAAATGGGGATTTCATACCGACATAGAGCAGGAAATGGCTCCCAAAGGTCTGAATGAAGATATAATACGCCTCATTTCAAAAAAGAAAAACGAACCGGAGTTTCTCCTCGACTTCCGGTTGAAAGCCTACAGACACTGGCTGACCATGGACCAGCCCAACTGGTCTTCCATGAATGTTCCCGCCATAGATTTTAACGATATCATCTATTTCGCCCAACCGAAGAAAAAGAAACTGAACAGCCTCGACGAAGTGGACCCGGAAATCCTGGAAACCTATAAAAAACTCGGCATCCCTCTGGAAGAGCAGAAAGCCCTTTCGGGAGTGGCGGTAGACGCCGTTTTCGACAGCGTCTCGGTCGCAACTACCTATAAGGAAATGCTCGGGGAAATGGGAATAATTTTCTGCAGTTTCTCCGAAGCGGTTCAGACCCATCCGGACCTGATAAAGGAGTATCTCGGGTCGGTTGTCCCCTGGCGGGACAATTTCTTCGCCACACTTAATTCCGCTGTCTTTACCGACGGTTCCTTCTGCTATATCCCCAGGGGAGTGAAATGCCCCATAGAGCTCTCCACCTATTTCAGAATCAATGCAAAAGGGACAGGTCAGTTTGAAAGGACCCTGATCATAGCGGAGGAAGGCGCTGAAGTCAGCTACCTGGAAGGATGTACAGCTCCGCAGAGAGATGAAAACCAGCTGCACGCCGCGGTTGTGGAACTTTTCGCTCACAAGGACGCGAAAATCAAATATTCCACAGTTCAGAATTGGTACCCCGGAGACAAAAACGGTAAAGGGGGAATTTTCAATTTCGTTACAAAGAGGGGAAAATGCCACGGAGACAATTCCAAGATATCCTGGACGCAGGTGGAAACCGGTTCGGCTCTGACCTGGAAATATCCGAGCTGTATCCTCAAAGGCGACAACTCCACAGGAGAATTCTATTCCATCGCCGTTACCAATAATTATCAGCAGGCCGACACGGGCACGAAGATGATCCATCTGGGTAAAAATACAAACAGCACCATAATTTCCAAAGGCGTCTCTGCGGGAAAAGCCCGCAATTCCTACAGGGGACTGGTGAGAACCGGTCCGGCTGCGACCAATGCCCGCAACTTTTCCCAGTGCGACTCGCTTCTGATAGGAGATCGGTGCGGAGCCCATACTTTTCCCTATATCGATGCCAAGGGAAGCACAGCTACGATCGAACACGAAGCGACGACATCGAAAATAAGCGACGACCAGCTCTTCTATCTGCAGCAGCGGGGAATAGAACCGGAAGATGCGGTGACCATGATCGTCAACGGATTCTGCAAGGAAGTTCTCAATGAACTGCCCATGGAGTTTGCCGTTGAAGCGCGGAAACTTCTCGGTGTCAGCCTCGAAGGATCTGTCGGGTGAAAGGGATGAATAAAGGAGAAACCATGTTAGAAATTAAAGATTTACACGCCTCGGTTGAGGGAAAAGAAATATTAAAAGGGATTTCCCTCAAGGTGAATCCCGGAGAAGTCCACGCGATAATGGGTCCTAACGGTTCGGGGAAAAGCACGCTGTCGCAGGTGATAGCAGGCAATCCCGCTTACGAAGTTCTTTCCGGGGAGATACTATACCGCGGTCAGGATATTCAGGAGATGGAAGCCCATGAAAGGGCCAGAGCCGGACTGTTTCTCGGGTTTCAATATCCCGTGGAGATCCCCGGTGTCACCAATATCTACTTCCTGAAAAATGCATTGAATGCCATCAGGGAATCCAATGGCGAAGCGCCGCTGGACGCCTACGAGTTCAATGAATATCTGCTTCAGAAAATGGATGAAGTGGGAATGAGTCATGAGCTGACAAGACGGGCCGTCAATTCGGGCTTTTCCGGCGGAGAGAAGAAGAGGAACGAGATCCTCCAGCTTCTGGTCCTCAACCCCCGTCTGGCCATTCTGGACGAAACCGATTCGGGACTGGATATCGATGCTCTGAAAACCGTTGCCGGCGGGGTGGAGAAATTCAGGAATTCTGAAAACGGCGTCATACTGGTCACCCACTATCAGAGGCTTCTCGATTTTATCCCCCCCGATTTCGTTCACGTTCTGATCGACGGAAAAATCGTTCTTTCGGGAGACAGCAAACTGGCTCTGGAATTGGAGTCGAAAGGTTACAACTGGGTGAAAGAGGAAGAATATGCCGGTTGATGTATTAGACTATAAAAAGACAAGAGCCGACCGGCTCGAACGCTCGGGATTACCCGATACGAAGACGGAGCGATGGCGGAAATTCGACATTTCTGCCATAACAGAAGCCGATTTTGCAGAAGCACCGCTTAAAACAGGGGAACCGTCTCCCCGGACAGTTTCGCAATGGGAAAACCTGACGGATAAAATTGAAATTCTCAACGGAAGCCTGAATCTGCCGGAAAAGGAAAAACAGGCTTTAGCCAGCCGTTTTTCCTTTGTCGAAAACAGGGATCAGATCGGTAAGGCCGGTGATGAGAGAGGGGCTTTCTTTTATGATCTCAACAGCTCGCTTATTTCGGATTATTCAGTCATTACTGTAAAAAAAGGGATAAGCGGTAAACCCCTTTATCTGCCTCAGCATATTGAAGGCGATAAAAATCAGATCAGAACCAACCCTCGGCTCGTTATTATCCTGGAAGAAGGGGCGGAACTGGAACTGATTCAAAGTTTTTCCAGTTCCGGTAAACCGGCTGTTTTCCACAACTCCGTAACGGAAATCATCATGAACAAAAACAGCAGGCTGGACCATCTGGTTCTCCAGGAGGAAAGGGATGAAGCCCATGTATTCAACCATCTGTTTATCAGACAGATGACCGGAAGCCGGTACCACGGGCGGAATCTTATAAACGGAGGGAAACTCAGCCGCAATGAATACCATATAGCGTTGAAAGAGGAAAACTGCGAAACACAAGTAGACAGCCTCTACCTGGGAAAGGGAGAGCGCAATCACAATAGCGATGTGACCGTTTATCACGACGCTCCGCTATGTACCAGCCGGACCGAATCGAGAGCCATAGCGCTTGATAAGGGAATGGGAACTTTCAGAGGATACGCTCTGATCGCCCGGGATGCCCAGAAAAGCGACGCGGTTCAGCAGTTCAAAACCATACTCCTCGATGATACGGCGGAAATCAATATGGAACCGCAGCTGGAAATCTGGGCCGATGATGTGAAATGCTCACATGGCGCCACAGTCGGAAGTCTGGATAAAAAACAGCTCTTTTATCTGCAGACCAGAGGCTTTACGGAAGACCAGGCCCGGAGAATCCTTCTTGAAGCCTTTGCTTCCCGTCTGGCCGACGGCCTGGACATGGGGGGAATCGGACCCCATATAAAAGAGAAGATATCCGGGCTCATGGAAGGGCTTTATGAATAGAGAGGATTTCCCCCTGCTTTGGGAAGGCGTTTATCTGGACAGCGGAGCGACATCTCAGAAACCTCTACAGGTTATAGAAAGAATCGACCGCTACTACCGGAATGAAAACGCCAACGTTCACAGAGGCGTATACGAGCTCAGCGCGAAAGCAACAGTACTCTATGAAGAGGCCCGAGAGAGGGTTGCCCGTTTCATAGGCGCCGTGAGAGATGAAATAATCTTTACCAGGGGAACGACGGAATCCATTAACATGACGGCTTTTTCTTTTGCCGAACCGCTTATGCAACCGGGAGATGAAATTCTCATATCCCATATGGAACATCATGCCAATATCGTCCCCTGGCAGTTGCTCTGCGAGAGAACCGGAGCTGTACTGAAGGTGATACCCATAGACAGGAATGGCAATCTGGACCGTCCTGCCTTGAGCGCATTGCTGACCGGCAGGACCAGGTTACTGGCTCTGACCCACATATCCAATGTTCTGGGAACGGTTAATCCTGTGAAGGAGATTATTGCCGAAGCGCACGAGAAGGGAATACCCGTGCTGATCGATGGAGCCCAGGCCGTAGGCCGGACTAAAGTGGATGTGAACGATCTTGATGCGGACTTCTACGCCTTCTCAGGCCACAAGATGTACGGACCTACGGGCATCGGCATCCTTTACGGAAAAAAGAAACATCTGGAGAAGATGCGCCCCTATCAGAGCGGTGGTGATATGATACTGCGGGTTACCTTTGAAAAAACGACCTGGAATGAAATCCCCCATAAATTTGAAGCGGGAACCCCCAATATCGCCGGAACAATCGGACTGGCCGAAGCCGTTCGCTACCTGGAGCGAATAGGTATGGACGAAGTGGAAGCCGCCGAGGACGAAGTCATGTCATACGCCCTGGAAAAGCTGGGAAGGATTGAGGGATTGGAAATTATCGGGTCGCCGGACAGGAGATCGGGAGCTATTACTTTTACTCTGGGAGACGCCCATCCCCACGATATCGCTCATGAACTGGCCAGAAAGAACATCGCTGTCCGGGCGGGACATCATTGCGCCCAGCCTCTGATGAACTTCTATAAGGTGCCGGCGGCGACAAGAATGTCTCTGGGGCTCTACAACGGGAAAGAGGACATTGACAAACTGGCCGACGCATTACCGGAAATCAGGGAGAAATTCAAATTATGAAAGATCAGGAATTGTATCAGGAAATGATACTGGACCATTACAGGAATCCCCGGAACTGCTGCTCCATGGAGAATCCCACCCATTGCGCTGAAGGTGATAATCCCCTGTGCGGCGATCATCTGGAAGTTTTCGTGAAAGTGGACGGGAAAATCATTCAGGAAATCAATTTCCAGGGGTCGGGCTGTGCCGTGTCACAGGCATCGGCATCGATGATGACCGAAAACCTGAAGGGAAAGACCATTGAAGAGGCGCTGAAGGTTTTCGACAAGGTCCATGTTATGCTGACCGGTTATCACCCCGATGAGGAATCGGAAGACAAAGCTCTGGGCAAACTGGAAGCCCTGTCGGGTGTGGCGCAATTCCCTATGCGGATAAAGTGCGCGTCCCTTGCATGGCACACACTGAAATCCGCCCTGAAAGAGGAAGAAGAGCCGGCCACTACGGAGTAAAATATGGAAAATAAATTTGACAGACAATATATTCTGGATATTCTCAGGCCCATAATGGATCCCGATCTGGGAATGAGTATCGTCGACCTGGGGCTGATCGTAGAGGTCATTATCGCAGGAGCGAATGTCACGGTGGATATGACTTTGACAACGCCCGACTGCCCCTACGGCCCCGTATTATTCAATATGGTGGAAAGCACCTTGCGGCGCGATCCCCTTATTGATAAATTTTCTCTCAATCTCGTCTGGACAGAACCCAGGACCCTCGATGACCTGAGCGATATGGACAGGCTTAACATGGGGCTGGATATTTAATTTCAAATTATACTGTTTAATTTGATCTTTTAAATCTTCTGTTCTATAATTCCAAAAGTTAAATATATACTTAGGAGTTAATATGAAAAGAAAGTTTTTTATTGCGATGATGCTGGTCATGCTCAGTATTCCGGCAATGAATTTAGCCGCCCAGAATTCGGGAAGCCCTATCGGTCTGGACTTCGGCGGTGTTGTTTCCACTGGATATATCGCTTCAGAACCTTACTCTTTCCTTTTTCTTCTCAGAGGCGGCGCCACAGTTACCGGACGATACAGAATCAATGAAACATTCAGCACAGGCCTGGAACTCGGTTTTACCTATTTTTCCTGGGATTACTATGGAACCACGACAAACTGGATCGATATTCCGATGAACGCTGTATTCCGCATAGGCGGAGGAAAAACATTTGTAGAACCACATGTCGGGTATTACCTCTCCGCGTCCATAATGGATTTCAGCGGATTCAGCGTCGGAGTCAAAGGATCTCTCGGCGGATTCTACACGGATATCACCTATGTGATCGGCAGCGATTACAAATATCCGAGATTCGGAATCGGCTGGCAGTACAACAACATTTTCTAAAGATTCGCCCCGGCACCCGCCGGGGTTTTTCATTTAACAACAAACTTTTGACATTCCGGAACAGGAATGCTATCTTTAGCTTACCCGCCTTCGCGGGTAGTCACATACCCGAAATCATCCGTACGGTAATGACAAAAAAAGAGGAAGGGAATACTATAGGGAAACCAGGGAGTTAATCATTGCCTTCAGATAATATCATTTCAGTACAAGCGGGACCGGGACTGGAGCTGAACCCGGTTTTGAACACACTAAACAGCATGATCGTCCTTTCCAATAAAAAACACTGTCCCCACTGTCAGAATCATCTGAATCTGACGGATGAGGAGTCCGAAACAGCCAGACTGGTTTTTGAAGGCCTCTATCATGCCGTCATTCCCCAGCACACATTCAGCAGTTTTCCCGCATATCTGGATTACCTGAAAGGATGCGATCCTCTTGAGCTCCGTGATAATATCCTGACCTTCTACAAACAGAGACACGACTGGAAAACAGGATCTCTGAAGGAACAGACTTCTGAAGAAATCAGCAGAAAAGTACTCGTTTCCCCCGACGGATTTATAAGTTTTCTTCAGGAAAGCTTCGATCCCGACCATATTGATCAGGAAATCGAAAGGCAAGCATTCGAATATCTTAAGCATCCGGATAAGATGCGGAAAGTCATCATCAGTTTTCTTTCCGGCTTATGGAACAGAACATTCCAACAGCGGTGGGAGGAAGTCAAAGACGACCTTACGGATTTCATCGGTAAAACAGAATTATCCTATCTTAAAAACATGTCTCCTCTGAAAGCCATATACAATATGACCGGATCGGAAATCCATGAAGAGAAGATAGCTTTTGCCCTGGAAAAAGGATACAGGCTCATATTCATCCCCAATAAAGATGTTGGTGAAATATACTCCAAAATGCTCTCTCAGGGTGTTTTATACATATTCTTCAACCCCGAAAATTATGAGAAGAGACGACTGAACGCTCAGTTGAATAATATTGATGAACTGGCGAGAAAACTGGGGGCTATAGCTGACCCCAACAGACTCAATATTCTCAAATACATAGCCTCGAAAAATGAAGCCTGCTCACAGGATATCATAAGGGATATGGGTTTCAGCCAATCCGCCGTGTCCCGCCACCTGAAAACCCTGTCAGATTCGGGCATTCTGATGGAACGGAGACAGGTCAGTGCGAAATTCTACAGGCTGAACGGCGAATACGTGCACAATATTCTTCATTCGCTCACGGGGTTTCTGGGAATCTGATAGCTCGGAAAGATATTTTTCATTGCCTATTGTTTTTTTCACATATAGAATAATTTCATTACTGAACACCGGAGAATCTATACTATGCTGAAAAAGACCAGGCCTGATGGAACATATATCGAAGGTCTCCATTATTTTACAAGAATGCTGCCCTATATGATGCCGGGGCGCACGGAATCGGCTATATACTTCGAACAGGAATTCGATGTAACCGAAACGCTCCCCTACATAGAAAGATGGAACCGCCAACATGGAGATCAGGAAGGGAAGCTGACCTTTTTCCAGGTTTTCCTTTGCGCTCTCGCGCGGACCGTCGCGCTTCGTCCGGATCTGAACCGCTTTATTTCGGGATTCAATTATTATCAGAGAAATGAAATCCTTCTCAACTTCATAGCTAAAAAGGAACTGAATGACGAGGGAGAGGAGATAAATATAACCGTCCCCTTCTCCCCATTTGAAACCTTATGGTCCGTGAGACAGAAGATTCACAGTTTCGTAAACAAAGGGAAAAGCGGAGAAGGCAATGAGAGCGAGGATCTGAATGAAACGCTAATGAAATTCCCGCGATTCATCCTGAAATTCTTCTTCCGGATGTACAATTTCCTCGATTATCACAACATTCTTCCCGCCTCGCTGATCAAGGCCGATCCCATGTATGTCACGTCCTTTGTCACCAATGTTGGCAGCGTGGGAGTCGATGCGCCTTTTCATCACAATTTCGAAAGGGGAACATGCGGGATCTTCATAGCCCTGGGGAAATTCAAAAAATTCCGCTATATCAGCGAAGAGGGAAAGCTTGTGGAGCGCGATGTGGTCAAAGTGACCTATACCTACGACGACCGTATCAAAGATGGTATCTATTGCGCCAAATCCATCGATCTGTTCAAGGAAATGGTTGAAAACCCCTCTATGCTGGAAGAGCCTCCGGAACTGGAGAATGTCGATCTGAAGCGCTTGAAACTAAAACAATACAAGCCGGAAGACGGCGCCGTCCGAAGAACAGAATGTATGGAGAATAAATAATGAAAAAAGATATCCCATGGAAAAAATATCTCGGGACCGTTCCCTCTTCGCTGCAATACGAACACAGAAGCCTTTACGGAGCCATTGCCGGACAGGCGAATGAAACTCCTGATCTTATTGCATGGGATTTTCTGGGGCTTCAAAACACCTACAGCCAGTTTCTGGCCGATATAGACCGGTGCGCTGCCGCACTTGTGAAGAACGGATTGAAAGAGGGGGACAGAGTAACAGTCTGCATGCCCAATACACCACAGGCGGTTATATTCTTCTACGCTCTTAATAAAGCCGGCGCCATAGCCAGTATGATTCACCCCCTCTCAGCGGCCGATGAGATTCTCTATTACCTTAAACTGAGCCAAAGCAAATGGGCTTTCACCCTCGATGCCTTTGTTCCCAACTTCACTCCCATAATGAACGATTCTCCTCTGGAAAAGCTGATAGTCACAAAACTGGGCGATTATATGGGCAATATAAAAAGCTCTCTCTTCTATCTGACCAAAGGGCGTAAAATAAAGAAAGTACCGGCTGACAGGCGGATTATCTGGTGGAAAGACCTGATGAACAGTGTCCGCACCGGTGCTTCGGAACCGGAAAAGAGTATGGCTCCCGGGGAGATGGCCGTAATCCTGTACAGCGGGGGGACAACGGGCCGCTCTAAAGGGATCATGCTATCAAGCGATAATTTCAATGCTCTGGCAGCGCAGACCGGTGTTCAGGGAAGCGAAATAATCGGGCACCTGGCTCCCGGAGATGCGGTTCTGGCCATCCTGCCTGTTTTTCACGGTTTCGGCCTGGCGGTATGTATCCATTCCATGCTGACGGCCGGGGGCAAATGCATCCTCGTCCCCAAGTTTTCCGCTGAGCTTGTTGGCAAAATGATCCGGAAGGAAAGACCGGAAATCATTGCCGGTGTTCCTACGCTTTACGAAGCTCTGCTCACAGACAGCAATATGCGAAAAGCAGACATGAGCAATATGAAAGGCGCCTTTGCCGGAGGGGACAAGGTTCCCCATAGCATCAAGATCCGCTTTGATCAGTTATTGAAGGAAAACGGAGCGAAGGTTCCCTTAAGAGAAGGCTACGGGCTAACCGAATCGGTTACGGTCTGCGCCGTTATGCCCGAAGCGGAGTACCGCAAAGGTTCCGTTGGCATACCCTACCCCGACATGTTCTTTAAAATAGTCAATCCCGAAAACGGGGAGACGCTGGCTGCCGGGGAGGAAGGTGAAATCTGCGTGTCCGGCCCCACAGTCATGCTCGGCTATCTGGACGAACCGGAGGAAACCGCCCAGGTTCTTAAAAAGGATGAGGACAACGTCACCTGGCTCCATACGGGAGACATCGGTCATATTGACGAGGACGGTTTCATCTACTTCAAACTGCGTCTTAAAAGAATGATTAAAGTTTCCGGTATCGCCGTCTACCCCACGCAGATCGAAGAGATTCTCGACGCTCATCCCGATGTGGCATCAGTCTGCGCCATCGGCGTTCCCGATGCCTATCAGATCCAGAAAGTGAAAGCTTTTATCGTTCTGGCTGACCCGGAGAAGGAAAGTCCGGAAATGAAAGAGGAACTCATATCCTGGTGCCGTGAACGGATTAATAAATGGAGCTGTCCCAGGGAGATAGAGTTCCGCAGCGAACTGCCCCAGACAAAAGTCGGAAAGATCGCCTACACGGTTCTGGAACAGGAGGAACTGAATAAAACCAGAGAAGAATGGCACATAGAAGAGGAAATCCGCGAAGATATCATACGCGACGAAGATGAAATGCTCCGCGATCAGGATAAATTCAGAGGATAAAGAATTCGCGACATATGGGCCTTCTCCGATTTATCGAGGGGCCTGAATCTGTTAGCTATCCTGACGAAAATCCACTCGAAAGAACCAACGAAACCGGTCCGGATCAGAAGAGCTATCAGAAGCAGCCATAATGACATAATGACAACCATAAAAAGAGCGATGGCCCCGGGATTGAGCATAAAGCTGTCGAACTGGAAAGTGAGAAAAGATTCGGGAAAGGGAACGGAAGATTCTCCGAACAGTCCGTGGGCGGCATAGCTGAGTACGAACCTTACGGGGAACTCCAGGACATAGAGAGTCAGGGTGAGCATCCCCGCTGCTCTGATAAACAGAGTTCTGTCGCAGATTCGCTGCAATCTCTCCAGCGGAGCGTATTCAAATCTCTTCATGGCGAAGCTGAGAACGAAGAGGATCAGCCCCATGTTGAAAACGGCCAGGTGCACCGGATAGGGCTCGTAAATGAAGATGGCGTCAACCGGTCCGGTTCCCGCAGTGAGAACCCGGATAACAATCAGAAGGACGCCGGTCAACAGAGCGACAGTGCCCGTCCGGTTCAGAAATCCCCTTAGGGAATCAAGATCCTTCCTCTCCCTGTCGTGGAAGAGAAAAAGTCCGACGATCATCCCGATCGAACCGTATGCCGCCAGGGGAAAGAGATCAAGCTGGCTGGCACTAAGTGACTGCAGGATAAATATGGCAACATTGGCGGGCAAAGTGTTCACTTCGACCAGACGGGTAACCAGATTGTAAGAGGGTCCGCTTATGACTGCTGACAGGACCAGTACAAGAACGGCCTGAATCAGCAGAATTTTTGTCAGAGACTGTCTGTTCTTCCATTTATCTTTTCTAAAGAAGTAAGTCATGGACAGGGCGAAATAGATTTCAGCGAAGGCCAGCATACTCAGCATGGTGTGAATGTACCACTGCCCGGAACTGATTTTTAATCCGTTACCGGTTACCAGATTTCCGAACAGACCGGCAGAGCCCTGTCCGGGATGATGCAGATCGGGACGGTAATCATGGAGAACTGTGACCATAAAGACATGGATCAGCAGAAAAAGTACGGCGTTGACATACATGGGAGACACAGCCTGTCGGATAGTCCTCCCCTTCTCCAGCCTTTTCGCCGTGAGATAGGAATTGAGGATTCCGGTCATAAGTATGAAAAAACCGGGCCAGGTGCCGACGATGATCAGAGGCAGCGCGAAGGGGATGACCCAGGGGGCATGCTCCCCCACGACAACGGCGGCATTGCCTTCGGAAAACCAGACGCCTTTGAAAAAAGCATGGGAGAACAGCATCCCTATGATTCCGATTCCTTTCATGATATCGATGGATATCAGCCGCGAAGGTCTGTTTGGCTCTGACATAGTTACACTCCCTGTAAAGTATCTATAGGGATTATAGCACAGGCCGGCTCCCGCTCAATTATTTTATGAAAAAAGCACTGTCCTCATAGAGACGGTTCCGAAAGAGATGCCCTCTATGGGGAAAGTTATCCTGTCTTTATCATCGGAAAGACCCAGCGTATACAGCAGAGGGAGATAGTGTTCTGCCGTTGTTATGGATTGCATTGCCTTTTCCCCCAGCGCTTGATAGTCTTTCAGCTTTTCGTACTCACCATCCAGTATAAGATTCTTTACTTCCTCATCAAAGGATACAGCCCAGTCGGCAGCAGTCATTTCGGGGAATGTCAGCATCCTGAGATTGTGAACGATATTCCCGCTTCCCATAAGAAGAACCCCTTCCTCTCTCAGCCATCGGAGTTTGTGGCCCAGTTCAAAATGCCAGGCTCCGTCCTGTCGCAAATCAAGACTCAATTGTATGACAGGCACATCGGCATCGGGGTACATATGTCTCAATATGGTCCAGCTTCCGTGGTCATATCCCCGTTCGCTGTCCCCTTTGATATTAAATCCTTCAAGCTTCTCTATGATTTTTTCAACCAGTGCGGGGTGCCCGGGAGAGTTGTATCGGATACGGTACAGTTCATCGGGAAAACCTCCGAAATCGTAGATCGTACCGGGATGGGGCGATGCTGTCAGTAGAGTTTCCCCTCCGGTCATCCAGTGCGCCGAAACAACCACGATAGCTTCCGCCTTGCCGATCAGCTGACCGAGCTCTCTCCATTTTTCCGTGTATCTGTTCTCTCCCAATGTCATATCGGGAGAGCCGTGTCCTGCAAAGAGGACCGGCATTCTCCCTTTGCTCATACTGTGACCACCAGATCCTCATAAGCCCGTCTCGGGGCCCGGGGGTAGAGTTCCTTCGTTCCGTCGAAATATCCAAGAGATATAAGCATAACCACATCCTTTTCTTCTCCGAGATCGAATTCTTTTTTGATACCTTCGAAATCAATACCGCTCATGGGGTGGGAGTCGACGCCGTAATGTCTGGCGGCGTACATGATGGACATGCTCAGCAGCCCCGCATTGCTCTCGGCAAACTTGATTTTCCTCTCCTCTGTTGAACCGTAGAGATTTTCCGCCATGGTTCGGGCTCCGGCTGTTTTCTCCTTACCCATTGCGGCTTCCAGCTGCTTCCACACGGGATTGTTTACATCATACCCGGCCCTGTTTCCTATAACGATAAGGGTTACGGGAGCTTCCTGGACTTTGGACTGCCCTCCGGTTAACTCAAGAAGTTTCTCTTTTGCCTCCGGAGTCTTTACGGCTATAATATCCCATGGCTGAAGATTAAAAGCTGAAGGCGCCGTTGAAGCCAGGTCTATGATATTTTTGAGCAGTTCATCATCGATATCTTTAGAGGGATCAAAAAAATTAACCGATCTTCTTTCAAAAATGCTATTCATAATATTCTCCTATTTAATACTAACTAGTATTATTTCATTAAAAAAAATCATTTCCTATTCAGTTTCTTCAGGATTCTCACCAGCTCTTTCTTTTCCCTGTCTTCCAGGGGACAGAGGAGATCTGACACGACTTTGATGTGGTCGGGGAACAATCCTTCGATTAACTGAAAACCTTTTCCGGTAAGCTGAACAACAAATGCCCTGCCGTCTTCAGGATCTCTGATTTTTGTAATCAACCCCTCCTGCTGAAGATTTTTGAGAACGACAGTCATGTTTCCTCCGGAAGAGAGCGTTTTCTCCAGCAATTCACAAACTCTAAGCGGTCCTTTATGATAGAGAGTTTCAAGAACACTGAACTGAGCGGAGGTGAGATGACCTCTCTCCAAAGTGATGCTTTCACTCTTCCTGACCGTCTGCATAGCCCGGAATATGGCGATTATGACACTGAAATCCAGTCTTTCGTCAGGACTGTAACGTTGTTCGCTTTCCATGCCTGAAATATATTACTAGTTAGTAATATAGTCAAGAAAATCTTTGCATTTATAATTATTCTTTCCCTGTTACCCCTGGCAAAAAGGCTTTATTCTGATGAGATGGATAATCATATCATTGAACTGAAAGAGATAGGTAATGAGAACTGGCGCGATGTCTATAAACTAGAAGTCTTTGAAGAACAGAAAGAGTTTGTCGCCGATCCCGGGTATTATATGTGTCTGTGCTCTTACGGATCTCTCTGGCATCCTCTTGCAATCTATCGGGACAATGCGCCGATAGGTTTTATTATGTGGGCCATCGATGATGAGGACAACAGCTGCTGGCTCGGGGGATTCCTGATAGATAAAAACTTTCAGAGAAAGGGATGCGGACGCAAAGCCCTGGAGCTGATCATGAAAAAACTCAGGACTGAAAAGAACCCCGACAGCTTTGCCCTCTCCTATTTACCTTCGAACGATGCATCCGGCTTGTACTATCTTCTGGGATTCCGGGAAACCGGAGAAAAAGAAGACGATGAAATTGTTGCCCGGTTAAAACTGAAAGACTAAAGAAATATTATCCCCGCAATGGCACCGGCCATAATATAGAGAACCGGGGTAGCTTTCCATAGACTTCTTGCAATCAATATCGCCGTCATAATCAGAAATCCCGGCAGAAAGAACTGCCCGCCGGGCAGGACGGCTTCGCTCAGGATAAACCACACGGCCGATGCAATAAGCCCCAGAGCTGCGGGGCGGATTGCGCTCAGGCTGTCCTGGATCGCTTTGCTGGAAGCGAAGTTTTTCATTAATGCCGCTATGAGAATGATAATTATCAGCGAGGGCGTGACGATACCGGCTGTAGCGACAACGCCGCCGGGAACCGAAGCCAGCTTGAACCCCGTATAAGTCGCCATATTGATGCCGATCGGCCCCGGCGTTGACTGGCTTATAGCGACCATATCGATAAACTCGTCACTGGTAATAAAACCGCCGTCGACGACAGCCTCTTTCAGCAGCGGAAGGCTCGCCAGACCTCCGCCGATTGTAAATAGACCGATTTTGAAGAATGTAATAAAGAGTTCAATTAAGGACATCAGACTTTCTCCCTTTTCACAGCTCCACCGATCCAGCCCGCCAGTCCGGCGGCCAGCACGATAACGACGGGAGACTGTCCGAAAACAACAACGGCTGTAAAGGCGAGAACAAGCAGGGATATGGTCAGGATATTCCTCTTCGTATCGCCGGTAATCATTTTCGCCGCCAGCGTATAGAGAGTATGGAGAAGCAGGGCGGCGACGGCGGCGCGGATTCCCCGAAATGCCCTCTGGAAAATCTCATTCTGCTGCATAAATGGGATAAATGCCGCAATAAGCGTGATGATGATCAGAGAAGGGGTTACCATGCCCGCTGTCGCCGCTATGGCTCCGGGAATCCCCTGACGTTTATAGCCGACGAATGTCGATGTGTTGATGGCGATGATTCCCGGCGTGGCCTGGCCGATAGCGTAATAATCGAGCAGTTCCTGATCGTCGACCCAGTCCCGTTTTGTCACAAGCTCGTCTTTGAGCATGGGCAGCATGACATAACCGCCGCCGATGGAGAACAAACCGATTTTGAAGAACAGCCTGTAGAGAAATCCGATTTCCCTGATTTTTTCACCGATCATGGGGCGAGTTTAGAGAAATTGGTGGAAAAAGTAAATCGGAATATACTTTTCTGCTTATTTCACAGCCCAGACAAGCGAATGAAAAGGAAGGGAATCATCGCTCCAGATGGATTGGAAACCGGTGTTTCTCAAGGCCTCTGAAATCTCATCGGCACTGACTCTGATCTTTTGAGGCGGGCCGGAAGGGGTTTCCCCTTTTTTCCAGTCGGCGATACAGATTTTTCCGCCTTTCTTCAGGATTCTCATAACTTCAGCCAGAGACTGATCAGGCGCTTCCAGCTCATGGTAAAGATTGAACATAATAGCCAGATCCACCGAATCGCTATCAATAGGGAGTGACTTTTCCTCCACCAGAAGGGGGATGATCTCTCCCTTTTCGGGAATGAGATTCTCCTTCATCCAGTCGACCATGACCGGAGAGATATCGGCGGAAAAAGCCTTGCCGCCTCCGCAGAGTTCCAGAAAAGCCTTCGTGAAAAGACCTGTTCCAGCGCCGATATCAGCCATAACGGAACACCCGTTTAGCCCGAGCTTCTCCCGGATAAAATCCGGCGGGATGTGTTCCAGCCGGACGGGATCATTGAGTCTGGCCAGTTTGTCAGGATTGAATTTTCTCTCCACTATTTCTTCTCCAGAGCCCCTTTCCATCGGCGGACGCCACCGAAGCTGGTCACATTGCTGTAACCGTTCAGCTCCAGTTTTCTTTTCGCTGCGGCAGCCCGGCCTCCGCTCTGGCAGTAAACGACGATCAGAGCATCTTTCTTTGTCTTTTTCAATTTGGCGGGGAGATTTTCCGGAGAGATGTGTCTGGAACCGGGGATAAAGCCCGATCTGTATTCCTTATTGGTGCGCACATCGAGAAGAACGAATTTATCGCCATTTTCAAGTTTGCTTTTCAGCTCCTTGTAACTCATAAGGGTTATGGCGTTGAGGATGTAGCGGTATATGATAAAACCCGCAATGATGCCCATAATGATATAGGGTATGTACTGCGTCATATTTAAAGTCTCCTTGGATAAAGAAATATATCCTTCTTAGGGATTTTTGTACATAGAGTCCGCTTCAATAAAGTTGTTGAATTCTGTGGTTTTTACAGTTAGGAATAACTAATATTAATATAAACCTATGCAAGAGGAGAATATTATGCAAGGCATTGAATTGAGTATAAATATATCGGCGCCGAGGGAAAAAGTATGGTCCGTTATCACTGATATCGAAAATTCCGTTAATACCATTTCCGGAATCCGGAAAATTGAAATTCTCGAAAAAGGAAACCCTTTCATCGGATTGAAATGGCGTGAGACCAGAGAAATGTTCGGAAAGGAAGCGACGGAAGTCATGTGGATACATAATGCGGAAGAAAACAATTTTTATAATGTCAGGGCAGAAAGCCACGGCTCCAGATATTATACGGATTTCTATTTGAAGGATTCTTCGGAAGGCTGCGCTCTCACAATGAAGTTTACAGCTGAGATCGAAAGTTTCGGAGCCAGGCTGGTGAATTTTCTTTTGGGCTGGATGTTTAAAAATGCCACGATAAAAGCTCTGGAAAAAGATCTTGAAGATATTAAAGAAGCTGTGGAGAAATAACTGAAAAAATCAGTCGTATGCTTTTCTCATCTCTTCGGTTCCCATAACGGGTTCAAGAAGTTTTTCCCATTCCGGATCATTCCAGGTTCCCAGCTTTTCGTGCTCCAGAAGGTATTTCTGAGGGATCGGATGGGTTCCCGTCACGACGGGGATCCCGTAACGCGATTCAATAAAATCCTTGAAATGGATTATGTGAGGACAGGGAGGATAACCGACCAGAAATCCCGTGGCGAAATGAATGACGTCCACTCCGTTCTTCTTCATCTCCTCAGGCGAATACTCGATATTGCCGCCGGGGCAGCCCCCGCAGCTGGTATATCCGGCAATTTCAAGGGGTTCATCGGCAGCGTACCTGTCGAAAGCTCCTTCTCTGTTCTGCAGCGCGCGGAAGCATTTGCCTCCGGCGCAGGTTTTATAACGATCGCAAATTATAATGGCTACTTTCATACCTTTCAGTTAAACACCGAAAAGTCCGCCTGTCCACTTTAATGTGCATATACAAATCAATTTGTTTCAAATACGATGCTTATATCATAGGAGATGGGGATCTCGCCTCCCGGAACTTCAGAAGGAGCGGCTCCTTCATATTCCATGACCGCGACGTTGCGCTGAACCATACCGTATCCCCCGTAGGGAAGGTTTCCCGTACCGGTCTCGGTTATAGAGACTGCGCGCCCGAGCTTGAGTCCCGCATAGTCTGACAGCTCATAAGCTTTCTGCTTTGCCTTTTCGAAAGCGAGTCGCCTGGCTTCGATATAATACTCCTGTGGGTAAGCTATGGAAAACATGAGGTTTCCGATTTCAATACCATCTATCGATCCGAGAGAATCGAGAACCGATGCCAGAAGGGAGGGCGAACCATCAAGATCATTGAATTTGACTGTAACGGTCTGACTGACGACCTGCCCGATAATTTCATTCCGTCTTGTCTGGTCGTTCCAGATATAATCCTTGGAAAACCGGATAGCCGATGTGGCGATATTCTTCATGTCTATTCCGGCGCCGTTGAGCGTTTCGGTTACCAGGGAAATTTTCCCGTTTGCCAGATTCTGGGCTTCCTTTGTCGTTTTCGCTTTTTCCGAAACGGTTAGAACCAGTTGTGCCGTATCGGGCGCCGCCATTACAGATCCCGATCCGCTGACCGAAATTGTTCCGGACTCTTTTGCCAAACCACAGGAGAACAGCAGGAGAGCAGGAAGAATCATAAATATTTTTTTCATTTTAACCTCTTGATAATATGTTTACAGGTAATACGGTGAAAACCTTAAAAGGTAACAATAATTTTTCCCAGCACACCGCCTCTGCGGGATTTATCTACGGCGCTGACAATATTTTCAGCAATATGGATGCTGTCTATAAGCGGTTTAAAGGTTGCCGATTGGAGGAGCATCTGAATTTGTCTCATTCTCCCCTTCGAGGGATACCCGATAAAGAGACTGGTTTTATAGGGAGTAAAAAACCAGAGCAGGGTACGGATAATCTGAAAGGGAATAAATGAATCGGGAATGTAGACCGGAGCGTATACACCGCCTTTTTTCAGTAATCCGGAAGGATTGTCTCTGATGACAGCAGCGGGACAATCGACAACAGCATCCCATTCCGGTTTGCCTGACAATTCATCTCTCCAGGAATAACGGTCGAGGCACTCACGGGCTCCCAGATGTCTCAGGGCTGATTTCTGATCGTCGCGGCAGACCGCCGAAACATCCCAGCCCCGGGAAGCGAGAATCTGCAAAACCGCCGAACCGACTCCGCCCGACGCACCGAAGAGAAGCGCTTTTCCCGGCTTCATTTTACGAGAGAAAGACGTGGCCAGAAGAGCGCTGATACAGGCTTCCGGCAGGGCCGCGCCCTCTTCGAAGGAAACGCTTTCCGGCATAATCAGACAGTGGTCCGCCCGAACCTTCAGCCACTGACGTCCCGAACCTTTATTAAGAGGCGAAACAAGTCCCATAACTCTGGTCCCTACAGAGAATCCCTTCTTTTGAGCACCCGCTCCGGCCCTGTATACAGTTCCGGCAAAGTCTGTGCCGAAGATTCTGGGAAAAAGCGGGAGAGTAACCGGTTTCTGGGAACCGGAGAGGATTTTCCAGTCGATGGGATTGACCGATATGGCCCGGATCTGCAGGAGAATCTCACCGCTGTTCAATTTTATCCGGTCCGGATCAATGCATTTTCTTTCAGGAAGAGTCCCGAACCGCAGCTCCTCCGGTCCTCCCCACCGACTGTAATAGATTCCTTTTTCCATTCCCGTCCTCCATTCTTTTATCCACTTTCATTGTATAGAAAAAAAAGCCCGGAGAGAATGAATTGTGGTACCATAATCTCCATGAACAGACAAATAAACAGCACGCCGCTCCTTCACGGTGTTCCCATAGTTCTTCTCTGCGCCGAATCGGAGGGCAAAGTCGATGTCACCACTATCGGCGATGTGGCGGTGATGGGGCTCAATCCCCCTCTGGTCGGTTTCTCGACTCACGAGAACCATTTGATTACAGAACTGATCGACAGGGAGAGGAAAGTGACCATCAACATTCCTGAAGTCACTCAAATGAAAGAAGTGGATTTCTGCGGTATCCATTCGGGGCGGGAGAGAGATAAGGCATCGCTTTTCAGACTGGAAAGGACCGAGGGCTATGTCCGTACGGGCGACTGCCCCGTCAATCTCCATGTGAAAGTTCTGGAAAGGGTTCAGATCAAACAGCGCGTTATCTATACCGGTGAAGTCAAGGCTACCTATGTCAGGGAAGATCTTATTCCGGAGGGGAAACTGGATATGAGAAGCCTCAAATCCCTCCACTACGGTCTGGACAACCGCTATTATTCCATAGGGGGTGATATAGGCACGGGCTATAGAGAAGGACGGGATCTCTCATAAAAAAAACGCGGCGAAAAGCATTCCGCCGCGTTTTTTACTTACTGTGCTATCTTTCAGTCGATCAGTTTTTCCAGTCTGTCGATCAGGGCTTCCAGAACTTTGAATCCCGCTTCAACAGGCTCGGAAGACATCATGTCCACCCCGCCGGTCGCCAGCGCTTCCAGAGGATAAACAGAGTTACCCAGGCTCAGGAATTTCAGGTAATTCTCCACAGCGTTCTCTTTTCCGTCCAGAATACCGTAGCAGAGGGCGTGTGCTGCGGATATGCCCGTGGCATACTGGAACGTATAGAACGGTTCGTAGAGATGGCCGAATGTCGCCCAGGTGATGGAGGTTCTCTCCTCATCATCCTTCAGGGCGTCTCCGTAACCCTCCGCATAGAATCCGCTCATGATCTCCTGCAGAATATCGGCATTGAGAGGTTCTCCCGCTTCCAGCCGCCTGAAAACTTCAAACTCGAACCGGGCCAATGTGGGCATGATAAAGAAATAACGGTGGATATTGTCCATGGCTTCCTGAATCACAGCCAGCTGGAAATCCCTGTCTTCATCGGTTTTGAACAGATAATCGCGCACCATGGCCTGGTTGAAATTCGATGCCACTTCAGCGACGAACATGGAGTAATGGGAATCGGAGTAACTCTGATTCTCATGAGTCAGATAGGAGTGCATGGAGTGTCCCAGCTCATGGGCCAGAGTGCTGACTTCCGTCAGCGTGTTGTCGTAGCTGAGCATGATGCAGGGATAGGTGTCATAAGTTCCGTAGGAAAAGGCTCCCTGGCTTTTCCCCTTGTTTCTGCCGTAGTCGACCCAGCGGTCTTCGAGGCATCCCTTGCGGACTGTGCTGACATATTTGTCACCGAGAGGCGCCATTCCCTTTCCGATCAGATCGACCGCTTCGGTAAAGCTGTATTCGGGCTGTTTTTCCGTCAGGGGAGCCCAGATATCGTAGGGGCGCATTTCATCCAGCTTGAGCAACCGTCTTTTCACATCCCAGTAGCGGTGCCATACGGGCAGTTTGCTCTTGAATGTGTCGATCAGATTGTGAAACACATCTGTCGGAATATTGTAAGGTGACAGTTTGTACTGAAGAACGGAGTCGTAACCCCGGATTTTTGCCAGAGTAGCGGTCTGTTTCGCCGAGGCGATATAATTCCCCGCATAGGTATGCCGGAGCCCCAGATAGGCATCGGCATAATTTTCCATACCGCTCTGCCGGATCTTTCTGTCGGGATGCTTTTTGATCTCCTCTATATTGCTCTGGGTCACATCCATGGAACCGCCGTCCTTTCCGACAGCGTCTTTAATTTTCATATCCATGGAGGAAAGCATATTGAAAGTCATTTCCACGCTGCCGAATGGGTCGGAGACCAGGCCCAGAACCTCTTCCACTTCTCCGGAACGGACATGGGGCCTCGTGCGGATCAGATCCTCAAGGCTGTGTCTGTAGGGAGCCAGTTCTTTTTCCGACTCCAGCCAGCCGCGGAGCTTTTTTTCATCCATGGCCAGAATTTCAGGATCGGCAAAGGCGGAACGGGCATTCAGGTCAGCGCCCATGCTCTGTATCTGACTGACCATGGAAGTGGCTTCGGCGTCGTCGCCGTTAACCGCCATAGCCATATAGGCGTAAAAACCGAGCTTCTCCGCTTTCCGCGAAAGCTCTTCCTCTTTCTTAAGCCATTTAATGAGATTGTCCGGGCTTGACGAGAGAGTTCCCTCGAATCCGTCAATGACAGGGAGTTCTTTTTTAAGTTCTTCGAACGCCTTTTTCCAGGCAGCCCGATCCGGGAATACCGCTTCGGCATTCCAGGTTTGTTCCTTCGGAATGTCCGAACGACGGGGTACACTTGTTTTTTCCATATATTACCTTCTTTTTTAAACTGAATTATTTTAACACGAAACATTGCGGACAGTGTACCGTTTATCTTTCGAAACCGCTGAGACCATCTTGAAGATTTCCACAGCAATAAGTATGTTCAATAAAATTAAGGAGAAAAAAAAATGCTGCAATATATAATCAAAGTGATTCTTTCCGCCCTTATAATCGTAGCGGTCAGCGAGATCGGAAAAAGAAGTTCTCTTTTCGGAGCGCTGGTTGCCGCTCTTCCCCTTACTTCGCTGCTGGCCATAGTATGGATGAGACTGGAGAAGGTCGGGACTGACCAGATCGCCCGGTTATCCGGTTCGATTTTCTGGCTGGTGATTCCCTCCCTCCTCTTTTTTATACTTTTTCCCTTTCTGCTGAACAGAGGCATGGCGTTCTGGTTCAGCTTTGCCATTGCCGCCGTCAGTACCACGGCAGCTTATCTGCTCATGAGCCGGATACTGACAGCCGCGGGCATTCAGTTGTAGAGTTCCAGAGTTCCCCAGCCCGTGGTATTGTGCCACGACTCGTTTGTGGGGTCATTCCATTTGGAAATTCCTTCGCGTTCGGCGTTTCCGAAATTGTCGTTGACCTGGAAATCCATTCCCATCTTAAGACCCGGCTCGCCTTTGACTTTCTGGAGGATATACATCAGTTCCACAAGATAACCGTCATCGGTGATCCGCGTCGCCGATTTGATTTTGTCTTTCCAGCCCTGACCACCGAAACTCATGTCGTTGTTGTGCCCGATACGGATCTGACTGTCATCTTTACCCAGGGCGACCGTTTTGTCGTTAAGCTCATCGATAAAGAATTCAAAGGAATCGTTCATGTACGCCTGATCCGCATTATCGCTCACCGTGCTGTCGGCCACTTCGGCCAGAACATAGAGGTGTTCTTCATCCCAGAGCATTCTGACCGCGGCGACGGCTCCCGGGGCATTCATGACCTGTGTATCAGTTAAGACGACTGGAGCGGCTTCCCAGACCGGATCTATTTCCCCGTCAATAAGCGGCGTACCCTTCGGAGCCTGATAGGTCTTGTTCTGACGCGGTTCTTCCAGGACGACATCGTCAGGCAGGTCATCGGAACGGATAATTCCATGATAAGCCAGTTTGGCTTTCATTGCGTCGTCGAAAGGCAGAGGCCAGTCCGGTCGATTGTAGGGCTCGCCGGTCCTGTAGGTATGGCCGTCGTTAAATCCCCAGAATGTGACGCTTGTTATGATATCGTCGTTTTTCACAAAAATATCGAAAAGGTCTTTATAGCGGTGGGCCTGGCGGATCAGAGAATCGCCGTCAGGTTCCTCCATTGTCTGGAATTCTCTCGAATAGAGTGACATATCCAGTTCCGTGATATGGATTTCAACATCGAGGGTTCTGAAAAGATCGATCGTTTTTTCAATCTCCTCAAGCGGAGGATGGGAAAGAGTCAGATGGAGTTGAAGCCCTACCCCGTCAACGGGGATGCCTCGTTCTTTCATCCCTTTGACAAGGGAGAACAATGCATCCCTCTTGGCGGGTTCAAAGGTTTCGTAATCATTGAGAAAGAGCCCGGCGTTCGGTGCCAGTTCCCGTGCGAGCAGAAAAGCCTGATCGACGTAATCGGGCCCTATGCTGTTATACCAGGGCGTCCGCCTCATATTATCGGGCTGGCTTGTGTCGACCGCTTCATTGACGACATCCCAGGCATAGACAATGTCGCCGTACCGGTCAATTAACGCGGACATATGGTCTTTAAGGATGGCCAGAACCTCATCCCGGCTCCTGGACCGGCCTGATCCGTCAGCAAAAACCCAGGAGGCGATTTCGTCGGGATGGTGCCAGACGAAAGTATGGCCGCGCATTTTCATATGGTTTTCTTTCGCAAATGCGGCCAGTTGGTCGGCCGGTTCGAAATTGTATGTATCCTCTTCGGGATGAATGGTGCGGAACTTCATGGCGTTTTCCGCCGTAAGGCTGTTGAAATGATAGGCGAGCAAAGCCCCTTCCGCTCCTTCAAGCTGAAAAGGTTCCGCTGCAGCTCCAAGGGGAAAACTGTTTTTATAAACCCGGGACAGAGCTGCAAGATCCGTTTCTATCTCATGACCGTAATCCCTGATGAGGGGAGAACTTACACAGGCAGCAAAAAGGACTGGCAGAATGAAAGATAGTATATATTTCTGTAATTTCACAAAGGCCTCCAGTTGGTTTCTGTTTTCAACTAACTTATGATAACAGCACTTATCCAACCGGGCAAGAAAATGTTTACAAAGGCTCTCTGTAATAATCAAATCGGGAGACAAGCCGGAAACCGCACCGCTTATAGAGGTTCAATGCTCTCTCATTCTCCGATTCGACCTCCAGAACGACCGCTCTTGAGGTATCGGCTATCCGGCATTTATCGATCATAAGCTGAAGAGCCTGCTGCCCCCATCCCCTGCCCCGGAACGAGGCATCCATGGCAAAGCCGTGAATGTAATCACGATTCTCCTCGAGATACCGTCCGATCATTCCGACGACCTTCCCCTCATGAATGACAGCGTAGAAATCTCTTTTATCGGAAGTATAGAACAAGCCGATCGTTTCCTCGACAGTTCTTCTCTCTTCATGAAAAGCCTCGCCGTTAATGCGGATCAGCTCCTCCCTATCCTCCTCTCTAACCGGACGGATCTGGATGTCATGTCTCTCTGCTGCCGGAACCGGAGATTCCAGAATCATGGAGAACTCGGAGAAATCATATGAAGCCCCCCGGTGCTTCAGAAATGCAGCACCGTCTTCAGAATTCCCATCGCAGACAAAAAGGAGAGACGGCACTGACCGGCGCTTCACTTCACCGGCGACCTCGCGGAGAAGGGTGCTCATATGCCCTTTCCTCCTCTGCTCCGGAACCGTAAAAGCGTATACCTCAGCCTCGACAGATGTGGGAACGAAGAGATACACAACGGATAAGGGCACGCCATCGCCGTAAAGGATAAAATAATTGTGATCCCCGGGCTTTCTGTAATCATCATCGCTGTCGAAATCGTAGGAAGTACCATCGAAACTGTTGCATCTCCCGATGATCTGATTAATGTGAGACACTGCCTCTCCCGAAGGGATACCCGGTTTAGCTATGGTTATTTTCATATGAATATTCTGCTATGGAATGATGAAATAAGCCAGATAAACTAAAGATAGAATTTTTTTATTGACGGAAAAATCAGATATCGTTAAATTATTTAAGATAACTTAACTATTTAGGATACTTATGCAAAATAGCAGAGAAGAATTAAAGGAAAATCTTCAGGAACTGGGGCATTATCTTATGCACCGGTCCATGGCGGGATATTTCCAGTTCGCCAGAAAGCACAACCTCTCATACAGCCAGATGTTTATACTCGGCAGACTCAACAAGGAAGGCAGAGCCTCTGTCAGCGAGTTGAGCTCCATGCTCGATATAAGCAATTCCGCCGTCAGCCAGCTTCTCGACAAGCTGGTACAATCAGGCTACATAGAGCGACGGGAAGACCGGGAAGACAGAAGAAAAAAATATCATTACATCAGTGGAAAGGGGGAAAAAGTCCTTAAGCTTTCCATCATCGCCCGTTCATCCTGGATGGAGGACCTTGTGGGAAAAATATCCGAAGAGGAAGCAGCCGGACTACTCCCCTGCCTTCAGAAGATCGTGGGGAGATTCTCGGAGATGGAACCTCTTGAACCTCATCACCGGCATCATCTCCATCATCAGAAAAAAAACTTCGGGGAGGAAGAATAGTGTTTAAAATTCTGCGTTATTATGCCCCTTACATACCGGCGATAGTTCTGGCCGTGGCTCTCCTGTTCCTGCAGGTAAACATGGATCTGGCTCTGCCGGACTACATGTCCAAAATCGTCAATGTCGGCCTTCAGCAGGGGGGCATAGAATCGCCCGTTCCCCTCAGGATATCACCGGAAACAACGGAGAGGCTTTTATTTCTGCTGGACAAACCCGAAGCTGAAAAGTTTACCGGCTTTTACAGCATGTCCGGTAAAGAGGCCGCTTCAGTGCTCCCGGAAGGGAAGGAAGAAGAACTGATATCGGACAATGATTTCCGATCGGACCTGATAATCAGCTTCATACTGGCTACATCGGATAATCCCCAGGATGCCTCCCTGTCTCCGCAAAAGCTTGTATCCATGCCGGAGGAACAGAGATCGGCAGCCATAAGGGAAATAAAGGAACAGCTGCGCAGACGGTTCGATCCGGCCATGCTCGAGCAGATGGCTTTGCGGGCCGTTAAGAAAGAAAACGAATCAATGGGGATAGATTCAGCCGCTGTCCAGAGCCGGTATATTCTGGAAACAGGCGGTTTTATGCTTATTCTGGCGCTGATTTCAGCAGCCGCTACGATAACTGTCGGATTTCTGGCCGCACGGGTGTCAGCCGGAGTCGGGAGGACTCTCCGTTCCGATCTGTTCCGTAAAATCGAAGGGTTTTCAAACGCCGAATTTGACCATTTCTCGACAGCCTCACTCATTACCAGAAATACCAATGACGTAGTGCAGATACAGCGTGTGACATTTATGATTATGCGCATGATGCTCATGGCGCCGATAATGGCGACAGGAGCTGTAATCAGAGCTTTTACAAAAGCCCCCTCAATGGGCTGGATCATCGCTCTTGCCGTACTGGTCCTTCTGGGAATAGTCAGTGTCGTTATGTCCATAGCTCTTCCCAAATTCAAAGCCATTCAGGGGCTCGTCGATAAAATCAATAAAGTAGCCAGAGAACAGCTGACAGGGCTGCTGGTCGTCCGGGCATTTAACAGGCAGTCTTTTGAGAAGGACCGTTTCGACAAGGCAAACAGGGAACTGACCGATGTCAACCTCTTCGTCAACAGGCTAATGGTCACTCTCATGCCCTTCATCACCCTGATTATGAACGTCCTATCACTCACTATTATCTGGGTCGGAGCCCATAAAGTGGCCGAGTCGTCCCTTCAGGTCGGCGACATGATGGCTTTTCTCCAGTACGCCATGCAGATCGTCATGTCCTTTCTTATGCTCTCCATGGCATTCATCTTTATTCCGAGAGCCTCTGTTTCGGCGGGAAGAATCGACGAGGTTCTGAAAACCGAAGGATCTATCAAAAATCCTTCCCGGCCGGAAAGCTTTGCCGACAGGGTCCGGGGAAAAATCAGTTTCAAGAATGTCAGCTTCAGATATCCCGGCGCCGAAGATTATGCATTGAAAAATATAAGTTTCACAGCTGAGCCCGGCCAGACGACAGCCATTATCGGTTCAACGGGAAGCGGGAAGTCGAGCCTTATAAATCTAATACCCCGCTTTTACGATGTATCGGAAGGGGAAGTTCTTATGGATGGAAAGGATGTGAGAAAGATAACTCTTTCAGCCTTGAGAAAACAGATCGGTTATGTGCCGCAGAAAAGCGTCCTTTTCGCCGGAACGATTGAAAGCAACCTTTCATATGGTTCGGAAGGGGTCGATCAGGAGAAATTGGAAAAGGCTGCACGGATATCCCAGTCCAGCGAGTTTATCGGCAGGAAAGAAGAAGGTTTCGATTCCCAGGTCAGCCAGGGGGGAGCCAATGTATCGGGAGGACAAAAACAGCGCATATCTATTGCCAGAGCCTTGATCAAAGACTGTCCCGTGCTCATTTTCGATGACAGTTTCTCTGCTCTGGACTTCAAAACCGATGCCAGATTGCGGGGAGAGCTCGAGAGGGAATACGGTGATACGACTCGAATCATCGTGGCCCAGAGAGTCTCCACGATTATGCAGGCCGAACAGATTCTGGTTCTGGACGATGGAAAACTGGTAGGAAAAGGCCGGCACAGTGAGCTGATGGATAACTGCCCAGTTTACAGGGAGATTGTTCTCTCCCAGCTCTCGATCAAGGAAGTGTAAGTATGAGTGATAATATAAAAAAACGGAAAGAAAGTCTGAAAGGCAGTTCGGATCAGATTCTGCGGCGCGGTCCCCGACCGGGCGGAGGCCGCGGCCCCCAGGGAATGATGAAAGGGGAATCGGCCAAAGACTTCAAAAAAGGGATCGGCCGCCTTCTCCGCTATATGGGCAAATACAGATATACCGTTCTGGTAGTTTTTGTTTTTGCTTCTTTTTCTACGGTTTTTATGATTTTAGGTCCCAAAATCATGGGACAGGCCACGACGAAATTATTCGAAGGGATCATGGCCAAAATAGCCGGCACGGGGGAAATAGACTTTGCCTCTATCCGCCGGATTTTACTCTTGACTCTCGGATTATACGGGATATCGGCTCTTTTCTCCTATATTATGGGCTGGATCATGTCGAGCGTATCGGCGGACCTCTCCTACCGCTTCAGAAAGGATATAGCGGAAAAGATGCATAAAATCCCTCTGAGATACTACGACGGGAACAGCCATGGCGATGTTTTGAGCCGTATAACGAACGATGTGGATACTATCAATCAAACCTTGAGCCAGACGCTGACCCAGATGATCACAAGCGTAGTTACGGTCGCCGGCGTGCTTGTAATGATGTTTTCCATCGACTGGCGCATGACGCTGACAGCGCTGCTGATCATTCCCCTTTCCATGGGAACTGTGGCGTTTATCGTTAAAAAGAGCCAGAAATATTTCAAGAGACAGCAGGCATCGCTCGGCCATGTCAACGGGCACATTGAGGAAATGTTCTCTGCTCATATTATCATGCAGGCCTTTAACGGACAGGAAAAAAGCCTTGAAGAATTCGGCGTATTTAATGAGGAGCTTCATGAATCGGCCTGGAAAAGCCAGTTCCTTTCCGGCCTGATGATGCCCCTGATGATGGTTTTCGGGAATATCAGTTATGTGGCGGTCACGATTCTCGGCGGCTGGCTGGCGGTAAGAAACATGATTACCATTGGAGACATACAGGCCTTTATCCAGTATGTCCGGAACTTCACCCAGCCTCTGACCCAGATAGCCAATATAAGCAATGTGCTTCAGCAGACTGTGGCCGCTGCGGAAAGGGTCTTCGAATTCCTCGATGAAGAGCAGGAAATCGCCGAAAAGGAAAATCCTGTCAAACCGGATACCATCCGCGGCGAAGTGGAATTCAAGAACGTCCGGTTTTCCTACAATAAAAAAGACCCCGTTATCCGAGACTTTTCCGCTGTTGCCGGCGAAGGAAAGAAAATAGCCATCGTCGGCCCCACAGGAGCGGGAAAAACGACCATGGTCAAACTGCTTATGCGTTACTACGACGTGGACAGCGGAGCCATCCTCGTGGACGGCATGGATATTCGCGATTTCACCAGAAAAGACCTGAGAAACAACTTCGCCATGGTTCTCCAGGATACGTGGCTCTATAACTCGACGGTCAGGGAAAACATCCGCTACGGCCGCACCGATGCGACTGACGAAGAGGTGGAAAAAGCCGCCGGAGCCGCTCATGTGGATCACTTCATACACACATGGCCCGATGGATACGACATGATTATCAATGAGGAGACCTCCAATATCAGCCAGGGGCAGAAACAGCTGCTCACCATTGCCCGGGCCATTCTGGCCGATCCGCGGATCCTGATCCTCGACGAAGCGACCAGTTCGGTCGATACGCGTACGGAAGTTCTGATCCAGAAAGCCATGGACGGACTGATGGAGGGGCGGACGAGCTTTATCATCGCCCACCGCCTCTCGACGATCCGCAACGCCGACCTTATCCTCGTAATGAACGAAGGAGATATCATCGAACAGGGCAGCCATGAGGAACTTATGGGACAGAATGGTTTTTACGCCGATCTTTATAACAGCCAGTTCGAACACGTGACGATCTGAAAAAACTTCAATGGAGGGGGTATGGGAACTCAAACCTCAGTATCCCCTCCCCCTAATCGAACAAAGCCTTGAATCCCAACACATATCATATTTTCAGAATTTTACAGTCGCGGCAGAACTATTCTTATCATATGAAATAATATATACTGTGTGAAAATCATAAACAGTTATCAGCCGACCTTTATTGTTTCCTGATATCTGATAGATCGACAGGCGGTTCAGATGTCATTTAACTGGTCATTAATTCTGCATCTCGGAGTTTTGTATGGAGCCATTGTGCTGGCGACCTTTATCCGGACAAAAGTTGCATTTTTCCAGAAATATCTCATTCCCAATCCTCTGCTGGCGGGATTTATCTTATTGCCATTATATAATTTTGTCTTACCGAGATTCGGACTTGAACAGCTAGGACTGGGAGAGATAGCTTATCATCTTCTCAGCATTTCTTTTGTCTCACTCACTCTGAAAAAATCTCCCGGAAAAAATAACAGCAGAAAGGAAATTGTTCCGATGGCCATGGCTTTTGTTTTCCAGTTCGGATTGCAGGCCTTTATCGGACTGATCCTCACTTTCATGTTTATTCAAACCCTCATTCCCGATCTTTTCCATTCATTCGGGTATTTGCTGGCTTTGGGGTTCATTCAGGGACCGGGACCAGCCTTTTCCATAGGACAGAGCTGGGCCAGCTTCGGCGTGGTTGACGGTGGAAATATAGGACTGACTTTTGCGGCAATCGGTTTTATTTTCTGCAGTTTCGGCGGAGTTTTCCTCATTAACTTTGGAATTCGAAGAGAATGGATTTCCAGAGAATCAGTTGCCTTCCTCTTAAACCGAGACCTGCTGTCCGGCGTCCATCCGGCAGGAACTGACCTTCCCGTAGGGGCCTACCAGACCACGGAGTCAGAAGCGATAGACAGCTTCAGCCTTCATATCGGTCTGGTTTTTATCGGTTATCTGCTGGCTTATCTTTTTTTAACCGCCCTAACCTGGGCTCTGTCGTTTCTTGGTGATGCGGGAATGCAACTTGCCGAGACGTTCTGGGGACTCAATTTTATTTTTGCCGCCGTAATGGGAATGTTGATAAAGAGTGTGCTGACCCTTACAAATCAACGGCATATCATCGATAACCTCACCCTGAACCGGATCTCGGGATTCTCTGTCGATCTAATGGTTACCAGTGCCATAGCGGCGATTTCCCTGGTTGTTGTCACCAGATATTGGCTGCCTATTACAGTTATGTCTGTAACAGGGGGTGCGCTGGTTCTATTGAGCTCCATCTGGTATTCCTCCAGAGTCTTCAAAGACCACCGCTTTCAACGGGCTCTGCTTGTATTCGGCGTTTCTACCGGTACCTTATCAACCGGCCTGGCGCTTTTACGAGTGGTTGATCCAAATTTTGAAACACCGGTGGCAACAGATTACGGTTATGCATCGGGTATCATATTTTTGATGATGATTCCCTACATCCTGGCAATCAATCTTCCGCTCCAGACTTACCAGAGCGGCAATTATCTTTATTTCTGGTTATCGGTAGGAATCAGCCTCATCTATTTGCTTCTCGGAACCCTATATCTGGGACTTCGCAGCGGATGGGGGTCTCTGAAGATTTCCGGAAGCATCTGGACAGTAAAATAGATCTGTTTCACATCATTGTGATTTGAGAAACGTCACGGCATGATGCCATTTTATACCTGAGGTCGGCCGTCCCGTAAATGTAAAGCTGTAAAGTGTTTTGTTATAGTAAAACTCAAATTGATCCCGATAGACTACGTTATCTCCGCTGATTTCATTGAGAGGAAATTTCAAAACCTCACCGCTGCTGAGTTCGAGTTCGATTCTGTCTGCGTACATGCGCGCTTTTCCGAAGCCCAGTCTCTTTCTCTTCTCCGTTTTATAGCCGGTGGAAAACTGAATATCCCGATCATCGAATAAGACGGTTGAAACATTTTCCATCAGAGCTTTGCGCAGCGATTCCCGAAAATATTCAAGCTGCCAGACATACCACTCGTGAATATCATCAAAAGGGAGATCTCCTCGTCGAGTTTCAAAAAAGCCTCGATGGGTCAGTTTTACTGAGAAACCGCAGCTGTCACAAGTAAATAAGTCTTTCAGGGAATACATGGTATTAATACCTTTGCACCCGGGACAGATAAAAAGAGTGCGGGACAGACCTTCAGTCAACTCTTTGCTATGAAAGGTGAGGCTGTTATTCCGTTGATAATCGAATTCATTATAGTTCAGGTTTTTGTCCAGTCGCTCCTGCAGCTCTGAAAGAGAGAGTTTGCCTGCTTCTTCCCTGCTGACAGCCAGGCGGTATTCGATTGTGACAGGACCTCTTCTTTTCTTTTCGGCCCACCGGGGCAATACGAGGAAAGAGCCCTTTATAATGGGAACCACAACAGGAATCTTTAACAAACGAACCAGTTTTGCCGTAGCGGGAAGAACGGGAAGGGTTTGCCCGTCCCATGTCCTTTCGCCTTCGGCAAATACGCCGACGACACCCTTTCTGTTCAGGGTTTCAATCATCATACGCACCGTATCAAGATCGGAGACGCCTTTGGTTTTAGGGATTGTTCCCAGCCTTCTGAGAAAAAAACCGGCCAGAGGGTTGGTAAAATTGGGATCGGAAGCCACCCAGGAGACGGGATGAGGAATATGAAGTGAAATCAGAACCGGATCGAATAAACTCACGTGATTGGGAAGTAGAAGGTAAGGCGGCTCGAGTTGTTTGACAATGTCTCTGTTCTCATGATGCAGCCTGTAGCGGAATTTGAAGACAAGGCCCGCTGAATACTTTAAGAATGTATTCAGCAGTCTATTCGGTTTTCTTATTATGACCTTATTCATGATTGCCCGGAACCGGCAGTTCCCTTTGCATGTCCTATTAATATTGGGAAGAGAATCGGCAAAATAAAAATTGAAAACATAAAAGAGAGGGTACTCCCAGGTCATATGAGATGTCAACTGAAACAATTTGCCCCTGATGATCAATCTCTCAGGCACCAAAGACTGCCGGAGCGAATTGGAACCTTTCCCTGAAATTATTATCGGTTCAGGGATAATATAGGAAAAATGACCCTCTGTTTATGGAGAGGAGGGTTTCTAAAGAGATATTCCCTTAAGAATAGTCCGCTCTGTTCATTCTGGCAGATTTAAAAGGACATCAGCTATTAAAAGAACATATTCCGTTCACACTTCGTTCATAAGCTTCCCCTATCTTTTAGAACATAAAGCAATCAGGAGGCTTTGAGATGAAAAAAATGAATATGACAATAATTTTAACAGTAATGACTGCTGCGGTTCTTTCCGCGGGAACAATCGGATCTTCCAGCGTTGATGTCGATAAATTCTACAGCCTGGAGGATATGTTCAGGTATGCCATGGAAGATGAGCATATGGCGCTGGCCGAGTATGAGGCGATTATGGAGAAATTCGATGTGGACCGCCCTTACGCCAACATCGCGAAATCCGAGGAAACCCATATCAGCTATCTGAACAAACTGTACGAAACATACGGATTCGATATCCCCCGGATCGACACCGATGCCCATGTGGTCATTCCCTCCAGCCTGGCCGAAGCGGCTCAGGTCGGCGTCGATGCGGAAATAGCCAACATAGCCATGTACGAGAAGTTTCTTGACCAGGATCTTCCCGATGATGTGAGAGAGGTGTTCACCTTCCTGAAAAACGGTTCGGAAAATCATCTGGCATCCTTTCAGAGGCAGCTCGCAGCCGGAGGCGGTGGCCGTTTCAGAAGCCGGGCCTGAGAAAAGCACTCGCAAAAACCGCACTCGTTTCGAATGCGGTTTTTTTTATTTTCTGCTTTCCAGCAAAGCCCTGAACTTCGGTCCGGTCATGACTTCCGCTGAAAGCAGTTCCCCGTCGAGAAAAACCGAGAAGAGACCCCAGGGAGTCGGCAGTTCCGTCAGCTTACTTCTATCATCGAGAAGATGAATGCGAACGGGGAAACCCGATTCTTCCCCTATTGCAGCCATAATTTGAGTAAAATCATAGTTGAACGGGCAAGCGGGAGAGTAGAAAAAATCCAGCCCCTCCGCTTCTGACAGCCCGCCTCTTCTGGCGCTTTCGAAAAATACCGGATCAGGGGCCGCAGAATCAAACTTCTTCACAGCCAGTTCATACCAGGGTTCCGCCCGATCCAGAATTTCAAAGCCGAAATGAATCAGCACTTTTTTATCAACCATAAATGGCTTTTTCGTTTTACCTACGACAGCGGCGATCCCCTTGTATCCCGCGTTTCTGCAGTCTTCTTCGAACTGATCGTAGAGCTTTCTTCCCAGGCCATGCCCCTTGTACCGACCGGAAACCCAGAAGCACTGGATCACGGCAAAGCCATCGGCTTCGACAGGAAACAGGGAGATTTCCGCCGGAGAGTACTCGATAAAAACTTTTCCTCTCACATCGGCTTTTAGAAACCTGTGTCCCTCTTTAAAGCGCCCCTTCATCCATTCCTTTTTCTGTTCGGCTCGCGATCGATTGACTTTGTCGTTTCCGATGGCGCAGCATATATGCTCTTCGGCTATATTATCCCCGTCGACATACTTCAGGGGAATTTGATTTGTATCCAGTGGATCGGACATGTTGACTCCTTGCTATCTGGCGTTAACGAATTCGCTTTCCCAGTCGAAATCCGCTGCATCTTCATACCATTCAGGCCAATGAGCGCACCATGACGGCACGGTATATTCCCGAACCCGTTCCATTCCGTAATATGGTTTGATATCCAGCACGGGAGTGCCCGGTTCGGCATCGATATAAGCCAGACCGGCCATTCCCTCGGCTAAATCGATAAAAGTAAGGGGAACCAGAGTCATGGCCAGAGGGTTGGGTCTGACTGGCGAACGGGTGGCGAAAATCCCCAGTTGATCGGGAGATTTGACATAAGGTTTCTCCACCGTGGTCAGTTTTCTCATTTCCGGTCTGTCAAGTAAATGGGCCCACCAGTAAACCTGAATATGAGAAAAATTCTCCAATCCTGTCAATGCGCTCCTGAAATCTTTCTCCAGCTGAATGACAAAGCCTCTTTCTCCTGTCTCAATTGTTCCGATACTTTTAAGATCGTATTTCATTTTTATCCTCCTGATTTTCAGGAGGCAGCCCTGACGGGAACGCATATGATTACAGCATACCTGCCATCCTCCCCTTTTTCATCATCTTTCGGGAAGAGTTCATAAGCAGGCCGGTCGTCTGGAACATAACCGCTGATCGGCAGCCATTGACAGTAAACCCAATCCCAGGCTTCCTGGTATTCCCGGGAATTCAGCCTGAAATGAGCCATGGCTGTCTTTCCGCCCTCAAAAGGGAGAACGCCCAGAACTTCATCTCCTTCGAAATCAGATCCCGTGGAGATCCCCAGAGTGACCCGGAGTTTACCGTCATCAGTCAGATCGGGATTATCGTGGTAGATAGCAAGATATTCACTGTCCTCTTCAACAACATCCCGAGCCCCTGCACAGGTATACAGTTCCGTCCAGAGACGCTGAAACAGATTGCCATCCCCCTTATAGGGCCCGGTATACCTGATATAGGCCAGTTTACGGGAACCGATTTCCTTCACTTCCACTTTCCGCTCTCTATTTTCATTGCGCATCCGCCAGAGTTGCACCCCCTGACGGTATTCAATATAAGGGGTCCATGGCTTAATCTCTTTACCGATGTTGCTCGAATGTGTGCTCAAATTGCTATTTATGACATTAGCTGACCGCCACCTGGTGGGCGTCTCTCCGAATTTCTGTCTGAAAGCCCGGGAAAATGATGCCGCGTTGGAAAATCCGCAATCCATCGCAATATCGATGATTTTCCTGTCCGGTCTTACGGCGAGAAGCGTGGCTGCCTTTTCCAGCCTCAAGCGCTGCAGCAGTTCAATAGGCCTTTCACCTGTCTGGCTGTAAAAAATGCGGTGAAAATGATAGGGAGAAAAACAGGCAATTCCGGCCAGCTTATCGAGAGATAAATCTGAACCGAGATTTTTTTCCATATAATCGAGAACTCTGTTTATACGCGTTTTATAGGAGATCATAAAACAAGTATATCAAAAAATCAGAAAAGAGGGCCTAAGGAATTCGCTATCAGTCAGTGGATTCGGGTAGATAGGCCATTACTTCATCGCCTGATTCTTCTCTGGTTTTGAAATACTGAATGCGATGGTAAAGCTCTTCGGCCTGACCGGATAGCTCTTCCGTAGCAGCCGCGGCTTCTTCCACCATGGCCGCATTTTTCTGTGTATTTTCATCCAGTGTCTGTAGAGTCTGATTGATTTCATCGACACTGATCAGCTGACGCTGAGAGGTTTCCGAAATTTCCTGAATCAGAAGATCCACTTTTTTGGATGCTTCTTTAATCTCATCGAGAACAGCTACGACATCACGGGCTATACCAACGCCTTCCTCCACCTTCTCGTTACTGGCTTTAATAATCCGGGCAATTTCGCCCGCAGCCTTATCCGATCTTTTAGCCAGTTTCCTGACTTCTACAGCCACAACGGCAAAACCTTTGCCCTGTTCCCCGGCCCTCGCGGCTTCTATTGAGGCATTCAAAGCAAGTAAATTGGTCTGGAAAGCAATATTGTTAATGACTTCTATAATATCGGTTATGCGGCTACTGGACTCATTGATAGTAATCATAGCCTGTTCCATCTCGTTAACGGCTGCCGTTCCCTTTTCCGTTTTGGAAGTGGCTTCGGAACTGAGCTTGTTTGCCGCCTGGGTATTATCCGCATTGGATCTGATGGATACTGCCAATTCGTCGATAGAAGCTGAGGTCTCCTCAAGAGCGCTGGCCTGCCCCTCGGTTCGCGAGGAAAGATCCTGATTGGCTATGGCAAGTTCGTTACTGGAGGAAGAAACCTGTCTGGAGCTGGCGATTACCGAATTGACCGTGTCAGAGAGCCGCATGGTAATATTTGTCATGGCCCGGCTCAGACTGCCGATTTCATCGCGGGAATTGTATCGGAAATCTTTTGTGAGATCTCCTTCTGCAATCTGCTTGCTGAGAGCTTCCAGCCCGGCCACCGGCTTGACAATCGTCCGGTTCTGAAAAATGATGACCGTCAGCAGAAAAGCAAAAAATATGGCGATAAAAAAGCCACCTGCCGTCAGGTTTACAGAGCGGACTCTGTAAAGCTCCCGCAGAGCAATATCAGTTTTCATCCCCAGCAGATAGAAGCCTGTTTCCCTATCGGCGAAGTTGGTAAAATGTCCCGCTACAAAAAGAAATTCCTCATCGAGAAGATAATGCTGACCGCCTATCCGCGTAACGATATCATTTTCAGTGACATAATTGAGAAAATCCTCATTGACTTCCGACTGACTCAGAATAAAATCAGCCAGTTTAAGGTTCCCAGCCAGGGAAGGAGAAATGCTGACATCTTCCGCATCCATGAAATAAAGGAATTCGATATCGTTGGGAGCCAGAGCTCTGGTAAACGAATTGAGGCCGCCTTCAAAATTGGCAACTCCCAGCAACTCTTCGCCATCGAGAATGGGGAATAAACCTTTAAGACGAAGGCCCTTTTCTGACATCTCCATGCGGGACAGAGCGATCTTCTCTTTTTTGATTCTGGCATATCCCTCGGAATGATCCAGAGACTCTCCATAGGATTCGAAATTCCAGTTCTTATAGTAGGAACTCAAATCAGCATCGACGATATGCACATTGACGTTTCTATAGGGCGTGAATTCTTTATAGGTTGCACCGAGCTGGGACATGGCTTTGTGAATCAGTTCACGGTCATGACTTATCATTCCCTGGACAACTGCCGGGTTCTGGGCAATCTGGATAACATTTGTCTGCCACACATCGACTTTATTATTCATTGCCTCGTTGTAAAAGACATGAATCTTTTCCGCGGCTTCCGCTACGAGCTGCTTCTGAAGGCTGTTGTAGATTATGACGTTGGATATGATGTATACAGACAGTCCGAGAATAAAAATAACCAAAGTCAGACTTATCGTCTTTTTCTGAAGGTTCACGGCATACTCCTAATACTTTATTTTTAGTATATGCACATAGGGAAAGCAAATTCATAAATTAACACTATTTTGCAAATCAATTGCATTTCTTATTGACCTTATCAGTAATCAATCTTATCTTTGGCACATGACCAGTAAGCGGAAAAAGATTTACAATTGCATCAGCGAGTCCTCATCGCCCCTGAATGCATCTCAAATCCACCGTGAAACCGGCAACGAAATGGATCTGGCAACAGTTTACCGCGGTTTGCAGTATCTGGAAGAGGGGCATTATATCTCCTCTTTCGTTTTTTCCTGCGATGAGCGGGGGATGGAACGTTATTACATAAAGGCCCGGACAGAGCATACTCATTATATGCACTGCCGGAAATGCCACCGTTTTTTCCCTATGCCGCTTTGTCCTTTTAAAGACAGTATGGTATTTGAAAAGAAAATCGACGGCTTCCTTGTGGAAAACCATACCATTACGCTTACAGGGCTCTGCAGCACCTGTCAGTAATTTTTTTAGACTGAATTGCAAATCATTTGCACATAATTTGGAGGTTATATGTCAAGAATCAAAAAATCAGCAACTACGGCTCTTTTTCTATTAGCTTTTATTTCTGCGGGTCTAACCGCTTCAGGAGCCAGTGAAAACAACGACGGTTTGACAGTTATCACGACTACGAGCATCATCACCGATGTAGTTAAAAACATTGCCGGTGATCATATAACGGTAAAAGGGCTTATCCCTCAGGGCGGAAATCCTCACAACTACCAGCCTACTCCCCGCGAAATGGCCATGGTCGAAAAGGCCGATCTGCTTCTGGTGAGTGGTCTCGGCCTGGAGGAAGCCCTTCTCGATTCCCTGAAAAATGTCTCAAAAGGGAAGGTGGTCGAAGTCTCCTCGAGAATTGAGCCACTGGCTTTTGAAGAGGAAGGTGAGCACCACGATTTGGAAGATCATGATGATGAAGCGGATCACGATGAAGGTGACGATCATCATCACGATCAGGATCCCCATACCTGGACAAGCCTTCTCAACGTCCTGACATGGACTGAAGTTATCAGCGATGCCCTTTCAGAACTGGATCCTGCCAATCGGACGGCTTACCAAGCCAATGCTGAAAACTACAGGAAAAAACTTCTGGATCTCGATTCCAGAGCCAGAGAGATTTTATCAGCCATTGATGAAAAGGACAGAAAACTGGTCAGCGATCACAGTCTGTTCGGTTATTTCGCCAGAGATTACGGATTCGAAGATTTCGGAGCCCTTGTTCCGAGTTTTTCTACAAATGGAGAGGTTTCGGCAAAGGATTTTTCCCGGCTGATCGAGGAAGTCAATGAATATCAGATCAAAGCCGTTTTTATCGGTAATACGGCAGGTGACTCAATAAAAAAACTGGGAGCCGTCCTGGTTGAAGAATCGGACCACCCGGTCGAACTTCTGACAATTATGACCGGATCGCTTGCCGCTCCCGGAGAGACCGGCGACACCTATCTGGGTTATTTCGAATACAACGTGAACCAGATTGCCAAAGGATTGAGATCGGAGAACTGAAGGAAGTGATGGAAAGTCCCGGGATATTTATCGCGGGACTATTCGCGGCTACCGCTCTTCTCCCGGTTCCCAACTGAAACTTTTTCTCTTCCTCTTATCTTCATACATTTTCATATCAGCCCTTTCGATCAGTTTCTGGATTGTTTCACCGTCTTCCGGGTAAAATGCACAGCCTATTGAACAGCCGATTGAGAATTTCTTGTTCCGGAAGTAAAGAGACCCTTCCAGCCCCGATCGCACTTTGGAAACGATCAGATTGATATCTTCTTTCGTTTTCAGATTTAAAAGCAGCATGGTGAACTCATCTCCGCCGAAACGGGCGGAAAGGTCGGACTGCCTCAGAGTTGTGGTCAACTGAGAGGCCACTTCTTTCAATACGTAGTCTCCTGCATCGTGGCCGTAGGTATCATTAATGGGTTTAAACCCATCCAGATCCATAAAAAGCAAGGCCGCCATTTCGCTGTTCCTCGAGACAAGACCGAGAGATTTCGCAGCCATCTCCAGAAAGAACTGTCGATTCATTAGACCCGTTAGCGTATCGATTGTCGCCAGATGCTGCATATGAACTTTCTGTGAGCGGTTCCGGTAGAACAGATAGGCTATCAACAGGGAAATGACGAGATTCATGATTAGAATAAAGAGGAAATTGGAAAAAACATCACCGATCGTTTCACTGCGGATTTCGTCAAGGAAACCCTGGTTGATATGACTGATATTTTTCCAGTACAAGTCCTCTGCTGTTTTTAACATCCCTGAGTCTTTGAGATCTGAAAATCCGCCGGGGACATTTTCGGGGGAAATGGAGTTCCACAGAAAGATCCCCTTTCCCGTCGACACAACGCCCTGATCCGCTGTATATATCTCTTCAGCCTCATCGGGGAAAAAATCATATATTCTGATCTGTTCCTGTTCGGGAAACATGAAACTGTAGGTATAATCGGAAAAACGCTCGGAATAGAGCCAGTAGCCGTCCCGGTTTAGCAGCATATTGCCGCAGCACTCCGTTTTGCTGCGCATATCCGGTAGACGGTTAAAGATGGACTGAGCCAGAAAATTGACGACAACAATCCCCAAAGTTGCACCATTCGAGTCGATTGAGGGGACGGCAAACCTTATCACCGGTTTATGGGGCGTCTCAACTACATCATTCTCCATATTTAAATCGAGAGGAGAAATGAAGACCATTCCTTTTTCCAGAGCTATGGTAGATGTAAAATAGGTCCTGTGCTTCTTGTTCTGAAGTTTATCGCCGGAAATTATAGACGCACCGGAATCGGTTTTGCTTATCCGGATTACTTCATTTCCCCTCTTATCGATATAGCGGATCTGATCGTAAATTCCTTTGTGGATGCTGAAGGACACCAGGTTCTCTTCCAGGTTGGACATGTTCTTTCTATCAGGATTTTCCATATGCCGAACGATCATATCATTAATAAAAGCCAAATCGGCATAAACCTGAACAAGCGACTCCTCTATATATCTTTTTACCGTGGAAACCCGGGCTTCTTCATTGATTTTGATTTCATCGATCTTCCGGGAATAGTTGTTCTGGAACATGAGTTGAAAAACCAGAAAAAGAACGATTGTAAGTGATATGAAAGAGAGAAAAAAAGGTTTTAAAATCCATTTTTTCGTCAAAGCGCCGAAAACCTCTCATGCTTTGCATTAAATATAATTGTAATCATATAAGAGGTGAAATAAAAATTCAGTTGTTTTCCCGATACAACCACTCTTCAATTTCCGTTAATGTTATAAGAGAAGACAAAACTGACCGTGCAATAAGCTGGGATGGTAGAGATGGATTTTACAGACAGACAAAAGAAATTGAATATGGAAGCGCTTGAAGAGTTTCTATCACGCCTCCATAAGCCCTGTTATGAAACAGAACTGATGCGCATCGCTTACGGAATGGAGAATATCCCTTCCGATGCGCTGGAACTCTACCAGCTTCACTTCCTTCTTTTTCATACTCTCTACTCAATGCAGAAAAAGTACGCCTCCAAAGGACTCTATCTTCATATCCATTTTATGAGAACCTTTCTCCTGCCCTATCCGGAAAGTGGGTATTGCAGGCATTACGATCCTGAAGGATACTTCTGCCGCAGCGAAACAACAGGCAGTTATTGTGATTTCCACAGCAAACCGGAAGAAGAAAAAGCTCTGGATGATGTTTCTGCCCGGTATTTCTATCTGGACAGCGACAATTACCATGCGGTTACGGGAGAGCAGGCCGAGTCTTTTATCAGCGGAGCCTGGGAACTGATGAACTCATGGGACAAAGTGGAAGAAGCGCGCAGCATACTGGGACTGCCACAGGGGTTTGATGCCAAAATGCTTCGGAACAAATTCAAAAAACTGGCGAAAATCCATCATCCCGATACGGGAAGTGAACTGACCCTGGATAAAGAAGATGAATTTATAAAAATAAATAACGCTTATTGTTTTTTGAAAAATCTGCAGAGTCTCGCTTAATCAGCTCCGGCCGGTCAGATACCAGGTTCTGTGAGCCCCCAGTCCCTTCAGCTCTATTTCACCTCTCTCTTCATAGTTGAAATCTCTTCCGGAAGCATTTCGGAATGTCTCGCTCACATGAATTTTCCCCTTTTCGCAGGTCGATTCGAGACGGCTCGCCAGGTTCACCGTTTCGCCCCAGAGGTCGTAGGCGAATTTGCTGATCCCCACCACTCCCGCGGCTGCCGGTCCCGTATGAATCCCGATACGGATATAAAAAGGCTTATTCTTATCCAGATAGGTTCGTTTCATATGATCCTGCATATCCAGGGCCAGTTCCGCTACGGCGCCGGGGTTGTGGCTTTCCGCCACTGGCAGACCCGAGGCGGCCATCCAGGCATCTCCGATGGTTTTAATTTTTTCCATTCCATAGGATTTCGCCATTTCATCAAAGGTTGAAAAGAGGCTGTTTAAAAGTTTGAGAACTTTAGCGGGATCGGAATTTCTGGTCAGCTTTGTAAAACCGACGATATCGGCGAAAAGCACTGTCACCTGATCGTATGAATCGGCAATAGCAGTTTCGTCATCTTTCAGCCGGGCAGCTATAGGAGCGGGCAGAACATTCAAAAGGAGATTTTCACTCCGGGCCTGTTCCTTCTCGATTGTTCTTTCGTAACGGCGGCTGACTCTCCGTGCCGCCCAGGAAGCGGGAAAAGCAATTAATAGTCCCAGAATTCCGAAACCGGCCAGAAGTGTGTATTGGATAAGGGCGATTTCGCCTTCAATCCTCTTGGTGTTTTCATGACTGGAGAGAATCCAGTCCGTCCCCGGAACAGGAGTAAAGTAATCTATTTCCACCGTGCCGTCGGGGTAAACGAGAAGCCCGCCGGTTCCCGCGCCGCCCTGAATACTGTCGATCCATGGCTTTTCTCCCGTCGAGGGGGTCAGAAGATCGCTGAAAGTCTGACCCATAGGCGCTATGGACTGCCCGATCATCCCGGGGTCGGGATGACAGAGAAGTTGTCCGTCCCCCTTGTCTATCATACACAGATACCCGCGGTCCACCTCGGAACCCTCCACGCTGGCCTGAAGATTATCTATCACCATTTCGGGAGATTCCCCCTGATCGAGCAGATTCCTCAGAATTCTGGCCATATTGTCTGCCTGACGCATGTTGACATCAATCTGCAGAGTCACATATGTTTTCCGGACATAATTCATAATAACCGGGGCTGCGAGTGCGCCGGCGATAATAAGAGAAAGGAGAATACCGATGAAAGTAAACAGGTAAAGACGGGAATTTTTCATATTTACATTATATACGAGTATGGCAATTTCTCATCTTCTATTATCAACAAAGTGCTTAATTAAGCTCAGCGGATGACCTTCCCGATAAAAAATATTACAATGTTATAAGGTATATGATATTTTGACTGATCGGAATTACAGATCTTTTTACTCAGCTCCATCGCAATCACCCTCTTCCAGACTCGCTGCGGGTCTCCTGAGACGGATCAAAGGCGCGGCCCGAAAAGAGCGGTGGGGTTCGGCCATTTTCCGGATCGCCTGGACTGCCGGGCCCGTTACCTATCTGGGTCTGCAGGGAGGATATTACATAGCCTACGGAAAACCGGCTTCTTCCGCGGTTTTCATTTATTTCGCAGGCTATACCTTAATAGCGGGCCTCTTTGCCTTATCGGCCCGATTCATTTATAACGCCACCCACGGCGACAGGGAATCCGCCGATCAGGAAGCTCTCGAATTCGTATTCGATGCGCTTCCGCTGCGTATAGTGGAAATCAGGAATCTCCAGTTGAAAGTACTCGATCCCTTCGGCCGAAAAGTGATGGCGGCCAAATATCTCCTGGAAAACCCCAATGCGGGATCCGAGAGCTTTTCCACGGCGATACAGGATCTCCTCGAAGACGAGGAACTGGCGGCGCTTTTCCGCAGGATGGAGACCTACCGGGGAAACGGACTTTACGTCAGAGCCGAAGAAATCCAGCAGGAGATCTCGCCTCTCATATCTTCCCGGCTCGACAGACTGAAGGAAGTCTCCGGGCCTCTTTCGGAAAGCCTGTCCCATCGGATTCTTGATGAAGGGAAAACGGACCTCGCCGGACGGAAACGAATCCGGGGATTTCTAAGCCGCTGTTATTCTGCAATAGACAAGGATGACCTGAAACGTATGTCTCTTTCCGATGCTGAAGAGATTTTCATTCTCCTGTTTGAAATTATCAACGGGCGGAGTTTCCCCTCTTTCCGGATTGAATACAGAGGAGAAAAAAGCTACACCGAATCAGCCCGCACATTGCAGAAAGCGAAAAGAGAATACAGGGCCGCCATATACAAGCGCAATGATACGATCCGCATTCTCGCGGAACTGCTCTACAAGCCGGTTCCCGGAACGTCCGGATTAACGGGGCAGCTGAAAAAAAGCAGCAGGAAACGGGGGCCCGGAATTCATAAAGTTCTGGCTAGCATCCCCGATATCCGGTCTGCCAGAATCTTTCAGGACCGGATCATCGAGTCCATGAAGGTTCTGCTTTCGGGACCGGACCGCCATTCAACCAGAGCGAAAAACTGTATGGCTCTCTATAAGCGTCTGCACAGACAGGGCAAGTCCGCTGCAAAAGCCTATGAAAATTTCAGCAAAGCCTGGGAAAAAAGAGAATCTCTGCTCAGATCTCCCCGGTCGGGCAGAAAAAAGCTCCTGAAAAAAGGGGAGAAAGGAACAGGCGTTGTTCTCATACCTTCGCTCACATCACTGGATCGAAACAGAATACTGCCTTTTGCTCGAAAGATTAAAGATAAACTGGAAGAATTCGACGCCAAGCATGAAAACAGTGTGATGCAGGCAAACGATGAGAAGGAACTGGCTATAGATCTTATGCTCATCGCCGATGATTATCTACCTCTGGAAGAAATTCCTGTTCAACAGGCTATTGAAGGGACTGTCTCGGCCTATGTGAGCCGGAGCGGAAGAAAATCGGCGGGAGCGGCAGAAACAGACTGGGGCCTGACTCTGGTGAAAGACAATCTCCATCCGGAACAGCAGGTCCTCCATGAAGTCCTGGATAATCTGCTGGCTTTTGAAAGATTGAAACTGAGAGAAGATGATATCGATTATCTGGCGGAAATGCTCGGAGCAGACAGGGATTTTCTATTTGATAAGATAAAAAAAACAGATGTTCAGGAGGATTTCTCTCCCGAGCCGCCCTATGTCGTTCCGTCTCCCGATTCTCTTTCGGCAGGAGAAAATTCCCGGGACTAATGAGCATTAATCTTCCTGTGCTCACAATTGTGTTCTACTCTTCAGTGTTATTTTTCCAGGTTATTAATAGTGAAAAATAAACCGATTCATACTATTCTCTACATATGCCTGACAGAAAAGAAAAATTCGCAGATAAATACGGACCATGGGCGCTGGTCGCCGGAGCCTCGGAGGGTCTCGGCGCCGCATTTGCCGAATCTCTCGCTTCCCGGGGCATAAATCTCATAATCATAGCCAGACGGCGCGAACCTCTGGAGCTGCTCGGTGAGCGTCTGGAAAAGAAGCACGGAATTACCGTGATCGCGCGCTCAATGGATCTGGGAGATGTATCGGGAATCAGAGAATACATTGACGGATTATCAGAAGAGATCGGATTGCTTGTCTACAATGCGGCTTATGCCCCGATCGGACTTTTCTCACGAAAAGAAGAGAGCGATCTGATGAAAGTGCCCGATGTGAATATAAGAGCGCCTCTTCTGTTGACGAAACTCCTGACCGATAAGATGATACCCAGAAAGAAAGGGGGTATCATACTCATGTCATCGCTATCGGGCTTTCAGGGCGGTCCCGGTTTGTCAGCCTACAGCGCATCCAAAGCTTTCAACACAGTTCTGGCCGAAGGATTGTGGGCGGAAATGAAAAAAGAGGGAATCGATGTCATGGCATGCTGTGCGGGAGCGGTCCGGACACCGGGTTATTCAACGGCCAGCCGATCAAAGGAGGCGCCCGGCACTTTGGATCCGCAACAGGTGGCGGAAGAAGCCGTAAAAGCCCTCGGGAAAGGTCCGGTTTATATCCCCGGTAAGCTCAACAGACTGTTCCGCTTTATTCTGGGCAGACTTGTCAGCCGGAAAAAGGCTGTTAAAATAATGGAATACAATACTAAGGATTTAATATGACAAATGCTATTGCAGGATTTATGACACCATTGGGTATTTATCTGATAATAACCCTTCTTCATCTTATCGTACCGGCCCGGAAAGTAACAGGATATGTAACCGATGAGAAAACCGGGGAAAAGATGAAATATTATCTGAACGGCAGAAGAGTGCTGATTATCTCAATTCTCCTCTGGGCGGGAGCCGGGCTCCTAAAGAGCGAACTGTTCAGCTGGCTCTACACCGTAAGGTTCTACAGTCTGGCGGGAGCGCTGACAATCGGGATCATCTTCTCCCTGTATATTGTCCTTTCCGCTCCCTTTTCGGGAAAATCTTTCTTTGCCGATTTCTATTTCGGCCGTTTGAAAAATCCCCAGTTCTTCAAAGGGCGAATCGACGCCAAGATGTGGCTCTATATGGTCGGGGCGATCATGCTGGAACTGAACGCCCTCAGTTCAGCGGCCTATCATTACATGAAATACGGATCCCAGTCATCGCCGGGCATTTTTATCAGCGCAGCCCTGATCTCCTGGTTTGTCTTTGAATATCTGACTTTTGAAGAAGTCCATCTTTACACCTATGATTTTTTTGCAGAAAGAACCGGTTTCAAACTGGGTTGGGGATGTCTGGCTTTCTATCCGTTTTTCTACCCTATAGCTCTGTGGGCGACTGCCGCGCTGCCCGCCCCCGGGACAAATACGCTGCTCAGCATCCTCTATATTCTGATTTTCTTCGGCGGCTGGACTCTCGCCAGAGGGGCCAATATGCAAAAGTTCTATTTCAAGACCCGACCGGGAAAATCCTTCCTGGGAATCAAACCCGAGACGCTGAGCGACGGCGAAAAAACCTTGCTGGTAAACGGCTACTGGGGATTGAGCCGGCATATCAACTACCTTGGGGAAATTCTCATGGCCGCCGGTATTATTCTGAGCGTCGGTTATCCGGCCAATCCGCTGCCATGGTTGTATCCGCTTTATTATGTGGCGCTGCTCTTTCCCAGACAGATGGCTGATGACAGACGCTGTTCCCAAAAATACGGACCTCTATGGGATGAATACGAGTCCAGAGTCAAGTACAGGATAATTCCCTTTCTGTATTAAGGCTTTGAAAACAGGGAAAAAGGAACAGGACTCGCATTATCTTCGGTGTACGGCATTGAAATAGATCATAAGGGTCATATAACTGTCGAAAGCGCCATAAATACATAAATAATCTGACAACAGGGAATTTACATGGAAAAGAAAACATTCTGCCGGATCTGCGATGTCGGGTGCGGATTAATCGCCACAGTGGAGGATGGAAAAATCATCTCGATCAGACCGAACCCGGATCATGTGGTCTCAAAGGGATTCGCTTGTAAAAAAGGATTGAAATACCACGAAATAGTCCACTCTCCCGATAGAGTCACAGCTCCGCAGAAACGAAGGGGAGCGAAGTGGGAAACGGTCGGATGGGATGCGGCTCTGAAAGAGATAGGCTCGGAAATAAAACGGATACAGAAAGAATACGGTCCGGACTCGGTCGCCCTTTATGTGGGCAATGGCGCGGGGTTCGGCTTTCTTCATCCTTTTTTCGCCCAGGCTCTTCTCATCGGACTGGGATCGGACAGCGCCTACAGTTCAGCGACTCAGGACTGTTCCAATAAATTCATTACAGCCCAGCATATGTACGGCTTTCCCATGACTCAGCCAGTACCGGATTTCGAGAACGCCGGATGTTTCCTTATAATGGGGGCCAACCCCTATGCCACGAAAATGTCCTTCCGCGGTGTTCCCGATGTCATGAATAAACTGAAAGAGGCATCGGAGAGAGGCTGCCGGATCATAAATATCAACCCCAGGAAGACCGAAACTGTCAGAGCGGGGGGGGAGCACCACTACATCCGTCCCGATACGGATATCTTCTTCCTCCTGGCCCTGGCCAATGAGCTTATAAAAATCAACGCCGTGGATCACAGAAAGGTTTCCCGTTATATGAAGAACTTCGATAAGTTCCGCGATGCCATCAGGAACTGGACACCTGAAAAAGCTGCGGAAGTAACGGGCATTGCAGAGGAGACGATCCGCGAGATCGCCCGGACTTTCGCCGATGCCGACGGCTCGTCGATCTACTGTTCCACGGGAATCAATATGGGTCGCAACGGGGCTCTGACCTTCTGGGTATCCGAAGCCATAAATGCCATGACGGGCAATCTTGACCGCAAGGGGGGAACGACAGTCAATAAAGGGTTGGTGGATTTTCCGAAAATGGGTGCGAAGAACCGCATTATGATGACTGACAAGACAAGCCGCATTGGCGGGTTCAAAGCAGTTAACGATCTGTTTCCGGGCTCACTGCTGGCCGATGAGATCCTCACTCCCGGAGGAAGGCAGATCAAAGCTCTGATCGTCGCCGCCGGAAACCCCCTTCTGACTCTGCCCGATACGGCCAAAACGGAGAAGGCCTTTAAAAGTCTCGAACTGCTCGTTTCAGTGGACATCTTCCGGAATATGACCGGGAACCTGTCTCACTACATTCTGCCGGGCATCACCCCTTTTGAGCACGCCGACATCAACTATCTCTTTCACTCTCTTATGGGGATAACCCACCGCCGCTTTTACCAGTATACCGACAGACTCATCCCTCCCCTTGGAGAGGCGAAAGACGAACTGTGGATCTACCAGGAGCTTTGCCGTCACGGCGGCGGAAAATTCTTCGGCTCCCGTGCCATCCATTACTGGCTGCACCTGAGGCGGTTTCTGAGAAAAATCCCCCTCATCGAAAAAGGCATGGCCTTTTCCCATGAGCAGATCCTCGATATGGTTTTAAAACTCTCGCGGAAGAAAGGCATTAAGAGAATGAGACGTCACCCCGACGGGGTACTGCTGCCTCAGTACGGAGCCGGAACATTTCTGGGAAAAAGAGTGTACACAGAGGACGGTCTGGTAAATCTGGCTCCGGATCCCATGCTAGAGGCTATGGAAAAGCTGGAAGAAGAATGGCAGTGGGAAAAGAAAAACTCCCGAAAGCTGAAACTGATTAATATGCGGCAGCTGCTCACTCACAACACCTTTATGCAGAATGCCCCCTCCCTCGTCGAAGGGAGAAATAACAGCAACTATCTCTATCTCAATCCATCGGACGGGGAAAAAGCCGGATTCACGAAAGAGGAAATTCTCCGGGGAGGCTCAAGAGAAGCCGAAGTCTACAACGAAACGGGCTCCATAACCGTTCCGGTGATATTTACGGAAGACATGATGCCGGGATCGGCGGCCATACCCTTCGGCTGGGGTCATCAGAGCGCCGACGGATTGTCCAGAGCCTCGCAGACCGGCGGAGCTAATGTGAACTATCTCATACCATCAGGAACCGATCATGTTGAAAGGCTCTCTCTTATGGCGCATCTGTCCGGTGTCATTATCAATGTCCGGCCCGCGGGCGGCGCAAAGGAAAAATGATGAATAAAATTAAGAGTTCCAAATCTCTCTCCATGATTTTCATCCTCATTGCCTATGGGACCGCTTCAGGAGCGGGGTGGTTCGCATGGCAGGCGGTACCGGCCGATATGCCCCTGCTGTTAAAAACCCTGATCGCCGATCTGTCCGCATCGGGAATCATTTTTCTTTTCAGCCTTATTTCCGGCAATTCCAGCTGTTACGATGCTTTCTGGAGCGTGGCTCCGCCGGTTCTTTTCCTGATATGGACAACATCGGGACAATTAAATCAGGACATTTCGCTGCGTGCGGTTTTTCTTCTGTCCGTCACTTTATTATGGGCTCTGCGGCTGACAGCAAACTGGGCGCTTTCATGGCCCGGTCTGAATCACGAGGACTGGCGCTTTATTTCCCTCAGGGAAAGTACCGGACCTTTCTACTGGATAATCAGTCTGATCGGTCTTCACCTTTTCCCGACCCTGCTCGTTTTTATCAGTTCAGTTCCCGCCTATTTCGTCCTGACATCTCTTCAGTCTCCGCTGAATTTTATGGATTTTATTGCACTGGGAACAGCTCTGACGGCAGTTTTCTTTGAATGGCTCAGTGATTTTCAACTTGCCGGACATAGAAAATCGGCAGATAAGGAGACTCCGATCCGCAGGGGCTTATGGAAGTACAGCCGCCATCCCAATTATTTCGGTGAAGTCCTCTTCTGGTTCAGTCTCTACTTTTTCTCTCTGGCGGCGGTACCGGAAAAATTCTGGATAGGATTCGCTCCCCTTCTCATGCTCTGCCAGTTCGTCTTCGTATCCATTCCCATAATGGAAAAACGGCAGCTGCAGAGGAAAAAGGGATATGATGAAATCCGGGAAAAGGTCTCTATGTTTTTTCCGCTCCCCCCGGGAAAGAGCTCCTTATAATTTGAAAGGAGATTGTCCACCGACTACAATTAAACTGAAATCTTAGTTGCAAATACCGGATCTCTATTCAACCGCAAGGAGAAAAGATGTCAAAATCCAGCCATAAAATTCTCATCATAGATGATGATCCCACGCTGATTACCATATTATCGGACTTTCTGGAAATGGAGGGATACCAGCCGATTCCGGCGAATGAAGGTGAAACCGGACTGAAACTGCTGGAAGAGAATCAGGACGTCTCTGCGATCATTCTCGATTGGGTTCTCCCCTCTATCACAGGAATTCAACTGCTGAAAAAGATAAAACAGAAGGAAGCCTATCTTGATATACCTGTCATTATGCAGACAGGAAAAAAAGACAAGGAAAGCGTTATCGAGGGAATTGAAGCCGGAGCGTTTTACTATATGACAAAGCCCTATAGTTTGAAGGTTCTTATAACGATTCTGAAAAAAGCCATTTTCGACTATGAGAATCTCCGCCTGGTCAAAGAATCCCTGCAGGTGAACAAATGCAGCATTACCGACTTTCTGAAAAAAGGGGAGATAGAGCTGAAGGCTCCGGGAGAAGCTCTCAGGGTTGCCTCGTTCTTTACGCAATACACAGACTATGACAAAGCATCCATAGGTTTGTCGGAACTGCTCCTCAATGCCATTGAACACGGGAACCTCGGAATCGGTTACGATATGAAAGAAGAGCTGATAATGGATGACCGGTTTGACGAAGAGATACGGAACCGTTTGAACGCTCCTGAGAACATTGATAAAACAGTCAAAGTGATATTTGAAAAGACATCGGATTCCATAAAAATCTCAATCTCCGACAGAGGGTCCGGATTTGATTACAACAATTTCCTGAGGCTCGATCCCGATACGATTTTTAATGTTCACGGACGCGGAGTGGCCATGGCCAAACTCATTTTTGAAAATCGTCTTGAATTTTCGGGAAATGGTAATACAGTAGAGATCATATTACCTTTGCGGGAACAGGAAGTGAAAAAGAATGATAAGCCATGAAATTGACTATGAGATATTCGGCGACGATATGCAGACTGTGGAAGTGGAACTCGATCCCGGAGAAACAGTTATAGCTGAAGCGGGTGCTATGAACTGGATGGAGGAAGGGATTCAGTTCGAAGCGAAAATGGGCGACGGTTCCGAGGCAAACGAATCCGTAATGGGAAAACTTTTCTCCGCTGGAAAACGGGTTCTCACCGGGGAATCCCTGTTTATGACCCATTTCACCAATCGGGGCATGGGAAAGAAAAGAGTGGCCTTCGCCGCCCCTTATCCGGGAAAAATCATCCCGTTGGACATGAGACAGCTTGGCGGCAGACTGATCTGTCAGAAAGATGCCTTTCTCTGCGCGGCCCTGGGCACCAAGGTCTCGATAACTCTTAATAAAAAAATCGGCACCGGTTTTTTCGGAGGAGAAGGATTTATTCTCCAGAAGCTGGAGGGAGATGGAAAAGCATTTCTCCACGCCGGCGGTACCATTATTAAAAAAGAACTGCACGGGGAAAAGCTCCGCCTCGATACAGGATGTCTGGTCGCTTTTACCGATGGAATAGATTACTCGATAGAGCAGACGGGAAACCTCAAATCCATGTTTTTCGGAGGCGAGGGACTATTCCTGGCAACCCTGAGCGGATACGGAACAGTCTACCTGCAGAGCCTCCCCTTCTCCCGGCTGGCCGACAGAATCATCCGTCATGCCCCTTCTGCAGGCGGAAGTCGAAAAGGCGAAGGATCAGCGCTCGGAATGCTGGGCAGCCTGCTGGACGGGGACAATCATTGATCCTGAAGAGGTTTTCTCATAAAACGCGATGATACCATCTGGCCTAAAAGAATCTCGCTCGAAACCAGCTGAAAATCCAGCTGGTTGTCGAGCTCTCCGAACAGAGGAATACCGCCGCCCAGCAGAACCGGTATAGTTGTAATGATCATCTCGTCTATAAGATCGTCAGCAAGAAAATTCTGTATTGTCCGGCCTCCGTCTATATAGAGATTTGTAAACCCCTCTTTCTCCAGACGGCTGAGGATCTCCCCGGGACTTCCCGAAATGATTCTGACTGACGATTTCAGTTCATCAGGAACCTCTTTCAACATGGTACTACAAACGAAAACAGGGACGGGATAGGGCCAGTCGATGCCAAAGGACAGTACTTTTTCGAAAGTATTGCGACCCATGACAATGGCATCCACTCTTCCCAGAAAATCACTGAAACCAGTATCGATATTATCGGGGTTGGATATTGTTTCGAGCCAGTCTAGATTATTATTTCTGTCAGCGATGTAACCGTCGAGACTGGCGGCTATATATACAATGCTTTTCATGGTTCCTCCAGGTCAGGGAAGATTGTATTCCGGTAGGGAAACGCCGGGGCGCCAGCTGAATATATCATCGCTCCAGATCCCCTTGCGGGAACTCATATCTTTCCGGATTATCCGCGCTTCATCGCGGCACCGTTCGATCAGATCTGCGGGATAACTGTATCGAGAGCTGTTCTCTTCGAACTCGTCCTCATCATCCAGTATAATCTCATCACTATTATAAAAACGGATCAGATCGAGATCCAGGTCGATGGCCGAGACCCGTTCACTGTCCCAGTCCGCCTTGGAAGCGATATTCACGTAATGCATCCGGGGAGTCCAGTCGGGATTCCAATGAATATGGATATTGTGATACCGGTCCCTGAAATAGAACATGAGAATATGGGTATGGGTATTAAATGCGCCTCTGTAGCTTTTCAGCGGAGTGTCGCTGGGGGTATACACAACCAGAGTGCTGTCCGATTCGTATATGATTTCCGTTTCAAAGCGGTAGTGGATGTCGCTGTTGAATTTTGTCGTGTGGTGGATCATGGGAAACAGTATCAGTCCAGTTTCATTCTATTGATTACCGGCGCAGCGTAAAGCCTGATTAAAGCATTCTGCAAAGACTCGTCCTGTGAACTCAATTTTTCTTTCAGCCAACGGACGGGCTTGTCTTTTATGGAATCCAGCCTATGGAGAAGACGGGCTGCATAATTGTTTGATTCCCAGATTTTTGTGCCGCTGATGATGCTTTCGTCCAGCTTCCTTACCAGCTCGGCTCTTTTCACGCCGATTACCCGCGGGGAAATATGGATATGGATCTTCCGTTTTTTCTCACCGATTTCCCGCAGAATCTGGCCGCTGTCCCTCCGGGAATCCTGCGTATCAGCCAAGCCCAGATGGTCGCGGATGATAAAAGTGTCGAGGGGTATTTCCTCATAGCTCATACTGACAGGCACAAGAGGGATTTCCCGGCTGAAGTCCTCCCAGTTTTTATCTTTGTGCGAGAGCTTAAGCATGGCCAGCACCGCCGAATCCGTCCTGTCATCTCCGTCTTTGGCTCTGCCGTTGCGCTGGGCGATCCATACATTTCTCCCCTTTTTCACAAGCGAGTGGATATAATGGGACAGCTTTTCCGCTTCATGCAGTTTCTCATCCATATCCTCCACATTGCGCTTAACGATAAAGCCCCTGTTCAGCCGGATCAGGTGTCCAAGCCAGGAGGTGTTGAGAAGATTATCGCCTGCGGCATTATAGGCCGTGTTGCCGGTTTCGCTGTGAAGCATATAGTTGAACAGAATGGGATCAAGAGAGGTGCTCCGGTGGTTGGAGATGAATATGGACCCGCTTTTGGAAGGTTTCTTCAGTTCGCCCGTGCCGCTGAAGGAAATTTCTTCCACTGTCTTCTTTACCAGCAGATCGACCATATGGATCATCAGATTCTTGAACTGATCATAGCTTTTAAGAGATGATACAATATTCCTGATGTTATGGTGATGACTGCTCAGGTGTTCCAGAAGGACTTTAAAATGGGGATCCTCAATAACCTTATTCCAGTATGTGGAGAATATTTTTTCCGGATAGGAACGTATGTCTGAAAAATCCATAAACCCTCCTGGGTGAAGCTCCTATAATATACGGGTAAATGAATCTTATGACAAACACTTTCTCAAAGTTAATTTCATCACAAATAAAATAATTGTACTGCATAATTCTTGACACAATATAGCAATCAAACCATCATATAAGAATGAAACAGGAACAGAGCAGTAAAAAATATATACAGATTGCCGATTTGATTATTGAGGAAATAAACAGGGGGACCTGGAAAGAAGGCGAAGCGATTCCGACAGTGAGGAAGCTGGCGGAAATGTACCGCGTCAGTCCCCAGACGGCTAACAAGGCGACCACGCATCTGGCCGGACTGGGTATTATCGCTTCCCGGCAGGGTTCCGGATCCCTCGTCACGGGAAAGAAGAGCGCTCTGGCGGGACCGGAAATACCCATGCTGATCGATAAAGCCCGATCATCATATCTGCGCGGAGAAGATACGGCCGTCGGCTACCACGGGAAAGAGCTCTATCTGAATTATCTCCATGAAATGAAAGAAGAGGGAATGGAACCCCACCTTCTGGTATACGATAAAAGAGAGACGGTTCTTCCGGAAGAGACGAAAAATATCCTTTTGCGATCAAAAGGGACACTCGTTCAGGGGAGTCTTCCCGATTGCTATCTCGATTTTCTTGAAGAGAACGATATCCCTCTTGTTATGATCAACAGGTCGATCCACAAAGACTTCTCCGGGAGAATAGGCTCTGTCATGATGGATAACGGAGGCCTGGAACAGCTTTCAGCCTATGTAGCCAGTCTGGGCCATGAAAAATACATTTTCGCCTTTTCCAATGAATTTGAAATGACATCGGTCTACGACAACAGACTGAAGGTAATCGGAAACACGCTGGTGGAAAACTGCCGGAACGCCAAACCGGAAATATCCGAATTCCATTTTACTCCGGGAACAAACAAAGACTCTCTGAAATTGAAAGAATTGATTGATAAGGGTGCTACGGCGATCCTCTGTTATAACGATATCTGCGCCCTGAGAATATACGACCTTCTGCATCAGCAGAATATCCGCGTCCCCGAGGAAGTGTCGGTCAGCGGGTTCGATGACCTTTTCATGGCCGAAATGGCCGCTCCTCCGCTCACGACTGTCAAAGTGAACCGGAACCAGCTGATCTGCAGCTCCCTGTCTCTTTTAAAGGAATTGATTACCAGGACATCGCCCTGCAGCGAAAAAGGGGTTTCGGAAACAAGCCTGGTTATCAGAAGATCCTGCTGGCAGAAAAGATCGGCCATATAATTGTGTTGCACAATTTTTATTACAAATAGTTGACAAATCATCACAATGTGATATTCTTTCCTTATGACAAGGAACAAACTTAAGAAAAAGAGCCTTATCAACCAGAAGGAACTGTGGATCATGCTGATTCCCGTACTTCTTTATTTTGTGCTCTTCAAATACCTGCCCATGGGCGGCGTCATTATAGCTTTTCAAAGATACAGTCCTTTCAGAGGCGTTGCGGGAAGCCCCTGGGTGGGATTCGAGTATTTCCGCCAGTTCTTCTCCTCCATCTATTTCGGTAGAGTGCTGAGAAACACGCTGATGATCGGGCTGTTCGATCTGGCCTTCGGATTTCCGGCGCCGATTATTCTGGCGCTGCTTCTGAACGGCATCGGAAACAAAACATTCAAAAAAGCGACCCAGACCGTGACGCTGCTCCCCCACTTCGTCTCCTACGTCGTCGTGGCCGGAATCGCTCTGAACATGCTGTCTCCCAGCACCGGCGTCATAAATGCCTTCCGCATGAAGCTCGGTCTGGACAGCATCTATTTTATGCAGGAATCCAAATACTTCTGGGGCATTTTCACCTCTCTGAGGATCATCAAGGAATCGGGTTTTGCCGCAATCATCTATCTGGCGGCGCTGTCGGCTATCGATCCCACACTGTATGAGGCAGCCCGGTGCGACGGAGCTTCCAGGCCCCAGCAGCTGCGCCATGTCACCCTTCCGGGAATCATACCCACCATAGTCATCATGTTCATCATCAAAGTGGGGAAAATCATCAGCATCAGTTTCGAACAGGTTCTGCTTCTTCAGAATGACGTCATTCTCGACACATCGGAAGTAATCAGCACACTGGTCTACCGGAGAGGACTGGTCAACGCCGACTACAGTTATGCCACAGCGGTCGGGTTATTCGAAACCTTTGTCGCCCTGGTTCTCGTCCTGTCATCAAACGCCATCGCAAGGAGAATGAAAAGTGAATCGTCCCTCTGGTAAAATGGAACTGTTCTGGTCCACTCTGGTGGCCGCGGCAGTTATCCTCATATGCGCTGTCATGCTCTACCCTTTTCTCTTTACCATATCCGCCTCGATTTCCGATCCCGATATGGTCATAAGAAATCAGGTGACCTTTTTCCCCAAAGGACCGCTCAGCTTCGAAGGGTATAAAATCCTGTTCAAAAACGAGAGAATCTGGCAGGGCTATGCCAATACGATTTTCTACACGCTTTTCGGAACAGGGGTTAATCTGGCCATAACCGTTCTGGCAGCCTATCCCATGTCGCGGAGAGGTTTTAACGGCTATAAATTCATCAATATCTTCATTTCCCTGACCATGTTCATCTCTGCAACGGGAATGATGATCCCTCTCTTTCTGGTGGTCCGGGGACTGAATCTGCTCGATACGAGACTGGCGATCCTGATCGTTTTCGCCGCCTTCCCCTATTACATCATACTTCTACGATCCTTTTTCCAGCAGATGCCCGAAGAGATGTTCGAAGCGGCCCGGCTCGACGGCGCCAACGAGTTCACCATTCTGCTCAAAATCGTTCTGCCTCTCTCCGGAGCCGCTCTGGCGACCATAGGCCTCTATTACGGAATCAACCGCTGGAACGGATACTTCTGGGCCATGATCTTCCTCAGGGACGAAACGAAACACCCCCTCCAGGTCGTCCTGAGAGAGCTTATCGTTCTGGCCTCCATGGGGGAGGAAATGGATGCCAGCCTCAACAGAGGCGGTAGCAACGCGGAAGTCATAAAATACGGCGCTATCGTTCTGGCGACGCTGCCCATAGCAGTCATCTATCCTTTCATTCAGAAATATTTTGTGAAGGGAGCCACCCTCGGCTCTGTCAAAGGGTAAAAAACAGTAAAAATCCCCCGTTATCCGGGATTTTGAATATACCGGGATTACCCGGAAAAGGAGTCTCAATGAAAAAATCACTTATTCCTCTACTTATGGTTATGACTATCGGTTCAGCCTTTGCTGCAGGTAATCAGGAAGCAGCCGTTTCTTCCGGCGGAACCGTGGATCTGGACGTCTGGGCTGTGAAAGCAGCGGAACTTCAGGTCGATACCGAATCGCTGGCGAACTGGAAAGGTATCGAAGAAGCAACGGGAACCAGCCTCAACTGGCAATTAATCAGCACGGAAGTGAAAGACGAACAGTTCAATCTGATTATGACTTCAGGCAATCTTCCCGATGTCATGGCTTACTATGAAGGGAAAAGCGGATTTTCCTCTGTAAATAAATTCGGAACTCAGGGAGCATTCCTTCCCCTTGAAGACCTGATCAGAGAGCACGCGCCCAACCTGAAAGCCGCCATTCTCGACGATCCCAAGGTAAGGGAATCGCTTATGGCTTCCGATGGAAATATCTACTATATCCCCATGCTGTCGGCGCTCAATGCGGCACGCGGATGGTTTATCCGTTACGACTGGCTGGAAGCTGTTGGAAAAGATGTTCCGACCACAACCGACGAACTGTATGAAGTTCTCCTGGCATTTAAAAACGAAGACCCCAACGGAAACGGCGAAGCTGACGAAATCCCCATGATTTTCCGCCGCCGCGGCGACGACGCCTTCTACAACCTCGGAGCTCTCGCTTATGCTTTCGATGCCGATACGGGCTGGGTCCTCAGGAACGGAAAGGTCGTTTACGGTCCCTCTGAACCGCAGTACCTCGATTTCCTCAAATACATAGCCAAACTCTATAAAGAAAAGCTGATTGATCAGGAAATCCTCACCCGACCGGGCAATCCCCGTAACGACCTGCTCGGCAAAGACCAGGCTGGAGCCATTCATGACTGGTTCGCTTCAACAGCCAGCCTCAATGATACTCTCGCATCGGATATACCCGGTTTCAATCTTCGCCATATGGCGCCTCCCGTGGGAACAGCCGACAGACCTTTTACCAGAATACAGATGAGCAAAGTCCGGGGAGACGGCGGATGGTCTATCAGCCACAGCAATCCCGATCCAATCGCCACGATTAAAATGATGGATTACATTTTCAGTCCCGAAGGCAGCCGATATGTGAACTTCGGAGTGGAAAACGATACCTATGTTCTGGAAGGCGGAAAACCCCTATACACGGATAAAATTACAAAAAACCCCGACATGGGCTTCCACGAAGCTCTCGTAACTAACGGCATGCAGTGGAAAATCGGTCTGCAGCAGGACATCGAATACGAGAAACAGTTCGCCAATGCTATCGCGACAGCGGCCCGTATCGACTATATGGATAACTTCATAGAAGAAGAGTTCCCCATTCTCAGCTTCACCGAAGATGAGCAGATGGTTATCGATGACAAGCTCAGCCAGATCAACCTCTACACAGCTGAAATGAGTTCCAGGGCCCTTATAGGCGCTGATAAAACTGCTGATCTTACAAAGATATTCGCAGAGCTGAACAATATGGGACTGAAAGAAGTGACAGCTATCTATCAGGCGGCTTACGACAGAAAGAAATAAGACAAGCCGATGGCTCCCCGCAAAAGCCGGGGGGCCAGCCGGAGATGACAACGGGATGAAAGGATAGCTTTATGAAATATGAAAACATGGCCCGCAGCATACTGACAGTATTGGACAGAGCCATATCCGTTCACGGAAACCGCAGGCCTGAAATCGGCATGGGAGACCTTCATCCCGGTTGGCACTACACAAAAGAGCACTATTGGACCGAGGCCTTCTGGCCCGGTCAGTTATGGCTGGCCTATGACTGGACGGGAGATAAAAAGTATCTTGAGGCGGCCCGCGTCCACAGCCCGGCTTTTGCGAAAATGCTTACAACGCCCCGGTGGCTCCACCACGATGTGGGCTTTCTCTTTCTCATGAGTTCCGTCTGGGACTTCAAATTGACAGAGGACAGAGAAGCCAGGGACAGAGCGCTCAGGGCTGCTGATATTCTCAGAAGCCGCTTTCAATGGCACGGACGTTTCATCCTGGCCTGGAATCCGAAGCCCGGCGACAAAGAGTGGAACCGCATAGCCAGCGGGAAAATGATTATCGATTCCATGGAAAATATATCGCTCCTCTACTGGGCAGCAAGGCAGACCGGAGAAAAAGCCTATGCCGAAATCGCCACGGAGCATGCGGCTACCATGGCAAAATACATAATCCGTGACGACGGCAGCACTTATCACTGTTACGATTTCGATCCTGTTACGGGAGTTCCCATAGGCGGTTCGACACATCAGGGATGGAGCGCCGAATCCTGCTGGAGCCGCGGCCAGGGATGGGCCGTCCACGGTTTCTGCCAGACCTATATCAACACGGGTAATTCTTTGTTCCTGGAATCCGCCAGAAAGCTTGCCGATTATGTCATCGGCAATCTCCCGGAAGACAATGTCCCCCCCTGGGACTTTTCCATTCCGCCGGAAGCTCCGCAGGTCAAAGATTCTTCAGCCGGAGCCATACTGAGCGCGGGATTTCTGAGTCTCTCACAGATCCTTGAGGAAGAAAAATCTCCCGATGCGGAACTGTATAGAGGATTCGGATTGAAAATGCTCGACGGCCTGAAAGAACATTGCGATTTAACTGGCGATCCCCAGTCCCAGGGGTTACTGAGTCAGGGAGCCAGCCACGCGAAAAAAGGCGGATACTGGGCTTCGGCCATGCTCCCCTACGGAGATTACTACTACTTCGAAGCGGTACTGCGCGCTTCGGGAAAAAGCGACTTTATCTGGACTTGAAATGAAATCTGATACACAAACGAATTTGACCGACCTCTGGGAATTCCATAAAGGAGATCTCGGCGGAATATGGGAAGCCTGCCGTCCCGTAAAAAAGGGAGATGCGGAAGACGCACTTCTCTGGGAGAGAGTCTCGCTCCCCCACTGCTTTAACGCCCTCGACGCCGTTGCCCCCGACGCCACCTACTATCAGGGACCGGGGTGGTACCGGAGAACCATTAAGCCGGAAAACCCCTTCCCGGGGGGAAGAACCCTTCTACATTTCGAAGGAGCCGGCCAGGACAGCCAGGTATACATCGGCCAGCGCAAAGCAGGAGAACACAGAGGCGGATACGATGAATGGAAAGTCGATATTACCGACTTCCTGTCCGAGTCGCCTGAAGAAATCAGACTGTCAGTCCGTTGCGATAACGGACGTGATGTCCAGCGCATTCCCTCCGATCTCTCGGATTTTACCATTTACGGAGGATTGTACAGGACAGTGAAACTTCTATACGAACCGGAAGTTTATATAAAGACGCTGCATATTACACCGCTCATTGAAAAAGAAGACCTTTCGGCTGAACTGCATATATCGGCTGAACTTAACCGCATCGATAGAGACGTCCGCCTGACTCTTGAGATTCTCGACCCGGCCGGAGCCGCGGTCTGGTCCGAAAGGACAATGACATCGGGACACATCGATCTGAAAAAGAGCCTGAGCGGTCCCGCGCTCTGGTCGCCGGAAAATCCGCAGCTCTACAGCGCCCGGATCACACTGGAAGATAAGGAGTCGCGATGGCGGCAGACTTACTCAGAGAGATTCGGATTCCGATCCTTTGAATTCCGCAGAAAAGGCCCTTTTTTTCTCAACGGCGGGAGGCTTCTGCTCAAAGGGACCCACAGGCATGAAGACCACGCCGGACTGGGCGCGGTGATGCCTCCGGAACTGATCGGGCAGGAAATGCGGATGATCAAAGCCATGGGAGCGAATTTCATCCGCCTCGGCCACTATCAGCAATCTACGCAGGTTCTGGATTTATGCGACAGCCTCGGCCTGCTGGTCTGGGAGGAGATTCCCTGGTGCCGCGGCGGACTGGGCAATGAATCGTACAGAGAGATGGGCCGGACCATGCTGAAGAATATGATAGAACAGCATTACAACCATCCCTCCGTCATTATCTGGGGACTGGGTAACGAGAATGACTGGCCGGGGGATTTTGAAGATTTCGACGAAACAGCTATCAGGCAATATATGAATGAACTGCATGAACTATCACACAGACTTGATAATACAAGAATGACGGCAATCCGCCGCTGTGATTTCTGCAAAGACATTCCCGATATTTATTCACCGTCAATCTGGGCCGGTTGGTATCGCGGCCACTACAGGGAGTACAAAGAGGCGACTCTGAAACATATAGGCGAAACGGAACGATTTTTCCACGCTGAATGGGGCGCTTCAAGCCACAGCGGACGGTTCTCAGAAGATCCCTACGAGGGACTGGAACACCTCAGGACCGGAGTGGGCACCGACGAAAGGGGAAGCGACGCATCTCTGTACGGAGGTATATCACGGGTATCAAAAGACGGGAACTGGTCGGAAAACTACGCCTGCGATCTCTTCGACTGGACATTGAAAGAACAGGAGACTATGGCGGATCTGACCGGATCGGCTTTCTGGCCTTTCAAAGATTTCGCGACACCGCTCAGGCCGGAGAATCCCCTCCCCTATGTCAACCAGAAGGGGGTCGTGGAAAGGGACCTGACCCCGAAAGAATCCTTCTACGTCGTTCAATCTTTCTGGTCGAATGTTCCCATGATCAGAATATTCGGCCACAATTGGACGGACCGCTGGGGCGGGGAAAAGGAAGAAAAGGAGTTTCGCGTTTACTCCAACTGCCGCCGGGTGGAGCTGTTTCTCGACGGCCGGAGCCTCGGAGTCAAAACCAGGGATTCACAGGATTTTCCCGCGGCGGGATTGCGCTGGACCGCAGAACTGTCATCGGGGATCCACGAACTCCGCGCGCTGGCCGTGAATGAAGAACTGGAAGACCATATCAGTTTTGCCTACCACAGCGAAAAATGGGGAAATCCGGCCGTTCTTCTGGCCGATATTGCCGAAGAGGATTCAAATACATACCGGATTTCGGTTAAAATGACCGATGGCCGGGGAAAAACCTGTCTGGATTACGGTGAGTACGTCTATTATTCTCTCGCCGGTAAGGGTCAGATGATCAGAAACCTTGGAACGGTCAGAGGATCGGAGAAGGTCCAGATGTGCAACGGCAAATCGGAAATCACAGTAAAGGCGGAAAAGGGCTCCTCCGTTCTGGTTATCAGATCGGGACAGGCGGATCCCCTGTTTTTGGAATTATGAAAGAAAACTACGAATTCATAGCCATTGATGAAGGAAAACAGAATCTCCTGAGGGGCAATACGAGCGGGAAAGGCATCAGCTGGAAAAGATCTCTGGCGGACTATCCGACCGCCCGCGCCCTCGAAAGGATCGACGGGGACAGAATCCTGATCGGTTACGACCGGGGATACTGCATTGCAGAGATCGACAGCGGAGAGATCATCCATGACTGCCGGAGCTGGACCGGTGTCACCTCGGCCAATTCCGGACCGGACGGCACCACACTGATTACCGGATTAAACCTGGAAGGACATAAAGGCGTCACGGTACTGACACTGGATCGCGAAGACAGGGTAATCGACGCCCGGTCCTGCAAAGGCGATTATGTGAGGCTGATGACCCGGACAGATGAGAACCTGTATCTCCTTTCCACCAATGACAGGATCAGGATCTGCACGAGCGGGCTTCAAATGAAAGGGACGCTTGCTGCAAAGGGATTTCTCCACGCCTGGCAAAGCCGTGTGACCGATGACAGCATTCTGGTATCCGCCGGATACGGTGCTTTTATGGCCAGATTTTCCCTTTCGGGAAAGCTGGTACAGGTATTCGGGGGGAAAGACTCCGTCCCTGCGGAAGTTGAACCCTTTTTCTACGCCTGTTTTTCCATTGCCGAAGATAAGTCTATTCTGGTGGCGAACTGGCAGGGGCACGGTCCGGATAATGGTCATAAAGGACGACAGCTTCTTCATTTTGATGAGATGGGGAATTATTTGGAATCCTGGTCATTCCCCGAAGAGATTTCCTCCTTTCAGGGTCTTCTGCTTCTGGAATGAAAGAGAGTCGTTTCCACCTCTTCTCAGGAATTATTCCCACCGGAAAAGCAGGGACGCAATCACCAGAAACAATACCGTCATAGCAGTCAGAATTCCCAGATTCGGCAGGATCTGAACCAATCCCGCTCCATCAATCATAATGGACCTGGCTCCGTCGATAAAATGAGTCAGGGGAAAGAAGAGCGATATTTTCTGAACTGCCTCGGGTGTCCCTTCCAGAGAGAAAAACACTCCGGAGAAAATAATCATGGGAAAAGTAATCAGATTCATTAACCCGTTGGCCAGTTCCTCGCTCTTTATCCTGGCGGCGAAGATTAATCCGAAAGAAAGCATGCAGAGTATGGCCAGCATCGTCAGAAGAATCAGCAGCAGATAGGAACCGTTTACCACAAAATGCAGAAAGAGATTTGTCCCTGCAAAAACGGTGATCGATGTAATGAGAACGATGAGAAAACGACTGGCCATCTGCGCTGTAATAAACGTAAAGGGCGTAACGGGTGTCGCTTTCATTCTTTTGAGCACGCCGTTCTTTCTGTATCGGACGATTACGAACCCCACGCCGAACATACAGCTGAAGAGCATATTCATGCCGATGACGCCGGGAACCAGCCAGTCCACATAGCGCACCGCTTCACCGGACACCTGCTCTTCGGCGTAGTTTGCCAGATCGGCCCGGCTGAGCCGGCGGAGGATCCCGGCTGAAGGAGACTCTTCGTTCAGATAATAAGTCCCGGCCTCTCCGTCAACAAAAATATCGATCTGATGACGTCTCAGCTTTTCCAGAGCCTGCCCGCTGTCGGCGTATTCTATGGTGTCCACAGCGGGCAAAGTGAGAAAGGATCCCGAAGGAGCTGTATAATTTTCCAGCACCCCCGCTTTGAACTGCGATTCGCCATTGCTGCTGAATGCGAAGGAAAAGCCTACGACGAGCACGACGGGAAAGAGGAGATTCCAGAAAAGCGTCCCCCTGTCACGGACGAATTCCATTGTTCTGGCATATACGATGGCTGTAAATTTATTCATATTCGATTATCCCTTTTTTATGACCGCAAAGACTCGCCGGTCAGCTTCAGGAAGAGATCTTCCAGATTGGGCTTTTTAATGCTGAGCCCTTCCAGATTCAGCCCCGAAGCCAGAAGATCCTTCATGGTCCTATCGAGGTTCGCCGTGGATATCTCCAGAAACTCGCCCTTCACTTCCGACCCCTCTATTCCCCCGGGCTCCGCCCCGCCGTGGGGCAGCCGAACCAGCGCCCCGTCGAAGTGAGATTCCAGCAGTTTATCGGGACTGTCGATTTCCAGAAGCTTCCCGTGGTCCATAATGGCAATTCTGTCACAGAGGATTTCCGCTTCCTCCATATAATGAGTCGTCAGGAGAACCGTCGTTTTCTCCGATTTGATATTTTCGATCAGCTGCCAGAAGTTCCGTCTGGCCTGGGGATCCAGTCCCGTGGTCGGTTCATCGAGAAACACCATTTCGGGCCTCGGAATGATGGCCAGTCCCAGAAGCATCCTCTGCCTCTGTCCTCCCGAGAGCTTTCTGTTGTCCCGGTTGAGAATGTCCGAGAGGGAACAGATTTCCACAACTTCGTCCAGACTCCGGGGATCGGGATAAAGGGCTCTGAACATTTCCAGAGTTTCCTTTACGGTAATAAACTCGGGCAGCGCCGTATTCTGAAACTGAATGCCCACTTTCTTTTTAAAATGATGATCGATCTCACTGTCCCGGAAATAGATCCGGCCTGATGTGGGGGTCAGAATTCCTTCCATCATTTCAATGGTCGTCGTCTTTCCCGCCCCGTTGGGACCGAGAAGTCCGAAACATATGCCTTCATCTATGGAAAAACTGATATCCTGCACGGCCTGAACATTTCCGTAGTTTTTCCTCAGATTCTCAATACGCATTATTGTACTCATAGATAGAACATAGAAAAGCTGTAGGGAATAGGCAAGATAATTTTGAATCAGTCTGAAATTTGTATCCTCGCCGCAGAGGGATTCATACTTGAATTTCTGACCTGACAGCGCACCTCCTACCGATCTGAAATAACACGGCGGAAAAGGAATGTAAACTTTGTGAAAGCCATTTATACTGACAGGATATGAAAGTCTTTTTTTCGGAAGCAACCGATCCCTTTACCAATCTCTCCATAGAAAAATGGCTTCTGAAGAGAGAGGACCTCAAAAACTCTGATGTTCTGCTCTTCTACCGAAACGCTCCTTCAGTTATTCTGGGACGGTTTCAGAACCCCTGGTTGGAATGTGATTTACGGAAAATGGAAGCTGATGAAGTAACACTTGTGCGACGGGAGAGCGGCGGTGGAACGGTATATCACGATCAGGGGAATATGAATTTCTCATTTATAGAAAATAAGGACAGACTGATAAAAGAGGAAAAAACCGCTATTGTCGTCGCCGCGCTGACGTCGCTTGGTATAGAAGCTGCTCAGGGAGAAAGGAATGATATCTATATCGATGGGAAAAAAATCTCTGGCAGCGCCGGGCGGTACACAGCAAAAAGAGCTCTGCATCATGGAACTCTCCTGATCGAGACAGACCTGAAAAATCTGAACCGATACCTGTTAAAAAAAGATTACAAGTCCCCTTCAATGAATAGCAGAGGAACCGCTTCCATCCCCTCTGAAGTGACTAATATCCTCTACTACAACAATCAATTGGTCTATAGGGAAATTTGTGAGTCCATAATTGAAAAGGCTTCGGCTTCCCGGAACAGTCAGGTCGAAATAGTAAACCTGAAGTTATCAGATATAGAGAACAGGGAAGAGATAAAAGATATCCGCGCAACATTTTCCGGCTGGGAGTGGACTTTCGGAAAAACTCCGACCTTTACTTTTGCCAGCCCTGCTGCTGTGCCCGGCAACGGATCGGAATGTCTGATCACTGTAAAACAGGGATTGATCGAAGACATTTCCTTCAGGGGAGAAACGGGACGGGCTGAAAAGGAATTCATAGAGAGATACATGGGAAATCGGTTTGACCATTCCCTGCTGTTCCTCAATCCGGTCAGGGAAACATAAATGTCTATATATTGCTGTCAGAGGAAGAGATCATAAGCCTTGCCCGGAAAAACATAAGGAGCGCCCCGCCCCAGACAGAGATGACGATCCCCCACCAGACGCCTTGTAAACCGAGGCCGGAAACCGTTCCCAGCAGATAGAAAAGAATGGGCGGAAAGATAATCTGCCTGAAAAGCCCTACCCAGAAAATCAGACCGGGTTTCTTAAGCCCCTGCAAAAGAGAGTTTCCCGTTCCGAGCAGGACATAGGCCGGCATGGCGACAATTTCTATAAGCAGATATCCCGCTCCGGCGGCGATGACGGCCTCTACGGGATTAAAAACAGCAACGAGAGGTCGTCGGAGAAAGAGCAGCAGAACCATACCCGTTCCCATTATAGCAAGGCCGTAGAGTACAGTTTTATTATAGGCTTCGCGGACTCGTTCCGGCTGATTTGCTCCGTGGTTCTGCCCGGCAAGAGTCACCAGAGCCATATTGAGTCCGATTGTTGGCAGGAGAATAATCTGCTCTATGCGGATCGCCGCACCGTATCCCGCTATAGCTTCGTCTCCCCCGAACTGAACGATAAAGCGGTTTATAATAAAAACCCCCAGGGCAATGCTCATGGAATTGAGGCTGGCCGGAAGACTCTGATGGAGCAGGGACGGCCAGAGGGTCACAGGATGGCCTTTTTTCTGTCCCCTGCTGAAAGAAATGCTTCCTGTCCGCCTCAGCCTTACCCACAGATAAACCGTTCCGACGGCCTGAACCACCACCGTAGCCAGCGCCAGTCCTGCCGTTCCCATATCAAAGGCGATTATAAAAAGAGGGTCCAGAGCCAGATTGAGAAAAAAGCCCAGAATAAGAAAATTACGGAATGCTTTCGTATCTCCCGTGGCGGAGAGAAGACCGTTTATTCCGTTGTTCAGGAAAAAGAAGGGTAGTCCCGACATGATTACACGTATGTAAACGACTCCTTCTTCAAGAGACTGCCCCTGAGCGCCCATAAAACTGAAGGCGGGAACAGAGGCGAATATACCGAAAACAGCCAGAAGAATAGAGAAAAGGATGGCGAGGATGATCCCCGCATAAGCCAGGCGGTCCGCTCCATCCGAATCTTTTTTACCCAGAGCATTGGAAGCCAGTCCCTGTATTCCGCTTCCCAGACCGTGGCTGAAAGCGACCAATATGAAAAAGACCGGAAAAGAAAGAGACAGCCCTGCTAGAGCCTCGGTGGAAATGAACCTTGTATAATAGGTATCCACCACATTGAACATGGTATTAAAGAAAAACCCCATTGCCGCGGGAACGGCTATGGCTCTGATCAGTTTCGGGATGGGGTCCCTTGTTATATCCATTGTCTTCATATTTTAATGTTTATCATAATAGTTAACTATGGCAAGAGAAATCGACAATTTCCGATATTTCACTCTCCCGGAATCTCATTTCTGCTCCGGACCATCTCAATGGCATGGTTGTAACAATCGATTTTCATATAGAGATCGACAAGCAGATTGTAGGACAGGGGTTCGGTAGGATCGATCTCGATCATGGAGAGATAGTTCGATTCCGCATCGCCGTACTGGCCGTAAATTTCGTAGATAAGAGCTTTCATCATCAACAATGTATAAGGGGTAAGATCCTGATCATCCAGATCCTTCAGCTTATCCTCCATTTCCTCTAAAAGGTTTCGGGTAAGATAATCATTGAGGATTTCCTCTTTTTTATCGGACCCCCGGAGCGCCCCCACTCCCCCGGTCTGGGCGCTGGAATATTCCGCATCGGCGAATTTGCTTTTGATACTCTTCCAGAGCTCGCCGAGCAGACTGCTCTTCTTCCCGTCCCGGTCCGACCGGCTGTTCTCCAGCTGGAGCCTGCTGTCGGGCAGAAGCTCTATGGCGGCGCCATCGGCCAGAAGAATCAGGGCGGTTCCGTCACTTCCCGTGCTGATGATATCTCCCGTTTCGAGATTCTGACCGGTCATCGCAGGAGCGGATTTCCCCGAAGAGATGATCTGAACCCGGCCCCGGCATTCGAGTAGAACGGCGTTCTCTCCGGTCAGAGCCGTGGTCGATGCGATCAGCGCAAGCAGTATTAGAACAATAGCCTTTCTCAATATCAGATTCCCTCTTTCAATCCTGTCACTTTATGGACGATTATCTTATCGCTTTTTCCTTTAACAGCCACAGGGGCCATAGTCTCGACTTCCACCAGATGACCGACTTTCTGAAACAGCTCATCGCTGATGAGCAGGTCGGTTTCGAAATCGCGGGTCAGCCCCTCTATTCGGGAGCAGACATTCACGGCGTCTCCGATAACAGTATACTCCATTTGCCGGGGCGAACCAATATTGCCGACAAGGACCTTTCCGCTATGGATCCCCATCCCTATTCTGATGGGAGGTTTTCCCTTCTCCGCTCTGTCCCTGTTGAACCGTTCCAGTCTGCTCCGCATATCCAGACAGGCCTTTAAGGCCCGTTCCGACGCGTCTACCATGGCTACGGGAGCGCCGTATATGGCCATGATGGCATCGCCGATATACTTGTTAAGCGTTCCTCCGTATTGGAAGATGATATCAGTCATATCGGTAAAGTATTCGTTGAGCATCTCCACGATTTCGTCGGGAGGCATTTTTTCCGACATGGATGTGAAACCGCAGATATCGGAAAAGAATATGGCGACTTCCCTCAATTCTCCTCCCAGCTCGATAGCATTGCCGCTGTCGAGAATATTGTTAACCACTTCCGCCGAGACATAGCGGGAGAAGGTCCTTCTGACATGGGCTTTCTCCCTTTCGACGATAAGATAATTGTAGAGGACGGCTCCGAGCCATGTGATGAATATGATCAGAAGGGGGTTGAAGATATCCACGATAGTTCCCATCGAGGTGTAGAGAAAAAAGGCCAGGAAACTGAAAAGGACAACCGCCGCAGCAGCGGTGATCAGTCCGGCAAGAGGCCTCAAATGGATAAATGCCAGGGATCCGGCTGCAGAGAGGAGCAGGAGAATCAGCAGATTAACCATTCCGGGGATCTCTCTGAGATAGCGGCCCGTATAGAGGGTATTGACGATGTTGGCGTGAATCTCAATTCCGTACAGGCCGGTGCTGCTTTCGACGGGGGTGAGAGATCTGTCGTGCGATTCCTTGAACCAGGCCCCCACGAGGACTATCCTGTCGCGGAACAATTCAGGATCGGCTGAACCGTCCAGAACCTTGTGAAAGGGAACGGTAGTAAAAGACCCTGCCGGGGCATAGTTTATAAGCAGGGTTCTGTCTACATTGAGAAGCGGGGCAGCCTGAGGATAGAGTTTGAAAGAGAATGCCTCGTGACTTTCACCCAGAGAGCTGTCTGCAGGAAGGACTCTCCTGACAAAATTGTCCCTGTCTATGATCAGGTTGACATAACCGATAGCCTGTGCCCCTTCTGCGAAGAGAGGGAGCGGCCTGTCGAAATAATCTATGACATAACCGCCGCTCTCCCGGACATCCCGTTTTTCAGGAAGGACCACATTGCCGGCATAGTTCAGAGCCGAGGCGAGAGCCCGGTCCTCATCGGCTGTATACCCGCCGTCGCCCAGCATAATATCCAGTCCGATGACCGAGGCTCCGGCATCCTTCAGATTGATTATAGACTCGGCCAGGATCTGCCGGGGCCAGGGCCAGCGAATGTTGATTTTCTCAAAGGACTCGTCATCTATGGTTACGATGGTCAAAGGAGCCGACGCCTCGTTCAATCCTGCCAGAGATGCCCTCAGATCCCGGCTTTTCAGTTCGGATATGCCGGAGAAAGGGAATATAACAACGAGGGCTAAAGAGGCCAGAGCCAGCAGAGGGACGAGAATCCATTTCTGTTTTTTTTTCATAATCCTGCCTCGTAATTGCCATAAAATATAAAAGGAGCCCAGTAGAAAGGACTAGCGAAACGATTGTCCCTGATAAAAGCTCGCTTCATCCGCGAAATGGCCCGGGCGTAGCTTATTTTTTCTTCCGCAACAAGAGAATAGACACCGGTCATGAACTGCATGGTCGACTCATCGGAAACCTGCCAGAGTGAGACTGACAGGGAATTGGCACCCGCCACGAGAAAAGCCTGGGTCAGGCCGACAACGCCTTCGCCCCGGTATATCTTCCCCAGTCCGGTTTCACAGGCCGAGAGATTCACAAAATCGGCGGCGATGTTCAGCCGGGAAATTTCGCTCATGGTCAGATAGCCGTCTTCGCCCCTTCCCGAAGGGGGAAACTGGGAAAGAACGACGGCGGACAATTGGGGCACTTCGGGAACGACGATGCCGTGGGTTGCGAAATGGAGAGCCTTATAAGATGCCAGTTCGCCCGTTGAAGAGAGCGCTTTTATTTTCTCCTCGGACACTTCGGCTCCCGACAGCACTTCGGACCGCTCGACGATATCTGATAGAAGATTGACTTCCTGCAGCGTCCCGGGAAGATTGATCCAGGCGCCGTAACCCATGGAATTATAAATTCCCCGGGTGCCCTCTCCGCTGCGGATCATTTCAGAGACATTGAGCCTGATCCCCGAAAAATCAATTTCATCATCAGCAGGTGGAGGTGAATCTGAATTATAAACAGCCCCGCCCATGGCAAGCAGCGGTTTTCTTTCCTCTCCGTAAATCCGGTCATGAACCAGCTGCTCTATGATGAGAGACTGTGCGTAAGTGATATCGTATTTTTCCACGAGATAAGTGCCCTCTTCATCGATGAGGGCTTCGAAAGGAATGGTTCCCAGAAGTCCGTCGGGCACGATGATGAGGTGGTCGATCCCGGCCAAAGCTTCACCGTATACGCCGAAGAGGCGGCTGTTGAGGTAAGTTCCGATTTCCTTCACAGCGCTGTCAGTTGACCGGGTCTGAACAGGTCTGGCCAGCAGCAGTCTGTACAGTTTCAGTACGCTTTCGAAGCGGTCGGCTTCGGGATCATCGATATAGCGCTGAATCAGGTTACCGTATGCGGAATAGAATCGGTCCAGAAAATCCACATCGATGGAAACAAGGGTTGATGTAATTCTCTCTTTTTCCACCAAAATGGTCTGTAGGAGATTTTCATCGACGATAGAGAGGGTCAGCAGTCCCGAGCGCTTATCGAGGCCGTTGAGAAAAGACTGGAGGATATCGGCGCTGAATGAGATCTCACCGTTCAGGACATCCAGCTGCTCCAGCAGGTATTTCCCCCTGGATAGTTCCTGAAAATAGAGAGACATGATCCAGTCCTCCAGAAAAAAATAGGTGACCGACAGATCCCGGTAGGAATTGACCTGCAATTCCAGATATTCTCTTCGAACCTCGTCCCGGGCGGTCAGGCGGAGCTCTTCAAAAATCTTCACAGCCTCACTCAAATAAACAGCCGCGTTGGCATAATCGCCGAGATTAAAAAAGGAAGCCCATATGTTTCTCAGAGCAGAGGCTTCCTCCCTTCTCTCTCCGGTGTTTCTCCAGTACTCGAGGCATTCGAAGAAAATCTTTCTCGCAGCGACCTCATCACCTTCCGCAAGAGTTAACACCGCGAGATTATTTTTGCGGATGACGATACCTCTGAGGTTTCTGTTTTTACTATCGATCCGCAGCGCTCTTTCATAGCTCGACCGGGCTTCATCCAGGCGGCCCGATTCCCGGAAAGCTTCTCCCAGATTGCTTAGATTAATGGCTTCGCCTTGCTCATCGCCGTTCCGCCGACTGAGGTCCAGGGCTTTCTCATAAAAGGGTATGGCCTCTTCCGGATTGCCGTCGAGACGGATCGCCTGGCCTATATTGTTGTACACCGAAGCCAACCCCTCTATGTCGTCGAGCTCCTGAAAAAGGATTTCGGCTTTCCCGTAATACTCTTGGCTCTTTTCAAACCAGCCCCAGGCCCGGTAAAGCTCACCCAGGCTATTGAGAATGTTCGCTTCGATTTCCCTTACGCCCTGCTTTTCAGCGAGGTGAAGCGCCTGAAGATAGAAGTCCAGAGCCCGGTCATACTCGGACAGAGCGAATTTCGCCTGGGCAATATTATGGAGATGAATCGCTTCATCGGAGGGGAGATCCAACCGGCGGGAGATATGCCGCGCAGTGCTGTAAGACTCTATAGCCTCCCGGTATTCCCCCAGAGCGTAATGGTAAGTTCCTATATTATTGTTGAGATGCATCAGCTCGGCCAAACTGTTCTCCCTCTCATATAAAGTGAGAAGAGGCTTCAGCGATTCTATGATTTTTGCATAATCGGTATTTTCCGAATAAATATAGTTGAGATGCCCCGCGAGCTCTTCCGCATCGCCCCGGTTCCCTTCTTCGATACTGAGTGCCAGGCTCTCGCGGAACAGCTGATCGGCTTTGTTCATATTGCCTGTGTTTTCAAAAGACATTCCCAGATTGAGAAGAAGAACCGAAAGATCGGTCAGATTTTCTGCTTTCCTGTAAAGGGAAACCGCTTCCTGAAAAAGGGGAATGGCTTTCTGATAATCGCCGTTGCTGTAGAAAATCAAACCCTGATCGTTGAGAAGAGAAGCGAGCTTTTCTTCATCTCGATTACGGCGGTAGAGATCGATCAGCTTGTCATTGGTTTTCTTCAGAAGGTCTTTCCTCCCGGCTTCGCCGTAAATCCAGGCCAGGCTTTCATAGGCGGGAATGATAAGATCCTGACGCCCCAGGGATCGCGCGGCGCCGAGAGAGTCTTCATAATAGGCAATGGCGAGATCGTACTCTCCCGTTCCGGCATAGAGAAAACCGAAATAGGCGAGAACCCGGCACCGGTCCTCCTGATTTGCCAGCTCTTCAGCCATTGACAGGGCTTTCCGGAAGAAATCCAGAGCCTTTTCCGGCTCATTTCTGTCCATGGAGACTTTGCCCGCCCAGGCCAGGTACTGGGTCAGCTCGGCCGATGAACCAAAGGACTCCTGAAGAGAAACAGCGATCCCGTAATCCTCCTGCGCTCCCGAAAGGTCGAGTAGATAATATCGACAATTTCCCCGCATGGCATAAAGCCAGGCTTTCTCAGTCTCTGCGCGGTTTTCGGGGGAACGGGACAGAGCCTCGTCAAATACAGGAAGGGCTTCTTCGTATTCTTCTGCCAGAACTTTGGCGTATCCGCCGTATTCAAAAGATCCGCGGGCTTCGGTCGTCATCCCCATTTCTCTTTGCCGGTCAGCGGCTTTAAGAAACAAGTCTCCCGCATCGGAATAGTCTGTGGTGTACATTTTAAGATTGGCCAGAGCCGTCAGGATATTAGCCTGAAAAGAGAGGTCGTTCCGTTTTTCAGCCAGCTCCAGAGACAGAAGATAGTGATTTTCCGCTGTGGTGAACTCCGAGAGATAATAGGCCGAAGCGCCGGCCCAGAGATGGGCATTCATCAGCGATTCTTCGCCATTGGATCCTGCATTGGCGAAAACTTCGATGCTGCCGGACAATTGGCTGTAAGCATCGGCATATCGGCCCTTCCCGTATAAACCGGTCCCTCTGTTGAAAAGTGCACGTCCCTCTTCCATCTTGTCGGCGAAGAGGGGATGGAGGAGAAGAAATCCGGTCAGTATGAATAAAATCCTGCGGTTCACCTTTTCAGCTTAGACTCAGGGGCAAGAGGTGTCAACGGGGAAGGAAGATCCGATGGCCCGGTCCGATCAGGAAGCGGGGATCACAGAAGGCAGATTCAAAGTAAAGACGGTGCCTTTTCCCACAGAACTTTCCACAAGGATTTCCCCGCTGTGATCCTTCACGATTCCATAAATGGCCGAAAGCCCGAGTCCCACACCTCTCCCCTGCTCTTTCGTTGTAAAAAAAGGATCGAAAATCCTGCTGAGATTCGCCGCCGGAATGCCCCTTCCACTGTCGACGATGCGGATTCTGCAGAAAAGTCCGGGTTTCAGATCAAAGGAACTGGCAGCGCAGTACGAATCGTCCAGAGCCGTATTTTCAAGAGTGAGTCTTATTTCACCCCCTCTATCGATGGCATCGCAGGCATTGATGCAGAGATTGATGATGGCGCTCTCAATATCTGTATGATCCCCTCTGACGGAACAATGGTCGGCTGTTACGGATAGAGAGATATTTTTGGTAATCGTGCCGGTAAGCAATTCAACCGTATCGCTCAGAATCTCTTTGAGATTGATATCGGCTTCCGGAATGTCCCCTTTCTGTCCGAAGACTAAAAGCTTCTCAACCAGCTCCCCCGCTTTCCGCGACGACTCAAGGATCATACCGGTGTATTTCATCCCCTTTTCATCGAGGTTCCGATTGGGTGACTGGAGCAGCTGCGCCGCATTAACGATTCCGCACAGGCTGTTATTGAAATGGTGGGCGATGCCCGAAGCCAGCTGGCCGACCGATTCCATTTTCCTCCTATGGAGCAACTTTTCCTCCATCCTCTTCCGCTCTGTTATATCATCATATATCGAAACGATTTCGCCGGTGGGGAGTTTGTAGATGTAATAATCCCGCCATCCGCTTTTCCTGCCATCGCTGTACTCTACTTCGGGACAGCGCTCCGCCTTACCGCTTTTCCAGACCTTCTTGAAAAGGGGAAATATTTCAAGGGATTTCAGGTCGGGCAGGACTTCGCTGACCCTCCTGCCGGACAGATCGTTTCTGGATAGCTTGTCGCTTTCCTCGGCCGAACGGTTGATATCGACGAAAACAAAATCATCACCCTCATCGACAGCCTGGAATACCATAACTCCGCTGCTCATATTGGAGAACAGTTCGCGAAACATAGCTTCGCTTTTATGGAGTTCCTGTTCCGCCTGTCTCTTCTGAATGGCGATCGAAGCCTGTTTAATAAACGTTTCGATCAGCTCCTGATTGCGAAGGGGTTCTTCATTTCTGTTGAAAATAATGGCCGTTCCGAAAAATTGATTCTGCTTCGCCATATCGATGAGAAATATGCTTCGTATGCCCAGAAGCTTTTCTATGGAAGCACAGACGAAATGGGGAATTGTTTTCAGAGCCAGGCCGTAAAGGCCCTCTTCGAAAAGATGGAGCTTCCCGTCGGCGTAATAGGGGGTTGTATCGTCAATACCGATGGTCATACCGACCGGATTGCGGCCCATTATGGCGATGAGTTTTTCCAGAAAGCCTCCCAGGCCCAGAACGGCTTCAACAGTAGCTTCCATTTTCCGGGAATCGACCGAATTCAGAATAATATAGGCGCTGTTGCCCAGAAAATCGAGAAGCTGATTTCCGATATACTCATAAATATTGTCATTCCGGGAAAACTCGATAAAGTCCAGAGCCGTATGAGAAAGCAGTTCCAGCATTTTGCGGTTTTCAGAATGATTCTCTTCTTTTTCTGTCATGAATGTAGATAATTGTAATATCTCATTGGCAATTATTAAAGAAAAAGAAAAACTGTTCAGCCTTTAAATGAAGGAAGAAACTGATTCTTCAGCTTTATATCCTCCAGATTCTCCATCAGCATGGATGTGGTATCCCACCTTCCTTCGACCAGAGCAATGCGGTAGTTTTCCGGCAGATCGAAGGCGTAGAACCGATTCCCGGCATGGAGTTTTTTGGAATTCAGATTGACACGGAATTCCACCAGGGGATCATCTTCAGCCATTTTCATGAGTTCTCCAGCGCTCGCCTCATCGACGATGAGAGCGGGTATTCCGAGACTGCTGCAGTTATTGGCAAAGATCTCAGCATAGGACCGGGCAATGATACATCTGACCCCCATCCCCTTCAAAGCCCAGGGAGCGTGCTCCCGGCTGGACCCGCAACCGAAATTCCGGCCGGAAACCAGAATGGAATGTCCCTGATAATCGGGAGAATTGAGGATGTGTCTCTTCTCCTCTCCATTCTCTTCATATTTCACGTCATAGAAGGCGAACTGCCCCAACCCGTCGAAAGTGAGACATTTCATAAATCGTGCGGGAATGATCCTGTCCGTATCGATATCATCGCCCCTGAGGGGAATCGCCTTACCTGTAATCTCTATAATTCTCTCATTCATAACATTTCCCTCACATCGGATATAACTCCGTTAACCGCTGCGGCAGCGACCATGGCAGGACTCATAAGCACAGTCCGGCCGGTTGGCGATCCCTGCCGCCCGATAAAGTTTCTGTTTGAGGAGCTGGCGCATAACTCCCGTTTCTCCAGTTTATCGGGGTTCATGGCCAGACACATGGAACAGCCCGGTTCCCGCCATTGAAATCCCGCTTCTTTGAAAATGGTGTGGAGCCCTTCCCTCTCAGCCTGGTCGGCTACACTTCTCGATCCCGGAACAACCAGCGCCCGTACACCGGATCTGACTTTTTTTCCCTTAACCACTTCGGCGGCGATTCTCAGATCGCTGATCCTTCCGTTTGTACAGGAGCCTATAAAAGCCACATCGATTTCAGTTCCCTTGAGAACCTGACCGCGGTCAAAGCCCATAAAAGAACAGGCCTGCTCATCGGCGTCTTCGGGAATCTGATCTCCGACACCCAGTGCCTGGCCGGGATTGATCCCCCATGTCACCATTGGCTCCAGAGATGAGACATCGAGATTGTAGACATCGTCATATTCAGCATCTTTTCCGGAGGCGAGAGACTTCCATCGCTCAACGGCAGTTTCATAATCTTCCGGAGCGTATTTCCGCCCTTTCAGATATTCATATGTTTTGTTATCGGGATTGACGTAACCGACGCGGGCGCCCCCCTCGATCGTCATATTGCAGATGGTCATCCGCTCTTCCATCGACATGTTATCAATGACCTCTCCGCCGTATTCATAAGCGAATCCGAGACCGCCGTTCACACCCAGATCGGCGATGATTTTCAGAATGATATCCTTGGCGTAAACGCCTTTTTTCAGAGTTCCGCTGATGTTGATCCGCCTGACTTTCGGTTTAGATAGAGCCATGGTCTGAGTCGCCAGGATATCGCGGATCTGGCTGGTGCCGATTCCGAAGGCAATGGCTCCGAAGGCGCCGTGGGTCGATGTATGGGAATCTCCGCAGGCGATGGTAAGCCCCGGCTGAGTCAGTCCCAGTTCAGGGCCCATGATATGGACGATTCCCTGATGATCGCTGTCCGGTCCGAAGTAGCTGATCCCGTTCTTAGCCGTATTATCTTCCAGAGCGCGGATCATCCCCTCTGCCAGTTCATCGTCAAAAGGCCGTTCTCTCTTGTCTGTAGGGATAATGTGATCCACCGTGCCGAAGGTCCTTTCGGGGTAGAGGACTTTGAGGCCCCGCTCTCCCAGCATTCCGAAAGCCTGGGGAGATGTCACTTCATGAATGAGATGAAGGGAGATGAAAAGCTGGTCCTGTCCGGTGGGCAGGGTTTTGATTTTGTGAATATCCCAGACTTTATTCAGCAGGTTTTGGCTCATGGCGGCACCTCTCTTTCGTTTTATATTTACAAAATATAAAGAATAATAGAGTTAGGTTCCACTAATTATTTTTAAAAAAGCGTAAAATCCGGTTTGTAGACCATGAGAATAAAGACAAAGATCAGAGGAACGACACCGGCCAGGGAAACCCTCAGCCGTTTTTTTAAAAGATCCATAAGCTCTTCGGAGAGGATATCTGATTCCGGGTCGACTTCCGCCAGCAGCTTTTTGATCTTATACTGTCCGGGGATATCGCTGATAATCCAGATAACTCCCGAAAGAACGAAAAGACTGAAGCCGAGAAAAAGCCAGCCCGTATGGAGGAAATCCCCGTAAATCTGAGTCAGAATAATTCCGCTGATGACTGAGAGAATGATAAGCGGAGAGGAGAAACGAGCATCGAGCCAGGCGACGGTGTTGTAGGTATGCAGAATAATCTCTTTCCTATTCGAAGCCAGACTCCGCAGCTCCCACAGTATGCCGATGACCGCATTGGCGAAAAAGAGAGTGACCGTGAGTATGTGGGCGAAAAGGACATGGGGATAGAGGAAGGGCCTGTTGAGGAATTCATCGATCTTGTCGCGGAACAGGATGCTCAGGATAATCATTGCCGCCATAATGGCCAGAAAGACAAAAAGTACCGGTTTTGAATTTGCGTTATTTTTCGGGTTCATATATGACTGTTTTATCCTCGCTCATTATATATCGTGTTGTATTATTGTAATGAAGCCTTGGGAAAATTGAAAGATAATTATTGTTTCGAGAAGATTCTTCATGAAGGAGCCAGATTGTGATTTTATCTGCAGTTAATTCCAGTCACGATGTTTAGAAACTCTTGTTTTGAAGTAGATTGGACAGGGCTTTATCGGAAGCGGATTGCTCAACCGCATATTCGCTGTTATACGTAGAAGCCCGAATAATCCGGTGTAAATGGATCAGACCATTTCTTTAATATATCCCATCTCATCAATGAAATATGCTTTATATGAAATAAATCATGACCTAACCACGAAGAAAGTAAATCACCTAAATGCATTTTATTCCCAAAGTGTTGTGAAAATAAATCTGGGCTTGATAATTCTCTTAACCAATTTATAGAGTTATCTCTTTCCTCTTTGAATTTTTCAATCGAAGAACTCATTTCCCGTTCGTTGTATTTCCTGGAAGTTATCCATTTCATTTCATCAAATGAAGGCCATTCCCTTTCCGGATTAAAAAGAATAAGTTCAAAATTATATCGAAAATCTTCTATTTCAATATCAATAATATGGTTTAAGATTTCAAGCATTGACCATCTATCCTCAGCAGGCTTCCAATGCGCTTGTTCTTCGGTTAAATTCAACATTAGATTCTCAATTATTGTCTTATTTATTTCCAACTGTGCTAATGACTTATCATATTCAATCATAATGTTTCCTTTTAATAGGAATATCCGGGGTTTTACGTATAACATTCCGACAATATGTCAAGTCTAGCACGAAGTGGTATATTTGGCGAAACACGGAATGAAATGGAGCGTATATTTCTCATTAAGTGATGAGTTCGACGATTTTGGATTATATTTTTAGTCCTTATTTCTTGTTATCTTATTTCCTATTAACAAAACTGATGTATAAATGAAGGCAAACATCCCAAAATCAATTGCTAATTTTAGGAAATTGAAATCCTCGGTAAAAATGTTGTAATCAAAATCTATGTAATAGAATATTACTGTTCTAATTATGTAAGCTATTACAAAATAAACAATACCTTTTCCCACTCTCATTTGTACTCCAGAATCATCAAATCATTTATTGAGTAGCTTTTTTTACCATCAATATACATTCTAATAGTATAGTAACTTTTCTCATAATTCAATATTAAACAAATGTAACAACTAAGCCGCCAGCTATAAAGGAATCCGGTTGTTCATCTCTCTCCTTTTGCCCGCACATGACTGTACAGCGCATTCATGATCACCATAACCACGCCCATGCCGATAAAAACGAGCGCCCTCAGAACCGTTGCCGAATTAGTCAGATCGAAGAACACGAGCCTGATCAGCGATCCGGCGATACCCGCCATTGAAATAAAGCGGAAGGTATTTTCCCGTAGTTTAAGACTCAAGAGGAAAATAAGTAGACTTTCCAGAACAAACATCAGCGTAATGATATTCCTGTTGAACCGGAAGAATATATAGAGGGCCACTGCCGCAAAAAAAGGATAGAATAACCAGAGGTTCCTGTTCTTGTGGATGTTATGGGCAAGACGGGAGAGAATTATGAAATTCCCCTCTTCGGCAAACTCATCGAGACGGGCTTTATGCCCGAAGAGAACCAGATAGAGAGTATTCAGGGCTATGACTATGGCTCCGGAAAGCCAGCCACCCCGGTCGAATCCGAGAATGAAACATAGCTGGAAAGAAGCCGCCCAGGAAAGGAAAACGGAATAGAGTCTTATCCGGCTGAGATCAGGTCTCCGGGTCCAGGAGAAAAAGAGAGACAGGACGGCCAGGGCGATCCAGATGACCGGATGCCACTGGGCTTCGACTTCCATTGCAGTCAGGGCTATGGCGACGAGATAGAGCAGCTCCAGAATATGACGGAAGATAAAGCGGAAGAACACATTCTCCCTGGTGAGATCTCCGGCGCTGCGTATAACCCAGTAAAGGATCAGAACGACAGTCTGGATATCGAGCAGCAGGTACATTTTCAGCTCGCGATTTACCGTAAAATGGACAATCAGAAAGAGAATCAGCTCAATAAAGGCGATCCGTTTCTGCGGGATTCCGATAGCCGGGAAAGCCTTTCCCGATTCAAGATTGATAATAGAGAGAACAAAGAGAAGCATGCCGATGAAATAATCCGACCTTTCCTGAAAGAAGAAGAGGCATTGGGCGATAAGAAAGATATTGAGCAGAAATAATCCAAAGGAGCTGCTCCGCTGAAGAGATGCCTTTTCAGCCTGTACTGCGGCAGTTCTGATTCCGCCGGGATTCCAGGGGATGATGATCCGGGAGAAAAAAGCCATAGATATGAGAACGGCTGTCATGGGAATAAAGTAGAGTATTTGCGCCGCGATTCCGCCGGGATAGTCATAAGAAGAGACCAATGTAAAAAGAACCAGAGCGGGTGCGATTATCTTCACGGCAATAGCCAGTGAGGGATTACGGTTTCTGTCCTTGACTGCCAGAAGAGGAATGAGAAGAACAACTGTCAGAAAGGAGTAGGTCCAATCTCCCGCCAGAGCATAGACAGCTGCTGCCTGCAGAGGCATGAAAACAGCGATTGAGCCGGACATTTTTACATCGACTTCTGAAAAATGAGCATTTCTTCGGGAGTACAAAGCGTAAAGAGCTGTTGTGAACAGAAGAACGGCGCTTAAGGTTCCGGCGGCAACCAAGTGTCCGCCGCTCTCGAAGGAGAGAACAAAAGCGGATATCCCGGCAGCTGTTCCAGCTGCAGGAACGAGAAAATAAGCGATCCGGGTCAGCAGGATCTCTTTTTCCATGACGGTGATAACCAGAAACAGGACCGTTTCCAGTAGCACGATAAGGCTGATGTAAAACCAGGTGACACCGTAGGGATACAATGCCGTCAGGGACAGGATCATAAGCAGATTCGCCGCCAGAGCATCGGTTACGAAAAGCCACCGTATTTCGAGTTTTTTCGCTCTCCGGGCAATCAGGTAGGCCATGAAGGCTCCGGCTCCGAGAAGAAGAAATTTCAAAGGGATCAGATTCCGGTAAAGGAATAGGCCGTTGCCGAAAAAGACCCAATTGAGAAAATGGGTCAGAAAAGGAATCAGCTCGAACTTTTTCTGGCTGTAAACGTGCCGGTAGTGAGCCAGCAGACTGAAAAGAAAGACCAGCGTAACCGAGAAGAGAGCCGCCGCTTCGTCGCCGGGGGAAAGCGCGGCACGGCCCGGTCTGCCAAGCTGGAAATGCCAGATCATATGATAGAGAAAAAAGAGGCTGATTATGATAAGGAAATGAATGTCCCATTTTTTCCGGTAAGTCAGATATAGGCCATACAGCACGACGGCCAGAGCCACGAGAAAAGGCAGAAGAGCGGCGGGGGCGATGGAGATGGCCAGAAGACTCAGAAAAACATGGACAGAGGCTATTACCTGACGGCCGGAGGCATGTCCGAAGGCGATATTGGCCGCGACGCCCAGCATAAGAAGAATCAGCCCCGCGATTGGATTATCGATCCATTTGAAGCCGGGGATTCCCGACGAGCCGATACAGGCGAAAAGCAGAATAGCTCCCGAAGCGGAGCGAAGCCAGAGCGCCAGGTTCAGAAGTTTGAATCTATGTTCCAGCAGATAGGAGCCCCCGGCGATCAGCGCCACCGAGCAGAGGAAAAGGAGAAATCGTCCGAACTCCGATAAATTAATGGCCACATAGGTTCCCAGAAACCCGAATCCCAGAACCAGAATGACCGTTCCGAGAATTCCGATCCAGTTTTTAAGAAGAAGATCGGCCAGGACTCTTATTCCCGACGGTTCGGGGACAATGACATCCTCCGGGCGACCGGGCGCCGCTTCTTCATCGGCAGCGGCGATTTCCGGTTCCGCCGGAATTTCAACCTGATCATCGATGCTGACGGGTTCTTCTTCCGCCGTAGATGTTCCGGAATCATTTTCCCGGTAATGACCTTCTACAAAATCGATAAGATCTTTTAACCGGTGTCTCAGATGATCCTGATCACTTCTGAGATCCGAAATTTTCCGGTTCTGTCCGATAACAACAAAAATGAGAATTGCGACGGCTATGAGACTGATTAATTCCATATCCCCATAGTAGCATAGTTATTTGTTCTGCGCTAAGATCATGGCCATGACCGGAAACGATCTGGATATTCTCTACAGAGATGAACACATTGCCATTGTAAACAAACCCGCCGGCCTGCTGACCCATCAGACGAAGATGGCCTCGGACAGGGATTCCGTTGTAGACAGACTCCGGAGCCGATTTCCTTCTCCCCCTTCTCCTGTCCACCGGCTCGACCGGGCGACATCGGGACTTCTCATATGCGCTTTCGACAGTCTGACAGCCAGGCTTCTCGGGGAATCTTTTATCAGAAATGAAATTGAAAAGGAATACACTGCTGTCGTCAGAGGCTACGCCGCAATAGAAGGAACCATAGACCGTCCGCTGAGCAAGGATGGTGAGGGGGAGCTGCAGACCGCACTGACCCGCTTTACCCTGATGGGCACCATGGAAATACCGGTGGCCAATAACAGGTACGCCACTTCGCGTTACTCCCTGATCAGGGTCAAACCGGAAACGGGCCGATTTCATCAGATCCGCCGGCATTTGGCCGGAGCAGGACATCCGGTCATCGGAGATACGAGCCACGGCGATTTGCGGCACAACAGGATTCTGGAGAATTACTGGGGCAATGAAAGGCTGTTATTGCATTGCGGAAAACTGACTTTTGACCATCCCCGGTCAGAAGAAAGGCTGACATTTGTTATTTCCGAACCCGAAGATATGGCCGGCGTGACAGATAGATTTCTGATCATGGGCCAGGCTATAGACGACCGGCCAGATTCATCGAATATATGAATGAAACCGTACTCCCTCAGAGCTCATACAGATTGGCAGAGTATTAATCAGGATCAGATCTTCAGCCCGACCTTTTTCCTGAAAGCGCTGACTTTCTCCTTGCTGACCTGAATTCTTCCGGAAATTCCGAAGTCCAGAGCGAGGCGCCCCTGCCCCCAGGGGAGGATTTCCCGGATGTTTTTCAGATTGGCAATGGCATTTCTGTGGATTCGGTAATACAGAGCGGGGGGGAGTCTCTTCTCGAGCTGATTGAGGGAGGAATCAACAAGATACCGCTCTCCCCTGCTGTGGAGAAAGAGCAGTCCGCCATCCATTTTAAAGTAATCGATTTCTTTCACGTCAAAGACCCGGTAGGTGTTGCCTTTCCGCACGCTGATATTTTCGAGCAGATCACTCCCGTCCTGCCGGGAGTCGAGCAACCGGGACACTTTGCTCTCCCAGTAATCATTATCTTTGATAGAGGCCAGAACGCGGTTGATCGCATCGAAAAAGCGCTTTTTCGTATAGGGTTTCAGAAGATAATCGACCGCGTTCACTTCAAAAGCGTTAATGGCGTATTCGTCGTAAGCGCTGATGAAAATCACCGCAGGATGATAGGAGCATTTGCCCAGCATGCCGAATCCGTCGAGCTGGGGCATCTGAATATCGAGAATCAGGAGATCGGGCTTGACCTCCTCAAAAAGTTTCAGAGCTTCTTCGCCGTTTTCCGCTTCTCCGGCTATGGTGATCTTATCAATATCCTTGAGAAAGAAACGAACCCGGTCTCTTGCCGGTTTTTCATCATCAACAATAATGGCTTTAATTAAACTCACTGGCTGTCTCCGGAATCTTTAATATGACTTTCAATCCTCCGGGATTGTTCTGAACGAACTGAACCGGCTGGTTGTAAAGAGTCATCATTCTCTGATTGACGTTTCGGATCCCCGTTCCCTGCTGTTCCAGAAGGATATGGGGATTGACAGCCTGGGTTCCGCGGTCGGAAATAGTAATAATAAGAAAATTCCCCTCTTTGACAATCTCAAAATCGATATGGATTTTTCCCCCTTCATCGGATCCGTACTTCACGGCATTTTCCACTATGGGCTGAAGAAGCATAGGGGGGATAGTGTTGTAAAGAAGTTCTTTATCGATGTGGTACTCGACCTCGAGATTATCTCCGTAGCGCATTTTCTCAATATCCATAAACTGCTTGATTATATTCAGCTCTTCCGAAAGAAGCACGGTGATCCGGCGGGTCGAAACAAGGGAGTAACGGAACAGATCGGCCAGTTTTTCAATCATGATAACAGCTTTGTCGCTGTTGCTTTCGATCAGATGGGCAATACCGTTTAAGGTGTTGAAGAGAAAATGGGGGTTGATTTGAGCGCGCAATGCCATCAGTTCCGATTCGACAGCCTGGGCTCTCAGAGTTTCTCTCTCCCGCTCCATTCTCATCTTCAGGGTCTCATTGGTAATGAACAGCATAAACTGTTCGCCGACACTCTGGTCTTCCGGCATCTTACGGGAAAGGAGCTTGACGGGAATGGGCTCGCCGTTAATATCCTTCAGATCGATGTAGAGGATATTCTCGCTGCTGCTGTCGAACAGTTCATCGGGTAGATCATCGGTATAAAAGAAAAGGCTCAGATTCATCTTTTCATTGCTCAGATCGGTTTCGCCCTTCAGACCTACCAGCTGGAGGAATTTGCTGTTTCCCTCCAGAACCTCCCCTTTCCTGTTAATAACGATAATGCTCTCCTCTACGGCTTCGAAGATATTTTTCAGCGTTGTGATCTTCTCGTCAATAACTTTGGACATGACATTGAAGTTGGAAGCGAGAATATCCTTTTCGGATTTGATCCTGATTCTGGCTCCGTAGTTTCCCTTTTTGATCCACTGGCTGGTTTCCGCCAGCTCCATCAGATAGAGATTGATGTCTTTCAGCGCCCTTCCCACCACACCGTGCTCCTGAAGATCCAGAATGGGAGAATCGAGTTCTCCCATGGCCAGGCGCCCAGCCTGCACCGAAAGATCGGTATAATGGGAGATAAGGTTACCCACCGACTCCCCGAGCAGATTCAGCTCATCCAGATCGGGAGAATGCTTCAGCTTGAGGGTTTTGCCGACGAAGGAAGAGAGTTTATAACTGAGATCCATAATGGGCTGGGATATGGAATTGGAAAAGCGGAAGGAATAGTAAAGTGCGATTCCTATGAAGAGAATGAACAGACTTAAGGAAACAAGGATTTCCACATTGCGGAGAGTTGAAGTCAGAACATCGACCTCTCCGATAATCACATCGAAAAGCTTATTGACCGTCTCGCTGTATATGGGAAAGAACTCTATGCTGTCGATGACGTTCCTCAGAATGTAAGCGTCTTTGTTGTCGGCGGCATCGGAGCTGTAATACAACTCCGTCCAGAGGTGATTGATTCTCTGAAGTCCGGGTTTCCTCTCAAGCTGAAGAACCACCCTTTCAAAATCGGGGCTTTCGATGGCAGAAAGGACCTCGAGAACTCCCTCCCGGGCGACTATCCACGTATTGTACAGATCTTTCATTCTTCTGTTCAGAGTTTTATTGAGATCGATTATGTTCTTCCGGGGCCTGTTATCCAGTTCCCGGAAATAATGGTCCAGACTCTGATACTGCTCTTTGAACTGAAAATAGGTTTCGCCGTCCGACCAGTTGTACTGCAATTCATTCATGGAGATGAGAATATCGTTCCAGATCTGCTTGGACCGGGATAGGGCGAGGACATCGTCTTCCATTCGCCTTTGAAAGACTCCCAGTGTAAACAGAAGCAGAGAATAGAACATTAAGAAACTGACTAGGACCACATAGGACAGGAATATCTTCTTTCTGATCGTCATGGTTCATTTTCCAGCAGAGAATTGGTTTCGGCTTCCGCGGCATGGCAGGCAGAAGCCACGTAATTGCCCAGTATGGATTCTACGATAGCGCTTCCCACGGCTTCCCGGTAACGGTCGACATCGGCTACGGGAGGATTCCAGTAGGGCGAGGCCAGCGCGTAACTCTCTTTCGACGCCCGGGTCCATTGGGGCGTGCTGTCGTGACTGGTGAACTCATCATTCTCCCAGACGGAACTTCTCGCTGCCGGAATTCCGCCCAGCAAAGCCTGGAGAGAGTTGGCTTCGTTTGTCAGCCACTGGATCAGGATCCAGGCGGCTTCCCTGTTCTGAGAACCGCTGTAAACGGACAGCCCCCAGGTGGAAATATGGGGTGTTGTTCCCGCCGGTCCTTCCGGGATAAGAGAGTAACCCACCTTACCGGCAATTTCGGAAGACGAACTGTCTTCGTAGTGGATTTTGAAAACGCTGGCGTCATATATCATGGCGGCCCGTCCCTCCATAAAAATGGAGATGCTTTCATACCATCCGTTGCTCGGAGCGCTTTTTGGACCATAGAGCCGCAAAAGCCTGCCATAATAGGCGGTCGCCAGAATGGCCTCCCGGGACCCCATACCCGAGCGATCCCCTTCCAGCCAGTCGCCGCCGAACCCCCGGAGGAAGTCGATCCACTGGGAAGTGGCCGAAGCTCTTTTGCCGCGCATGGTTATACCGTAGATTTCACCGTTGGATTCGCTGTATATTTTCCGGGCCGTATTTTCAAGCTCGTCCAGAGTTGAGGGAGGTTCATGTATGCCGTATTTTTCCAGGATTTCTCTGTTGTAGGCCAGAAGCGACGTCTCCATTAAAACGGGGATGGCGTACTGGCTCTCATGGCGCCGTCCCGCTTCGAGAGCAGCGGGAAAGAAGTCATCTTTCCTGAAGTCCGGATTAGTGAGAGTCGGATCATCGATCAAATCATCGAGAGAAGAAATCCATCCCGATCTTTCGTATAGCGTAAGGGAATGGCCGGGCATAATCATAAAGACATCGACATCGGAGACACCGGACACCATCTCGATTTTTCTCTTGGCCCGCAGCTGGTCTTCCGGATAAATGCTGATCTCCACATCGATTCCGGTCAGAGCCTCGAATTCCGGCAGAATCGGTTCGATGATTTCCACCCAGGGGTGGAGATTGAGCATGACATTCAGTTTTGTACCGCTCTGGCTCCTCCAGTTGAATTCCGGGGAGACTTCATCCGATGATGTGCCGCCGGTTTCCCCTCGGACGGAAGTCCGGAAAACAAAAAGGGCACCGAAAAAGAGAACCGGGACAATTATTATCAAAGCCGCTTTTTTCACAATCAACAGCCATACTCCCTATAAGACTTCTTTTTAAATTTTCCGTGCCATTGTCGCCGGGGCAGGACTGCAGGCCAAGCGGATTTTTCACCGGAAAGCCGATCAGCCAGGCAGAAAAATCATCAGAATCAAAATAGGCTGGTCGAACCGGAAAATCCAATTTATCAGATTTTCCGGTATCTTATCTGCCCCTTAATAGAACAAATCGGGAATAAACATAACGAGACCGGGGAATAGTATGAGCACCACGAGCACGATGAGCAATGTGATGAGAAAGGGAATCAGGGATGTTACCAGTTTTTCCAGTTTCACATTAGCTACGCCGGATGCGACATAGAGAACCGTCCCGACGGGCGGTGTGATAAGACCGATTCCCAGGTTGATAGACATAATGACGCCGAAGTAAACGGGGTCGATGCCGACCTGAACCATTACGGGAGTCAGAATGGGGGCCAGTATGAGAATGGCCGGAATGAGATCCATAATGAACCCGATGAGGAAGAGCAGAAGGTTGGCCATAAGCAGGATCACAATCTTCGACTGGGTAAGGCTTGTCAGGAGCCTGGCCAGATCAGTCGGAACATGAGCACGGGTCAGAAGCCAGGCGGAGACCATTGCCATACCGCACAGAAAGAGAACAATAGCTGTTGTCCGGGCCGAAGCCAGAAGGATACCGGGAAGATCTTTGAGCTTGATTTCCTTATAGTAAAAAAGCCCGAGAAACAAAGCTACGACGGCGGAAACAGCACCCGCTTCCGTTGCAGTGAAAACACCACCCAGTATGCCGCCGACAACGATGAAAGGGAGTGTCAGAGCCGGCCAGACTTCTTTCAGAGACGATCCGACTTTACGGAAGGAAAACTTCTGTCCTTCTCCGACAACGCCATACCGGTGTTTCGTACTGGTGATATAGGTCGTGACCATAAGCGCCAGTCCTACGAGTATACCGGGAATTATCCCGCCCAGGAAAAGACGGGCAATGGACGTGCTGGTCACAATTCCGAAGAAAATAAAGGGAATGCTGGGAGGGATAATGATTCCGATGACAGCGGAACTGGCCGTTACGGCAGCAGAATAAGGGGCGGGATATTTCTGCTCGACCATGGGAGGCACCATAAGCCCGCCGATGGCAGCTGTATCGGCAATGGCCGATCCGCTGATTCCGCCGAAAAACATACTGGCCATGATATTGACATGACCCAGTCCTCCGGGAATATGCCCGATCATGGAATCAGCCAGTTTCACCAGCCTTTTGGCAATACCGCCCTGATTCATGACTTCGCCGACAAATATAAAAAAGGGAATAGCGAGAAGCGGGAAGCTGTTCATTCCCGAAATCATCTTGCTGGGAAGCACAGTGAGGGGCAAATCCATAAGAAAAAGCAGAACGACATTGGCCACACCCAGAGAAAACACAACGGGAATCCCGATGAGTACTGAAACAAACAGAACAAGTAAAAATATCCAGAGCATTACAGCGTTACCTCCGATTTTTCAGCAGCATCACCGTTTTTTCCGGAAAAAAGGGCCGCTATCTTCCCTATGGCGAGCAGAGTCATAAGAAGCGCGCAGAAAGGGACTATCATATAAACGGTGGACAGGGTTATGGAAAGGGCCGGAGAGACATTTTTGGCGCTGATCGTAACGATGTAACCGTAATAAGTCATAATAAGCAGAACAAAGAGAACCGCAAGTCGCTGTATAAAAAAGAGCGATTTTCTGACAGCGGAAGACTTTATTTTATCAACAATGAAACTCAATCCCACGTGCTCATCGGACTTGTAGGCCAGAACGGCACCGAGAAAGGAAATCCATATGAATATAAACCTGGAAAGCTCATCGGCCCAGCCGATGGAATTATTCAGGACAAACCGCATAAAGACATTGAATATGACAATGATGAACATGGCGGTGGTAAAGGAAATGAGAACCATATTGAACAGCTTTTCGATTTTAACAAACTGATCTTTAATCTTCATCAGAACTCCAATAAAACCGGTCCGGAATGACCGAACGTCACTCCGGACCGGTTTTCAAATTAAGTAACTTCCCGATCGAATCAGTAGCCTGCGGATTTGATTTCCGCGAGAACGCTGTCGATAAGGTCTTTTCCGATAGCTTTTGAATAGGTATCGTATACGGGCATTACCATGGACTGGAACTCGGCTTTCTGAGCGGGAGTCAGTTCCACGACAGTCATAACCTCTTTGAGTTTTTCTTTGTACTCGCTGTTGTATTTTCTGTTCAGTTCTCTTTCTCTGTCGCGGGAAGCGATGGCCGCATCCTGCACAACTTTCTGAAGATCTTCCGGCAGGTCGTTGAAGAATTTTTCAGCGATCAGCAGAACAAAAGGAGAGTACACATGACCGGTGTCGGTAGCGAATCCCTGTACTTCAAAGAAGTTCTGGAGATAGATTGTTCCCCAGGGGTTTTCCTGTCCGTCGACAACACCCTGCTGCATAGCTGAGAAGAGCTCTCCGAATGCCATGGGAGTCGGGTTGGCGCCGAGAGTCGTCCAGGCATCGAGATGCATGGGGTTTTCCATGGTTCTGACTTTCAGACCGTTAACATCGGCGGGAGTGTAAACCGCCCGTTTGCTGTTAGTCAGGTTTCTGTATCCGTTTTCCCAGAAAGCCAGTCCTTTCAGACCCACAATGGAGAGGCTGTCGAGCAGCTCCTGTCCGATTTTACCGTCGAGAACGGCATCGGCCGCTTCTGCATTGGGAAAAAGGAAGGGGAGATCGAATACACCGAATTCAGGCTGAAAAGATACGATAGGTGCTGTGGAAGGACAGGTAACTTCCTGCTCGCCTCTCTGAAGAGCTTCCATCATTTCTCTGTCATCACCGAGCTGGCTGGAGTGATAAACATCAACTGTAATCCGTCCATTGCTGTTTTTTTCAACCAGTTCCTTGAAGTACATCAGACCTTCGTACTGAGCGGATTTGTCATTCAGACCGATACCCGCAGTAATTTTGTAAGTCTTTTCAGAATCATCCTGTTTCCCTTCGGCGAACAGACCGCTCATTGCGATAGAGATAACCAAGACGCTGACCCATATTTTTTTCATAGGGTTCCTCCTTTTGTAATGACTTCATGCTACAGGAAAAAATACCGGCTCCAAGAGAATTCATGCGAACGGGAAAAATCGGCTGTGAACAGGAATTCCGGCCCGTGAACCGGATTTTTCCCTGCTCTATTGTATGGGGATCTATATACGGAACATGGATTTATATAAGATCCCCCTTTGACATTATCTATTTTATCCCTTTAATCTTCATTGGGAGAAATCTATGGAACATGAAGAAGTTCGGATTCAGCGCCATTCTCTGGAAGACTTTTGCCGGAAAATATTTCAACAGCTGGGAGTTTCGGAAGAGAACGCCGCCACAGCATCTGAAGTCCTGGTCGCCGCAGATGCCTGGGGTATACCATCACATGGGACAGGACGGCTATGGCGTTATGTCAACGGCTTGAAGTCCGGTCAGATGCTGCCCGATGCGCCTTTTGAAATCCTCAGGGAGACCCCTGCTTCTCTGGTAATCAATGCCAATGGCGCCATGGGAGCGCCAGTCAGTGTGAGAGCCATGAATATGATTATCGATAAGGCGAAAACAAACGGTTCGGCTTTTGGATGCGTCCGCGGCTCCAATCACTTCGGTATAGCCGGATATTACGCGAAAATGGCCCTGAATGCCAATATGATCGGCATAGCCATGACGAACACAGCCGCTCTCGGCGTTCCGACTTTCGGCCGTCAGGTCATGTTCGGGACCAACCCGCTGGCCTTTGCCGCTCCAGCCGATAAGGAAGTGGCTTTCCTGTTGGATATGTCGACGACTGTCGTCACCAGAGGCAAAGTGGAAGTGTACGAACGATTGGATAAGGAGCTTCCCGACGGATGGGCTGTCGATAAAACCGGCAGACCGGCAAAAGATGCCCGTTCCATGCTCGATGATATGCAAAACAGAGTCGGCGGAGGGTTACTTCCCCTCGGAGGAATGGGCAAGGCCTTCGGCGGACATAAGGGTTTCGGACTGGCTGTCATGGTGGACATTCTGACCGGCGTCCTGAGCGGCGCTTCATTCGGTCAGGGAGTCTTTGATACGGAAGAGTCCTCCGCCCGGGTCAGTCACTTCTTCGGTGCCATCGATATCAGCCGCTTCAGGGACCCTGATGATTTCCGAAGGGATATGGATGATATGCTCCGGGAAATACGCCGGAGCCCACCGGCCGAAGGAGAAGAGCAGGTCTACTTCGCCGGATTGCCGGAAATGGAGAAGGAACGGGAGAACAACAGGATCGGGGTTCCTCTTTTGAAAAAAACATATGAGGGAATATGCGCCATTGGAAAAGAACAGGGAATACAATGCCCGGAACCGATAAGCATCAGCTGAGATGTGGAGTATGTCATGATTTTTCGTCGACTCTGAGATCTTTAATGGCCAGCAGTACGAAATCTCCGACCTTGTGCGTTGTAATGAACGAGGAGACATGCTGTTCCGCATCCTCGACATATACTTTTAAAGTGGCTTTGACATCGATACAGGGATTTCCTGTGTTAAAAGTCTCTTCAACGGCATTACGGATCGTACAGACTTTGCAGTGAATAGTCTTTCCACAGCCGCCCGGCTTGCTGTGGTGAATGCAGTTGAAAACGTCGCCGCCTTTATAGCCTTCGATCAGCTCCGGCTCTTTTCCGGTCAGTTCCTTCAGACGTGTGTTTTCAGCTTTCATATTCGTTTCAGAATCGATCAGCAGAACCGGATATTCGAGGCGGTCCAGGTAATCCCGGATCGAACCGATCGGCCTGGAAAGCAGATCGGAGGCGCAATCTTCGCACATACTATGAGAGGTTCCTTCAACATGGAGAGCCTTCTCTCCCATTGATTTTCCACACCAGGCGCATTCTATCTTCATAGTGAAATTTTAAGAAAACTGAAGTCATTTTTCAAGAGATCCTTAGGACACCAGAGGAAAATGACAACATGAAAAAAGAAAGAAAGCATTGATATTCCTGTTGACTCTCAAGTTCCTTACGGATCTTCCTTTGCAATTTTTCGGCGAATCTGGATAGTATTTCCTGAGGCAATCCGGGCAGATTGTATGACTGAAATCCACCGAGGAGTGTTTGGCTATATAGCTTTCAATCTCTTCGTAATACCCCTTGTCATTCCTGACATTTTTACAGTAGGAGCAGATGGGGATCAGCTCCTGAAGTTCATTGATTTCCTTTATTCTCGTTTCCAGTGCAGCAATGAGGTTTTCTTTATCCGCTGAAGTCTTCTCCAGGGCGAAATTGGCTTTATCGAGCTTGATTATGTTGATTCTGAATTCGTTGACCGCTCTGGCGATATCGCCGATCTCGTTCTTTATATTGATATAGGGTACATCGGATTCCGCATTCTTCCGGCTGATCAGCAGCATGGCGTTCTTCAACCTATCAAGGGGAGCAAAGATGTTTTTCTGAAAAATCTGCAGAAAAAAGAAAATGAGTATCGATGACAGGAGGAAGGCGAGAATATGTTCCCGGATTTCCTGCCTCTCACGCTCGATCCTGCTGTCTGCATATTCCTCTGTCTTATTGACAACAACTCCCATAAAATCTGATATCTATTCCAGTATTCTGACCCCCAGTCTCAGGAATTCTTCATGGGTGGATGGATAGGGACCGCCGGCCGGAGCCAGTGGAAGTATTTCATTCCGGGACTTTAAAAACTCATCGAAATAGAGATTTTTCAATTCGGAGTACGATTCCTCTACCCCCTGCCCCTGAAGATGGGCACATAGAAGATCCAGATCTTCAAAATACTTTAGAGTTACAATATTCAATATAATATCTTTTCATACAGATCTGATTTCAATAGCTGTCCACCAGCCATAGTGGCTGTTAGAATGGAGATTTCAGGACCAGCCATATTCCTCAAAGCCAGAGTTCTGAGTCTGATCGACGAATAGCGGTTTATCAGCCCTGCATCCGCCCTTCTCCGCAAGTCATCGATTCCTGTCTTGATTTCGACAACCCCGCTTAAGGCTGATGATATCTACTCTTCTAGGTTTTCCCCTTGCAACTCCGCCAGAACTCTTGATAAGGTTTCTTCTCCTTCCCGCAGAAAGGCGTAGACCGAAGGATCTTCGGGATCAAGCAGAACGCTATTGCCGTAGACAATGGTATCGCTGTATTCACTCTCCCTTCTCCGCCATCGGCAGCCAGGTCTCTCCAGATATACTAGTCCAATTTGGGATTGTCCGAAAACTCCCCCAAGAGATTTACATAGATACTATAAGATGAATTAAAAGCTATTCTTCCGAAACTCCTTTTTCAATATCCTGGACAGACAGCAAATAGCGGACGTGATCTTGAAACTGAAAAAGAACTGGCAGCGTTGAACAGATTATGATAAAAAATATGTAAAAAAAGCCCGGCTGAAAATATATTTTCAGCTGGGCAACATTGTTTAATTCTCAATTATTCAAAACTTCTTCAATCCTTTTATCAGCTCTTGTTAGAACATCATCAAGACTCTCGCCTAACAACCAGGTTTTTTCAATTTCCTCTTTAATAATTGTCTCTATGGCCGCATAATTTAGAACTGGAGGAAAAGTGCTAGCGTTGGATGCCGTTTCGGCATAATTCGCTCTCTGAGGCACATTGTCAGCAGCTAGAGCTTTCAGAACACTGTTTCTCGGCGCGATATGTCCTGTTCCGGCAGCCCAGTCATATACATGATCATTCAGGAAACTGCAGAATTCAAGAGCTGCTTCATACTGTTCCAAATTGTCCTTCTGCTTTGGGATAACCCACATATGGCTATTGGCCCAGACTTTCTTTTCACCCATCAGATTGGGAAAGTTCATGGCTCTGTAGTCAAATTCCAACTCTCTGTTGTACTGATCCACGACCCAGGTTCCATTTAATTCTATAGCAGCTTCACCAGTCATGAACATCTGCTGAGCAGCTGTATAATCGGCATAAGGATCGGAATAGCCCTTATTAAAACGCTCAAGCATAAAAGAGAGAGCCTTTTCAGCCTCGGGAGAATCCATATTCGCTGTATTTGATTCGATATCAATGACTGATTTTCCCTGTTGCTCCATCAAAGAATGAAACAACCGGAAAGAAATGGGATACTGTGTTGCATCTTCAACCCAATAGAGCTTGCCGGTTCTCTCTTTCATGATCTGAGCCTGTTCAAAGAACTCTTCCACACTGGTCGGAAGAACAGGTATACCATTGGAATCGACTAATCCGGCTTTTTTAAAGAGATCTACATTAACATGAAGTAAATTGGCATGAAGATCTAAAGGGACTCCATATGATGTTCCTTCATAGGATATGGCTGCGGCTGCTGGTGCTGTCCAGTCAGAAGAATCGATACCAGCGGAATTGTATTGATCGTCAAGAGAAAGCAGTAATCCCCGGGACGCATAGGCTGGCATATTAGTCTGATGCATAACAGCGACATCAGGTGGGTCTCCTGCAGCAAAAGTGGTATTTAACTGATCATAATAGCTTCCCCACTCACTACCGCCAAGTTTCTCAACTCTTATTTTTCCTTCATTTTCAGCATTGAAAATATTTGTGAGGATCTGAATGGCTGCCGCTTCCGAATTAGCCTGACTCAAATCCGTCGACTTCATAAGCGAATCATCGGGATCTCCGAAGAAACGGGCAAGTTCAAGAACAATAACTCCATCTTCAGATCCAGTCTGTTCCGCACCACCACTCGCCAGAACAGGAGACAGAAAGATTGAACCCATCAAAATACCAATTAATAATTTTCTCACTATGAACTCCTTTAAGATTCTATATTATGTGCAGACTAAATCTCTGCCATATATCTGTATTTATTTGCCGCCGCTGGACATGGAAATTCCCCGGATAAGATACTTCTGAAAAATCAAAAACAAAATGAGGAGAGGTAAACTGGCAATAGAACCGCGAGCCATGAGAGATCCCAGTTCTGTTGCCTGAGCAAAGTTCCCCTGTAAAGAAGCCAAACCTGTCGTGATTGTAAACATCTCTTTTCTCGTTGCGGAAACAAGAGGCCAGAGATAATCATTCCAGGTCAAAATATAGGTAAAGATTCCAAGAGAAGTTAAAGCGGGAACTGTCATGGGTAAAATTATGCTGAAAAATGTTCTTATAGGAGAAGCTCCGTCTATCTGAGCCGCTTCAGTAAGAGAATCCGGAATTCCTTTAAAGAACTGAACCATAATAAACACACCAAGAGGAATGGCTATTCTGGGAAGGAATAAAGCTGCGTAGGTATTATGGGCAGATAACTGGGAAAACATCAGAAAAAGAGGAATGAACAGAGCTTCTTTGGGAACCATAAGTCCCGCCAGAGTCAGAGAATAGAGGACTTTTCGTCCCCTGAATTTCATTTTGGCAAATGCATATCCTGCCATGGCTTGAAACAGAAGTGTAAATACAGTTGTAATACCCGTCACAATTAAACTGTTTGTAAACCATCTTGTTGTCAGTCCTACTTTAAATACTCCGAGAAGATTTTCGAATGTTACTTGCGCAGGAAACAATGCAGTCGAATTTATCTTAAGAAGATTATTAGGTGTAATAGCCATAATAACCATCCAGTACACGGGAACTATCCAGATTAAAGCTAAAACAATTAAAACTATTCGGCCGAACCAGAATGATACACTATTCTTTTGCATTTTTCTTCTCCGATTTAAAAGTTAATTGAATAAGGGATATGGCAAACATGGCAAGAAAAAGGAACACGGCCATGGCTGAAGCATATCCAAGTTGATAATCACGGAAGCCAGTTTCGTAAATGTATTGAATTAGAACTCGAGTCGTACCCCCGGGTCCCCCTTTGGTCAGAATATAAACCTGACCGAAGATCTGAAAGGAAGCAATGATCTGAAGAATTGCTACCAGTTCTATTGTTCTTTTCAGAGAGGGTACAGTTATATGAAAAAAGTCATGATACCATTTAGCGCCATCGATAGAACTGGCCTCATAAATGAAGGGATCTATATCCTGAAGACCCGCAAGTAGCAAAATCATGTTAAAGCCGACAGTCCACCAGAGTGTACATATTATGATGGCAGCCATGGCAAAGTGAGGATCTGTTAGCCAGTTGATTACCGGAAGATCAAGAAAAGTAAAAGCCTTACCAATTAATCCCTTTTGCGGATTAAACATAAATCCCCAGATTAAAGTTGTGACAGAAACAGAAAAAACATAAGGAGCAAAGAAAGCAGTTCTAAAAGAGCTGTTAACCTTACTTTTCTTATTGAGCAAAATAGCAAAAATCAATCCTATAATAATCAGCAACGGAGTTGAATAGAGAACAAACTTCAGAGTATTGAAAAATGAACTCCAGAAAGTAGGATCTTTTAACATTCTTGTATAATTAGCCAATCCCTTAAAGGTCATACCAGAAGTAAGTAAATCCCATTTAAAAAAGCTGGCAAACAAAGCATGGAAAAGAGGAAAAATTTGAAAAACCAGATATATAGCCATAAAAGGAAATAGAAAAAATACGACTGAATAATTGAACGACTTAATAGTTCTCACTCTCACCCCCTCCCTTTAAATTCATATATTCATGAATCTTAAGGCTATTATTTCATGCTTATGCGAACTTGTCAAGTTTTATCCTTGTATATTCTTTTTACTTCATGCTATAATGAACTATAATAAATCGGGAGTTATTTATGATACCTATTGAATATCCGAGACCATTACAGTATAGAAACTCCTGGATGAGTTTGAACGGACTCTGGGAATTTACTGATTATAATGATGATTTTCTCAAAAGTCCTTACGATAAGATCAATGAATCATTTGACTATACCATCCAGGTACCCTATACATACCGCACCAAAGCATCCGGATTGGGTTGGGACAAAAACCTTCAAAAAGTTATATACCGCAGAACTATTGAACCGCCATATGCGACAGAGAATAACCGGACAATACTTCACTTCGCCGCTGTAGACTATTACTCAGAGATTTGGATAGATAACGAACTTGTGGGTAATCATGAAGGAGGCTACACCCCTTTTTATTTTGATATAACGAATTATATCAAAGAGAGAAAAAGATTTACCATTACGGTATTTGTCGAAGACCCGGACTCGGGAGAACAACCCAGAGGTAAACAGTCAAAAGGGGCATCTTTTGCCTGCTGGTACACTCCCGTAACAGGAATATGGCAGGATGTCTGGTTGGAGTTCCTGCCAGAAACCTATATAAAATCGATTAAGAAAATCTCCTCAACTCCTGAAGGGACAATAAATTTCTCCCTTGAATTATCTTCTCCATTGGAAAACACCATTGTATTATCCGAAGTAATCCTGCAGGGAACCTCCATTACGAAAACTGAGATTGAAGCCAGATTCCCCTTTACTCAAATGAGTCATTTCATTAATAACGCTTCACATTGGGAGCCGAAAAATCCCGCATTATATTATATCCGCATCCTTTTGATTCATAATGATTCAGTTATTGATGAACTTATAACTTATACAGCCTTCAGAACACTGGAAATAAAAAAAGACGGGTTGTATTTAAATGAAAAGAAACTTTATCAAAAACTGATTCTTATGCAGGGATACTGGGAAGATGGAGGATACACTCCTCCTTCTGAACACTCATACGGGAAGGATATAGAATCTGCACAGGAATTGGGTTTTAATGGATGCAGGATGCATATGAAAATTGAAAGTCCCCGGTTCTATCATGCTGCAGACCGCCTGGGCTTTCTTGTATGGGAAGAAGCCCCTGCCATTTATGACTATTCGGAAAGATCCAAGAACCGTTTCTATAAAGAGTGGATGGAAATACTAAAAAGAGATTTCTCCTGTCCCTCAATCATTGCGCGTGTGATTTTTAACGAATCATGGGGAATCCGAGATATTGCAGAATCTCCAAAAATACAGTCATGGGTAAAAGAAGTTTACAGTATGACACGAACAATAGATCCCCATACATTACTAATCGGAAACGACGGATGGGAACATTTTGATGGAGATTTCATTACATGCCATAATTACGAACACTCACCAGTTGAAATAGAAAAAGAGTGGAACAAAGCCCGATCAAACAAACCTTTCGGTATAGAAAACAAAAAACTGTATATCTCTGAACCGATCCCCCCCGAACGGCCCTGGATCCTCAGCGAATTCGGAGGAATCAGTTTTAAATCATCTACCGGAGAAACTTCCGAATTGTGGGGATATAAGGACATTCCTGAAACCGCTGATGATTTTTTAGAACGCTTTGAATCGATTATCAAAAAATGCTCAAAACTAGCCGGATTAACCGGTTGGTGTTATACTCAATTCAACGATACGGAGCAGGAGAAAAACGGTCTCTTTTCCAGTGACAGAAATCCTAAGTTTCCCCCTGAGTTAATTCGTAAACTAATAGACAGATATTTTGAGGGAAGTTAAATTATCCGATGGAATCAAAAGTATTAATTGCTGAAAGTGAAAAGGTCCAGGAAATTGCAAAAGCTCTCAATTCTCAATTGAGAATAGATATGCTTAAAATTTTGCAATACAGAAAGATGAATCTCCGAGAACTCGCTGAAGAGCTTGATATACTGACTTCAACGTGTACAATGAATATCCAGATTCTGGAAAAGGCAGGGCTTATAAAAACAGAGATGGTTCCGGCTACAAGAGGTAGCCAAAAGATCTGCCAAGCCAGCTGTTCCGAAGTGGTTCTCCCCCTGATAGAAGATAGGAAAGTTCAGGATGATGAAATTATTACTATTGATATGCCCATCGGTTTATACACAGATTTTGAAATTCATCCGCCCTGCGGGATTTTAAGTGACACAAATATTATAGATTATCTGGATAGTGAAAGGGCCTTCTTCAGCCCTCAAAGAAGCAATGCTCAGCTGATATGGTTTACAGAGGGGTTTATCGAATACAGCTTCCCGACAAATCTACCAACAGAAAAAAGTGTCAAATCTCTTCAGATAACTACAGAGATCTGTTCCGAATTTCCAGGAAATAAATCAGACTGGCCTAGTGATATAACCATGTGGATCAATTCCGTGGAAATCGGAACCTGGACAAGCCCCGGAGATATGGGCGATAAAAGAGGAAGATTCACTCCAAAATGGTGGGGACTTGAAAACACTCAGTATGGTTTTTTAAAACACTGGAGAGTTACAGAAGAAGGCTCTTTTATTGATGGAATGGAAATATCAAAAATATCATTACATCAATTAAAACTGAGATCAGACCACAGAATTAAGGTACGATTGGGAAATAAGAAAGATGCCAAGTACAAAGGCGGACTTAATATTTTCGGAGAGAAATTCGGAAATCACCCAACAGGTATTTCCATGCAGCTTGAAATGAATTCATAATCTAGCTATATAGCCTCACCCGGAAGACATAGGATTCATAAGGCTCCAACCATAAAGAGCGGAGATTCACAACAGCCTCACCGCTCTTTCCATAATTGGATAAAACTGTTTTCAAAACCTCATAATCGTAGCTGCGAGTGAGGGCATCACCGGTAAAATTGGAAACAACCAGCAACACCTGCCCGTTCCCTTCCCTGAGAAAAGCATAGACCAAAGGATCATCGGAATCGAGAAGAATGCTTTTTCCGTAAACAATCGTATCGCTGTACTCGCTCTCCCGTCTCAGTCGGATCAGCTCTTTATAGTGATAGAAAACGGAGTTTTTATCGGCGACAGCTGCCTCCCCATGTATTAGGGAACCCGGACCGTCCATTTTCAGCCACGGCTCTCCACTGGTAAAGCCGTTATGCTTTCCGCCGGTCCAGCGCATGGGAACCCGGGCGTTATCGCGGGAAAAGGGCTGGATTCTCCTGATAGCCTCAGCGGGAGTCATTTTATGATCATTAATAAGAAGATCATAGTAATGATGGTCCATAAGATCGTTGTATTCTTCAATCCTATCGTAATAAGTGTTGATTGCGCCGATCTCCTCACCCTGATAGATATAAGGCGTTCCGCTCATCATATGAAGAGTAGTCCCCAGCATCTTGGCACTTTCCACCCGGTACTCCCTGTCATTTCCGAAACGGGAGACAGCCCGCGCCTGATCGTGATTGGACCAGTAGTTGGAGTTCCATCCCCTCCCCTCCAGTCCGGTCTGCCAGTTTGACATGATCTGTTTGAATTTGACCAGATCCAGCGGTTTCTTAAGCTCTGATACATCCCCTCTGTCCACATCCATATGTTCGAACTGAAAGATCATGCTCAGTTCCTTTCTGTCGGGATGGGAATAGAGCTGACCGTCAAAGGGAGTGACGAAGGGCGTCTCCCCGACGGTGAGAACATCGTAGTGGCTCAGGACTTCACTGTGCATTTCCCTCAGGTATTCATGGGCTCTGGAATTGTTGGCCCAGTGCTCAAATCCGGCGACCCCTCTGTCTGTTATGGCGGCCGGGGGAAAGTCCACCGGTTTGCCGATCATATTGATAACATCCATACGGAAACCGCCTATCCCTTTTTTCAGCCAGAAATGCATCATATCATAGACGGCTTCCCTGACCTGTCTGTTGGCCCAGTTCAGGTCGGGCTGTTTTTTACTGAAGAGGTGGAGATAGTACTGACCGGTCGCTTCATCGAGCTCCCAGGCGCTTCTGGTGAAATAGGATCCCCAGTTGTTGGGCGATCCGCCATCGGCAGCCGGATCTTTCCAGATATACCAGTCCCGTTTGGGGTTGTCCCGGGAACTGCGGGATTCGACGAACCAGGGGTGTTCGTCACTCGTGTGATTGACAACAAGATCCATAACGATGCGTATCCCTTTTCCGGCTGCCCGGGATATGAGCTCATCGAAATCCGCCATGGTTCCGAACTCAGGGGCGATATCGCGGTAATCGCTGATATCGTAGCCGTTATCGTCCATGGGGGATTTGTAGACCGGGCTCAGCCAGATGACCCGGACACCCAATTTCTCCAGGTAATCAAGTTTGCTGATGATCCCCTGCAGGTCGCCGATGCCGTCTCCGTTGGAATCTTTAAAACTTCTGGGGTAGATCTGATAGACCGCTTCTTTATGCCACCATTTTTTTTCCATAGTGAATCCTCTTCCCTAACACTAATCATTACCCGCGGCGGGTTCTCTTCAATATAAGTATTTGATAATTAGAATTATACTGAATCTATCAGAAAAATACTCTTCATGATGGATATTGCCTTAAAAAAGTTTCCGGTCTGCTTCATGGAATTGGCAGGGCTGAACAGATTTTTAAGGGATGTTCTCTGCAGATGAGCGGGGGATTAGACCCGACAGGGAAAAAGATGCCCCGGGGAATTGAAGCAAACTGATATCCGTAGCAATTTCCTGTCATTATAGTAAATTCTTGCTATAATCAAAAAACTATTCATGGCATAAAGCTCCTCTAGCCCGATTCCAAAGGACCGGGGGACAATGAAGCAACGAAAAAACAAGGAGACTACGAATGAAACGAATTTTTATGTTGCTTCTGCTTCTTCCGGCCATGCTTATTGCCGAAGGACAACAGGACAAAACAGCCGATGACGCTGTGGAAATCGTCATCTACAACAACAGCGGAGCCATGAGCGCCGCCCAGGGGGGAGCATCCAGCGATCCCGAACATGTGGAATTTATCAGGGAGTATATAAAAGAAAGGACCGGGGTGAACGTCATCGTTATTCCCCCGGTAATCGGTCAGGAAGATCAGAAGCTTAATATGCTGCTGGCTTCGGGTATGCAGATTGATGCTTTCTGGGGTAACTGGGACCAGTACTACAGCAAGAACGCCATTATGCCTATTAACGATCTGATGGAAAAATACGGTTCAGATATTATGTCACACTGGCCTGAGGAATCGATCGAAGCCATGAGCGACAGCCAGGGGAACCTTTGGGGTGTGCCCAGAGTGACTCCTACAGTGGCAACCAACCCCTGGGTCAGAAAGGACTGGGCAGAGGAACTGGGCGTCAAATTCCCCGAAACCATAGCCGAGCTGGAAACTTTTATGGCTGCCGCGGCCGCAAATAAAGAAAAGCTTTCCGGAGATGACACCATCATCATGCTGGCGGAAATCAATGGAAAACACGGCTCACAGGGAATCTACCAGACGTTTATCGGAGGATTCACCGAGCACGGATTCTCAAACTGGATGGATTCTGACGGAAAACTCAAGCCTTATTATCTTCAGGATGGCTACACCGATTTCCTGAAAACCATGAACAGATGGTACACAAGCGGATATATGTATCCCGAGTTCGCTTCTCTGAACAGACAGAAAGTGAGAGAACTGGTAAAAACGGGAAATGTCGCATCCACAGCCACCTGGTATTCCAATGTTGCTAACGTTCATTGGGATATGAACCAGATCGATCCCGATGCGGAATTCGTCCTGATTCAGAAAGGAATAGACGGTCCCATGGGGAAAGGAGAGACGGTTATTCCCGCGACATCACAGGGTATGCTCATCTCTTCCAGAAGTAAACACCCCGAAGCCGTCATCAAAGTCATGAACCTTCTCTATTCTTCTCCTGAAGCCTTTGCCACGTCCCAGAAAGGTCCCGAAGGCGTCAACTGGGAATGGACAGACAAGGAGAATGGAATCTACGATCTGCTTACAGACAACCTGAACTACATCCGCGATTTCGACTTTGCCGTCGGCCTCCCCGCTGCGGCAACTGCCGGAACAGCCAATCCCATGTTCCAGAAAGAAAACGAAGTCTGGGGCCTCGCGGGCCAGGGGAACAATCCTCCCACGGGACTCGATTTCTCCCGGGGGAAAATGCCTTTCGACGCAGGCGTGAAATACGATCCTTCGGTTCTTTCCGATCAGATACCCGGATACAGCGATATCGAGAGAATGGTCGAGGAAGAGCAGATCATGTTCATCATCGGTGAGAGACCTCTCTCCGAATGGAACGATTTCATCGGCGAACTCTACGATGCGGGGCTTCAGGACTGGATTGACGTTCACACCGATATCTACAAAGAAGCCATGAAATAAGATCCATTTTACGCGGCGGGCCGTGATTCTCCGGCCGGCCGCTTTTTCCGGAGTTTACTTTGAAATCACTAAGAAAAAAGAAGAGCGATTATGCCGCTCTCTACTGGTTAATGGCGCCGGGCCTCGTCTATTTTTTTATTTTCCGGTACATACCGATGCTGGGGACCCTGGTGGCTTTTAAAGATGTCGCGCCTTTTGAAGGTATCGAAGCCATATTCACAGCGCCCTGGGTGGGATTGAAACACTTCAGGAAATTCATATCCTCGGTTTTTTTCTGGAATATAATGGGCAATACCTTTATTCTCGCTGGGCTGAGGATGATTTTCGAGTTCGGACTCCCCATTGTTCTGGCCTTGATGATCAACGAAGTGCGCCTTCTCAAATTCAAAAAAGCCGTTCAGACTATTTCCTACCTGCCTTACTTCGTATCCAACGTGGTTCTGGCCGGTATGGTCTTTAACCTGCTGTCTCTTCACGGCGGCCTGATACCCGAAATCATCCGCTTTTTCGGCGGACAGCCGGAATATTATGTGGGAATGTCCGATACCTTCCGCCCCGTTCTGGTAACCGCCATCGTCTGGAAGAATCTGGGATGGGGAACCATAATCTATCTTGCCGCTCTGACAGGAATCGATCCTCAGTTATACGAAGCGGCGGAAATCGATGGAGCCGGACGGTGGCAGCAGACTATAAGGATAACTTTGCCGAGCATCAGCTATGCTATCGCCATTATGTTTTTACTTCGTATTTCAGTAGTTCTGAATCAGGGATATGAAGAAACGCTGCTTCTATACAGCCCGGCAGTCTACAAAACAGCTGACATTATCGACACATATGTGTTTAGAACCGGTCTGGAACAGATGAATTTTTCCTTTGCCACAGCGGTTGGTTTTTTCAAATCCCTGTTGGCTCTCGCTCTCGTAGGCCTCTCCAACTGGACTACGAAAAAACTCGGACAGGACAGTCTGTACGCATAGGAGTATGTAAATGAGTGCAATTTTCCCCACAAGGGGTGAAAAAATATTCCGGGGTTTCAACGGCTCACTTTTGATCCTTATATCTCTTCTCTTTCTTGTTCCCTTTCTCACGGTATTTATGACCAGCTTTCTTTCGGAACAGGAATACATTCAGAGGGGTCCTTTTGTTCTGTTTCCGGAAAAATTTGATTTCGGAGCCTACAAAATGCTCCTCTTTCAGGGAGACGCTGTTCTAACAGCCTATAAGAATACCATATTCCGGACAGTTGTCGGAACGATCCTTCAAGTCGGCGCGACCAGTCTGCTGGCTTACGGCCTGAGCAAATCCGATCTGCCGGGAAGGAAAATAGTCATTTCCGCGCTGATCATCTGTATCGTTTTTCCCGTGCAGATCATCCCCCTGTTCCTGCTGAACAAAAGTCTGGGACTGATCGATTCCATCTGGTCCCTGATCTGGCCGCGGCTGATCAACACCCAGTACGTGTTTATCATGATGGCTTTTTTCCGGCAGATACCAGCCAGCCTCGAAGAATCGGCTAAACTGGACGGCTGCTCTGTGTTTCAGACCTTTGTAAGAATCATTCTGCCGCTGAGCCTCCCCTCGCTCGTCACGATCGGTCTCTTCTACGCGGTATGGCAGTGGAACGACTGGTTCGATGCAGCCATGTTCCTCATCAGCCAGGGAAAACTTCCCGTTCAGAACCTGATGAGAACCATACTACTCTCATCAACCATGAGCGAAGTTATCACGACCGGACAGACTCCCCCTCCCGGCGAAGCGATTAAAGGAGCCGTCATAGTCATTTCGACTCTTCCCATCCTTGCAGCCTATCCCTTTATTCAGAAATACTTCGTCAAAGGGATGATGATCGGCTCGGTAAAAGGGTAATTTCATGCTATAATTTTCCGGCGGATCAATCGGTCCGCCGAAACTTCCGGAGGTATGAAAAACCTGAAAAAAGTTCCCCGCTATTATATCCGAATTCTCTTTATTCTCCTTATTGCTTCCATGGTCCCCACAGTCTGGCTGGCGGGCTTTCTCTACACCCGTATGTCCGACCTCATCCGGACCGCCGAAGAGGAAACGGCCATCCACTATCTGGAGCAAATCTCCCACAGCATGGAACTGATTGTAAAAAATATAGAGGATACGGTCCATCTTCTCCAATTGAATAACGATTTCATCACCTATCAGCATTTCAAAGACAAAAACTACTTCAGGAATTTTCATGATCACTACAATCTCGACCGCATTTCCGAATACTCGCGCTTTCTGAAATTGCGGACCGGGATCAACCGGAACCTGGAGCAGTTCGCCACGACGGCGGATTTTATTCAGTCGGTTTATTTTTACGATACAAAGGTGAGGGAAGTTTTTTCCATGGAGTATATACCGACGCCCATTCAGTCTTTCCCCCACCGCGAATGGTACAGCCATTTACCGTCCATCGATGAAAAAACTCTGATCGGACCTGTTCTCAACAAAGACGGACAGAAAGTTCTCTATATGGTCTTTCCCGAAAGGGATAACAGCGAAATGGTATTTATCGTCAATATCAACGTATCTCTTCTTTATAACTTTCTCTGGAGACAGATCGAGCCGCGCAATACGGAAAACTTCTTTATCCTCGATAACAACGGCTCCCCTCTTTTATATGATATCCGCATGGAAAAGATGATTCAGTCGATCGCCTGGACAGTGAAGGAAAACTCCGAAGGCCTGAATGCCGTTCAGGCAGGCAATAAAAAGCTGCTGGTAAGCAGCTGGAAAGATGACTACCCCGGCTGGTCCTATCACGGGGTCAATAACAGTTCCCAGTTTGCCGCCTTATTTAATCAGAACCGCCGTTTTATGCTGTGGATACTTCTTCCGCTGCTCTTCATCAACCTCTCATTGCTGTTTTTATTGCGTCGGCTTCTGTACAAACCGATAGATATGGTCATGGGCCATATGCCGGAAGAGGAGGCGCGGACACTGGACCGGCTCGGGCAATGGATCGATGAAGCTGTCAACGAAAGAGATGTTCAGGAGGAACTGCTCAATAAAACGGTTCCGGCTTTTCAGACCGATTACCTGAGCCGCAAACTCGATGGAGGAGATGTTCCCGATTCTTCGCTTCCCCCGACAGATCTCCCTTTCAAAGATTCCCGGTTGCGGGTTCTGGCTTTCTTTACGGAAGAGAATGAAGATCTGCAGGAGGCTCTTCATAAACTATCCCAGTGGAGTTCTTCTCTGCAGTGGCCGTCGGTATCCTTCAGAAAGGGTTCGGAGCTCTTTGTTGTCATGGACGGAGAAACACCCGCCTACAGCGAAATATGCCGTCTCACCGATGATTTTACATCCCGGGTATACGGCGAATCAAACTTAAAACTTTTCGGGGCCATAAGTCAGAAAAGCTGGAATACAGAGGAGCTATACAAAGGACGCATCCAGGTCGAAACAGCTTTAAAAGATTATTTGAAACTCCCCTTCGGAACACCGGTGATTGAGCTGGGCCGTCCCTGCGGAACAGATATCGCTCCCCTTATTCTGGAAAAGGGCTTTACCGAAAATCTGCTCGATCTTTTAAAAAACGGAGAGAAGGAAGAGGCGGCGGAGCTTCTCCGGTTCAGACTGGCACAGCTGGCGGATGAGGGAGAGGACCACCTGCCGTCGGAAGTTCAGCATTTTTATATTCATCTGGTCAATTCGCTTCTCAACGGCCTCCGGGACAGGGGTTATGACATTTATCTCTCCGATCCGGTCGGGGAAGATCCTTTTGTTACCCTGATCAATTTGAAAACCGGCGATGCCATAAACCGGTGGCTTCTCGGATTTCTGGACAGGATAGCGGGAAGAATATCCGGCGGTGATGAAAATTCACAGGCCCGTTCCTATATAAGCACGGCCGAGGCCCTGATAGATGAGCAGCTGGGAGATGATATCAGCCTGTCCTCCATTGCCGAACAGATGCATCTTTCAACTTTCTACTTAAGCCGCCTGTTCAAGGAAGTGAGGAATGAAACCTTTACCGAGTATCTGAGAGTTCAGCGGATGAAAAAAGCCCGTCAGCTCCTGGAGGACAGGGAACTGAAAATCAAGGATGTGAGCCGCCGCGTCGGCTACTGGAGCAGCAACTATTTTATCAAAGTGTTCCGGAAGCACTACGGGGTGACTCCCGGAGAATTCAGAGATGCCCAGCTCTCATTGAAAAGGAAGGGATCCGGTTCAAACCAGTAAGGATTATCTTACAATCGAACCGGAATCCCACTCTTATTCAGATTTTTACTTTAATTACGATTTTTCTGACTTTCTCAGAACCTTTACTGACGACGGAACAACCGGGCATATGCAGTTCACCGGGATGAAATATGGCGAAGGATCCCGCGTCGACACGAAAGGTTTGATAGCTTTCCGGCTTAAACAACGCTATATCAACAGTTTCGTCATAAGCCTGAATTTCCCTCACCTGCTCCGGATAGGCGAAACCCATCTCCTCCGAACCGGATATGGGAATTTGAAGATCCATGTATTTCCGGTGGGATTCCATCATTTTCTGTTCGGAGGAAAGGGTATCGTATTCCTGTACAAGAGCGAAAACCCTGTCTCCGTCAATCTCATACCTCCCCTCTTTCAAAGAGGAGAGATCGGATTTCTCCAGAAAATCAAATGCTGCGGGAAGAGCCTCGTGCAGGACTTCGTAACGGCGGATTTTTTTCAGGGAATCAAAGAGCATCGAGAAAATCCACTCCTTTAATGTCGTGTTTGTCTCTCAGTAAGCGGAATTCATCTTTTAGAACAGCTTCTTCCGATGCACCGAAATTACTGAATGGCCTGCGGCAATATCCCCCGTCAACACCCATCCAGGAGAGGGCCCGTTTCATAATAGCCACATAATTTTTCTGTGTGGCATGCATGATTATGATATTGGCAATCCGCTGTTTCTCCTCCGCTGTTTTCAGGTCCCGCTCCGCCATAGCTTTATTGATAGCGATAAAAAGCTCGGGCATAAGATTGTAAAATGAACCGATGAGACCGTCGGCTCCGAAAGAGAGTCCCGACATGGCCATTTCGTCGCATCCCGAATAGACGAGAAAATCATTTCCGATCTCCTCTTTCATCCGCATCACTTCAAAATGGGATGTGGCCGTATACTTCACGCCGGCCACGCCTTCAATAGTGGAAAACCGTTTAACCTGTTCGAATCCCACCAGTCCGGCGAGGGCGATATTGTAAACGATCATGGGAAGGTCGGTTGATCCGGTTATATCTTTGTAGTAATTGAATACATCGTCCGCCCCGAATTTCCAGTAGAAAGGGGGGACGCTGGAAATGGCGTCGACACCGGCCGATGCAGCCTGTTTTGCCAGATCGATAGATATTTTCGTCCCGATGGCGCCGACATGGGCGATCAGGGGGATCCGGCCGTTTACCTGGTCGACAACGACCTCGACAACCTTCATCCGCTCCTGGGGTGTCATGAGAAATCCCTCGCCGGTGCTACCCGTCAGATAGAGTCCGTCGACCCCTTTTCCGATCAGATGATCGACCAGAGCTCTCATTCTCTTCTCATCAAAATTTTCATCCATGTCGAAGGTCGTGACAAGGGCGGGAATGACCCCTTTGATTTCATTAACATTGTACTTTGCCATAATTATCCTCTTTGTTCTTATCTTATTTTCTCAACGAAATGACAGGCGGCCAGATGCTCCTCTCCGTCTTTTCCGTAATTGACCAGTTTCGGCTCCTCTCTCCGGCAGATGTCCTGACATTGGGGACAGCGGGGATGAAAGGGACATCCCGAAGGCGGATTGACAGGACTGGGAACATCGCCTTCGAGAATGATGCGATCGCTCTTCCTGTCCGGATCGGCCACCGGAATAGCTGATAGCAGAGCCTGCGTGTAGGGATGGAGTTTTCGCTCATAGAGTTTATCGCTGTCCGATAGCTCAACGATCCGCCCCAGATACATGACGGCGATCCTGTCACTGATGTATTCGACAACGCTCAGGTCGTGGGTAATGAACACATAGGTGAGGTTCCTCTCATCCTTGAGTTTCTTCAGAAGCTTGAGGACCTGGGCCTGTATGGAAACATCGAGCGCGCTGACTGCTTCATCGCAGATAATCAGTTCCGGGTCGATGCTCAGAGCCCGGGCGATACCGATTCTCTGTCGCTGCCCTCCGGAAAACTCGTGGGGATAGCGGTCCATATATTCCCGTCTCAGGTTGACCGCTTCAAGCAGATCCCCGATGATCTTTCTCCGTTCCTCCCGGCTTTTCACACCGAACTTTTTAAGCGGGTCTTCAAGGGAACCGAATATGGTGAAGGCCGGATTGAGCGATGAATGAGGATCCTGAAAAACGATCTGCAGCTTCTTCCTGAAAGGTACCATGTCCTTTGCATTGAGCGTTCTCAGTTCGGTCTGGCCTTCCGGTCCATGGTAATTGATCTCCCCGTCCGTTGCCTGAACCAGTTTCAGGATGGATTTTCCCAGGGTCGTCTTGCCGCAACCGCTTTCCCCTACCAGCCCGAGGGTCTCGCCTCTGTAAATATCCAGATCCACGCCGTCGACCGCTTTGACATAACCGCTCAGCTGTTTGAATACGCCTTTATGGATGGGAAAATGAGTTTTGATATTTCTGAGGCTGAGGATAACCTCTTTCTCTTTATTTGCCCTCATGGTTCATAACCTCCCTGTAATACCAGCACATGACCGAATGGGTTTCACCGCACGATTCTTCCACGGGAGCAGTTCCGCATTTGTCCGTGGCAAAGTCGCACCGGGGCTGGAACTGGCAGCCGACCGGCCTGTCGTAGGGATCGGGAGTAGAGCCCTTGATAGGTTCGAGCTCCTGCTGTTTCCCTTTTCCCAGAACGGGTATGGAACTGAGAAGGGCCCTTGTGTAGGGATGGGCGGGCCTGTGGAGAACATCCTCCACGGTGCCGCTTTCCACAATGTTTCCCATATACATGACGGCCACATCGTCAGCCAGTTCGGTCACGACCCCCATATCGTGGGTGATGAGCATAATGGCCGTGCCGTAGTCTTTTTTCAGGGTCTCCATCAGCTCGAAGATCTGGGCCTGAATGGTCACGTCCAGGGCCGTGGTCGGCTCATCGGCGATCAGAACCCGGGGATTGCAGGACATGGCCATGGCGATCATGGCGCGCTGCCTCATGCCGCCGGAAAACTGGTGGGGGAACTCCTTCGCCCTCTGTTCCGGCGCCGGGATGCCCATGTCACTGAGAAGATCGACGGTTTTCTTCCTGATCTTCCGTGCGGTTATTTTTGCATGGTATTTCAGGTTTTCGCCGATCTGTCCGCCCACGGTGAATACGGGGTTGAGCGCTGTCATGGGGTCCTGAAAAATCATGGCGATCTCCCCGCCCCTGATGGACCGCATGGTGGGGCCGTTCTGTTCGAGCTGATCGATGCGGAGCTTGCCGTGCCTTTCGCTGTAGTAGTTTATTTCCCCTTCCTCGATTCGCGACAGCTTGGGAAGCAGTCCCATGATGGATGACGCGGTGACGCTTTTCCCGCAGCCGCTTTCCCCGACGATGCAGAGCGTCTTCCCTCTTTTTACGGAAAAGGAAACACCGTTGATGGCCTTATTGCACCGCTGGTTTGTATAGAAGAAGGTTTTGAGGTTTTTCACCTCGATTATCGTATCTTTATCCATGACTCTCTCCTAACCCTGCTGCGATGGGTCTGTGGAATCGCGCAGACCGTCTCCGATAAAATTGACGCTGAGAACGAACAGGGAGATGACGATTCCCACGGGCAGCCACATCCACCAGCTCTCCTGAAGGATTCTCAGCTCCTGCGCCGCGTTGAGAATGTTGCCCCATGTGGCGATATTGAGCGGTACGCCGAGTCCCAGAAAACTCAGGGCCGCTTCCTGAAGAATGAACATGGCCGTACTCAGGGTGATATTGACCATTACGGGTCCCAGAGCATTGGGGAGTATATGTTTGTAGGTGATGGTTGCCGTTCCCAGCCCGAAGGCTTTGAGCGCCTGAACATACTCCTCTTCCCGGAGGCTGAGCATCCTGGCCCTTGTCATCCTGTACATGGGCCCCCATCCCGTTATTATAAAAATCACAATGAGATTGATAAGACTCTGTCCCAGAATGGAGACGAGCAGAAGCACCAGGATGATCTGGGGAAAGGCCATAAAAATCTCCGAGAGCCGAAGAAACAGCCCGTCGATCAGTCCGCCTTTATATCCGGCGTAACAGCCGAGGGACACACCGACGAGAGCCGCGCCGAGGGCGCTTCCGAGACCGACGAGGATGGAAATCCGCCCGCCGTAGACGATTCGGGCGAAAACATCGCGCCCCACCCTGTCCGTGCCGAGTATATGATCAGCCGAAGGAGCCTGAAGCACCGCCTTCAGATCGATGGCCAGCGGATCATACTGGCAGATCAAAGGAGCGAAAATGGAAGCCAGAAGGATGAGCGAAAATATGACAAATCCCCCCACGGCAAGCCGGTTGTTGAGAATCTTTCTCAGCTGCCGGTTCATTTTGCTCTGTTTGAGCAGACCCGCTTCTTCGCGGGCCCGGATTTTATCGAAACTCCGGTCGAGCCGGGTATTTTTCTTCTTTATATCATTCATGGATTCCGCCTAACTCAGTTTGACTCTCGGATCGAGCACTGCCGTGAGCAGGTCGACGAGGAAACTGGCGATGAGAACAGCCGTAACGGAAAAGAGGGCGATCATCATAACCAGAGGGAAATTCTGTCCTCTGACGGCCGTGATAAATTCATTCCCGATTCCGGGCCACTGAAAAATCTGCTCGATGACCACGGCCCCGCCGATAAGCGTGGGAAGCCGGAAACCGACCAGAACGACAACGGGGGTCAGAGCCACGCGGAAACCGTGAACCAGATTGACCCGCCATTCGGGAAGCCCTTTGCTCCGGGCTGTTTTTATATAATCTTTATTGAGCGAATCGAGCATGCTTGAACGGGAATAGCGCATGACTCCCGCGGTCATTGTCGCCGCCAGAACAAGGGCGGGCATAACCAGATGGGGGAAACGGTCCCAGTAGGTGACATATTCGGGCATAAGCCTTCCCCCGACGGGAAGCCAGTGGAGCTTGAGGGCGAATATGAGAATGGCCACCAGGCCGAAAAAGAACTGGGGGATGGAAACCCCTATCATCCCGATGACTGTCAAGGAGTGATCGGCGATGGACCCTTTTCGGATGGCGCTGAGGAACCCCAGCAGACTGCCGAACAAAGAAGAGAGAAGCAAGGCGATAAAGGACAGTTCCAAAGTGGCGGGAAGCCTGTCGAAAACAATGTCCCGTATAGGGACGCCGCTTGAAAGGCTGTAGCCGAAATCACCTTTGAGGACGCCTTTGAACCAGATGGCGTAACGGACGATAAAAGGATCGTTCAATCCCAGAGAATCCCTTAAGGCGTCAAGTTTTTCCGGCGAGAGCTCAGCGGCTGCTTCCGGATTAATCATATAGGAGACAGCGTCTCCCGGCATTAACTCCAGTCCTCCGTAGATAAAAAAGCTGATGATGATCAACATGGGAACCAGAATCATAAGTCTTCTAATCGTATAAGAGAGCATCTATATAACTCCTCCGGGATAAGTCTTGAAAGAGGCGGCGGGCTATGAGGCCCGCCACCGATGGTATTATTTAATAAGGCTTATCAGGGTTTGGGAAACTTGTTCACGTAGAAAAGTCTCGTATAGGGAATGTCCACGGGAATCACTCTCATGTTTTCCATGGCTTCCAGGGCTTTCACGTCGGCCACGCTTTTGGTAAAACCGTAATCGAGTTTTCCGGCGGAAGCGTTTTTGATCACGTTTGTGTCATTCTCGCCGCTGGGGTACATGACGATTTCATCGATTTTGGCTGTTCCGCCGTAGTACGATTCGAAGGGAACCGCAACCGTGTAGTCGTTCATTTCCACTGTTTTTATTTTGAATGGTCCGCTTCCCACAGGGCTCTGCCAGAAGGAGTTCTGCTGGAACTGGAGGGGATCGGAGTTTTCAAAGTACTTTTTCGGAAGCGGGGGAAACTGAGAGAAAGTGAGAAGCATATTGGGATCCAGTGTTGCAAATGTCACTTTCACTTTATTTCCGTTCACAGCAATTCCGCTGATGGAGTCGGCTGTTCCGCTTACATAAGCATCGGCGCCTTCGATGGATTTGAAAGTTGTAGAGAACACAGAGTGGATCGCCGGAACTTTCAGAGCGTACTCGATGCTCCACTTGATATCATCTGCTGTGATGGCTGACCCGTCATGCCATTTGGCTCCGTCCTCCAGAGTAAACTCGATTTCCATGCTGTCGTCAGATACTTTGAAAGAAGAAGCGAGCTGTCCCTCTTTCGCCATGAGCGATTCGTCGGCGACGATCAGTCTGTCAAAGAGAACCTTATTAGCCATATTCAGACCGGGGTTGAACCAGGGATGTTCGAAAAACTCTACAGGAGCCGTATTGGTGTAAAGCACATGCTTGCCATTGGAATCGGCTTCAACTGTCCAGTCGAGAATGCCCCAGTCGTAATTGTACTGTGCGTTTCCGTAAGCCCCGCCGTTTCTGTTAACTCTGTCGCTCTCATAAATAAAGAGCTGCTGGTAGTATAGGGGAATCAGAGGAAGGTATTCATTGACATATTCTTCAAGAGCGAAGAATGCTTTCTGCTGCTCAACGATATTGGCTGTCGCTTTTGTAGCGGCAACGAGTTTGTCGATTGTAGGATTGCTCGGCGTATGGGAGTTACCCGGTCCGTTAGTCGGCAGTTTACCGTAATACTCGTGCATGGCCAGAGCAGCGGAACCGGCATAAGCCATATCCCACTTCACGTAAGAAGGTCCGTTGACAGGATCGGAAGGATTGGTCCATAGCTGCTCCCCGAGGTCGCCTTCGAGTTTTCGGAAATCCATTTTAATCCCCACGCCGCCGAGATAGGCCTGTACGGCAGTCATGATATCGACTGTCAGCTGGTCTCCGTAGTAGTAAACCACATCGAGAGTATAGGAGGAATCCCAACCCGCTTCTTTGAGAAGAGATTTAGCCATTTCCGGATCATAGGAATAGGAATTGAGGCCGTCGGCTTTCCAGGGTCCGTTGGGAACCATGCTGTTCGACACAAGAGCTTTTCCTTCGAGAAGCGTCTCGGCGATAGTGTCCATATCGATGGCATAGGCGATGGCCTGTCTCACTCTGTAATCGGAAAGAGGATTGCTGTTGAGTCCCTCGATCTGTTTGTCCGATGCCGGTTCAGAGGCCTGCTGCCCGCCGGCCCACAGTCCGAATGCCAGAAAAATCATCAGAATAGATAGTAATGATGTTCTGATTTTACCCATTTTATATCTCCTTTAAACATAAAAAATGATTCTCTATTTACGGATGCAGTGTTTTGCCACCCAACCCGCTACATTGGTTTATTATTGCATACATTTGTATACAGTCAAGTTTTTTCTTGCAGATTTATTTTCCAAGGTATACAATGCAGTCATACTATAAAATAAGGTTTGCCTATGAGTAAGGATAAAAACGGGGAGAAATCCTCATACGAGAAAATGAAAGAGTTGGTCCTCGAAGGCCGCATTTCCCCGGGATTCAGACTGACCGAAGCCTTCCTGGCGGAAAAGCTCGATATGTCCCGCATCCCCGTAAGGGAAGCGATCCAACAGCTGGTCCACGAGGGCTTTATAGAGAGAACCGGCAAAAACGGGTACCAGATAAAAGAGTACAACGAACAGGATATTATCGATCTCTACAATTACCGGGAAGCTCTCGACGGCATGCTGGTAAGGCTCTATACCCAGAGGGTCGACGACTCCCAGCTGTACTACCTGGAAATGAATGTGGAGGCCATGGACGAACACTTCAAAAACTTCGATCAGCACGTGTTTTCCAAAATCGACCAGGAATTCCACAGAATCATCGCAAGGGGAGCGCGAAACCAGTATATGGAACACCAGCACGAAATCATTCTGGAAAAAGTGCTCTACATCGCCGATATGATCTACCGGATAGATGAAGAGAAGCACACAGAGCTGCTGAACCCCGAAACATACCGGAAGACCTACGATCAGCATTGCGAAATATTCAACGCCATTAAGGAAAGAGATCCCGACAAAGCGGAAAGGGCCGCAAGGGATTCTGTCGAAAAAGGACTGAAACAGGCGCTGCAGGTTCTTTCGAGAAGACACTAGAGATAAGTGAGACATAATAATCAAAAAAACTCGCAAACAAAACGTAAGGGCAGTTATGCCTGTATAGGAAGAGATACATGGATTCAAATACAATCGGAGAGCTGAAAGATTTTTATTATACGGAACTGATAGAAGACGTCGTCCCCTTCTGGGAGCGGAACTCTGTCGACCATGAATACGGGGGATTTATGGATTTCCTGGACAGAGAGGGAAAACCTCTTTCCACCGATAAAGGGGGATGGGTCCAGGGGCGGGCCGTCTGGATTTTCTCCACTTTATACAAAGAGATAGAACCGAAAAAGGAATGGCTGGAAGCAGCGGAAAAAGGTGTTCGCTTTATCCGGGAGCACCTGATCAGAAAGGAGGACGGCCGGGTTTATTTCGAGGTGACCAGAGAGGGGAAACCCCTTGTTATGCGCCGTTACCTTTTTTCAGAAATGTTTGCCGCCATAGGCCTGGCCGCCTACAGCGAAGTTTCCGGAGACCGGGCCGCGCTGGCAGAAGCGAAAAAGCTCTATGCCCTTATTGATAATCTGGAAGGGAAACTGGAGCCGAAAATCGATCCCGCAACCCGAGAGTTCCGCGGGCACTCCATGACTATGATGCAGATAAGTCTCAATCAGATCATGCGGCAGGCCGATCCTGAAAGCGCCGGGAAATACACAGCCAGAATTGATAGACAGATAGACGAGCTGTTCAGGTATTTCGTCAAACCGGACCTGAAAGCCCTGCTGGAAACTGTCGGTCCTGAAGGGGAGATGAGCGAAGGGCCCGAGGGAAGATGCGTCAACCCGGGCCATGCCATCGAAACGGCCTGGTTTATACTGGAGGAAGCGAAATACCGGAACGACAAAGATTTGATGGAGAAAACGCTTCCCATTCTCCAGTGGTCTCTCGATCTGGGATGGGATAAAGAGTATGGAGGTTTATTCTCCTTTGTCGATATCGGGGGAAAACAGCCGGCCCAGATAGAATGGGACATGAAGTACTGGTGGCCCCACTGCGAAACAATTTACGCTTTGCTTCTAGCTTATGAAATGACAGGCCGCGACGTTTATGAACAGTGGTTTAAGAAAGTTCATGACTACACCTGGTCTCACTTCCCCGACCGGGAGAAAGGCGAGTGGTTCGGCTACCTGAGACGGGACGGTTCGGTTCAGGTGGACCTGAAGGGGAACCACTACAAAGGGCCTTTTCATATCCCCCGCTTTCTGATGAAAACCTATAAGCTTCTGGAGGAAATGGCGAAATGACGGAACAGGCAGTTGAGAAGGCGGCGCATATCATCTGGGACTACCACCATATGAATCACAAACTGGAGAAATCCGACCTTCTCTTCGTTCTGGGAAGCCATGATATCCGGGTGGCCGAATACGCCGCCCGTCTCTTCCGCGAGGGATGGGCGCCGGTCATTCTTTTTTCGGGAGGCGTGGCCCATCAGGGGGATATGCTCGATACGGGATGGGGAAAAAGCGAAGCGGAGGTTTTCGCCGCCAGAGCCGGGGAACTGGGAGTTCCCGGAGAAGCCATTCTGCTCGAGACCAAAGCCGGCAATACGGGAGATAATGTCCGCTATTCCCGGGTTATTCTTGAAGAAGCCCGAATCACATTTGATAAGATCATCGCCGTACAGAAACCTTATATGGAGCGAAGAACCTATGCGACGATAAAAAAGATCTGGGCCGATAAGAAACTGATTGTCACATCCCCTTCCCTTTCATACGAAGCCTATCCGACGAATGAGATATCGCTTGAGAATATTATCAATATCATGGTAGGCGATCTTCAGAGAATAATCGAATATCCGGCAAAAGGTTTCCAGATTCATCAAAGTGTCCCGGAAGAAGTTATGAGCGCTTACAGACAGCTCGTTGATGCGGGGTATGATCGGCATATGATAGGATAGAGCCTTATTTCGCCAGACTCATCAGAAAATCCCGGCTGCTCCTGATTTTTCCGCCTCTGACCCCTTCCAGTATAAAAGGGACACCGCTCTTTCCCGCTTCTTTCAGCTTCTTATAGAGAAGCCTGTAATTGAATCTTCCCTCTCCCGGCGCGGCCGGCAGCAGCCCCGCAGGTGTGGGTATAAAATCCTTGCAGTGGATCAAAAGAAGGTCATCTCCATATAAATCGACAGTGCGCTCAATAAGCTCATCCTGATGGCGCCAGTTCTTTATGGTGAGAAAATTCACAGGATCAAAGATGAACTTCAACCGGTCAGCACCGGAACGCTCTTTCAGTTCCACCACGCGCTCCGGACTGCTAAGAACATGAAAACTGACCCCTTCGACAGCGATGTACGAATCAGTTAAACACGCCGTATTCTGCAGGTCCCGCAAAACAGCGACAGCCTGTTCCATAGCTTCTTCGGATAGATTTTTCGGGGAATTGATAAATGGCAGAATTGAAAAACCTTCGGTCTCTGTTCCGACGGCATCCGCACCTAAAGCGGAAAGAACCGCCAGACTCTCCCTGAAGATGCGGCGTCCGATACCTCCGCCCCGGATTTCTTCCCGGGAAAACCAGTTGAAGTAGGCCCCCACCAGAGAAATGGAAATGCCCCGGCCCACCAGATTTGACTGTATCTCCTCGATCAGACAGGGAGACCACAAACCGGGAGAACGTTCCACATGGCTGAACGCTTTCCAGGGCACAAGCTGGATAGAGTCCAGACCGGCTTCCAGTACAGCCTCTGCCAGCTCACCGGCAGAGGAGAAGCGGCCCAGATCATGGGCCCGTATTCCGATATTCATGATTGCTTTTCCTGATTTTTTTTATGCAATTGTTTTAAAACCGCATCCAGATCCTTAAAATTATAAGGCTTATTGAGAAAACCGGCCGCCCCCTGATCCTCCAGAATTTGTCTGTCCTCTTTCCGCATATATCCGGTGGCAAAAATGACAGTACAGCCGGGATCGGTTTCCTTCATTTTTTTAAAAGCGTCAAGCCCGTTCATGACAGGCATGATCATATCCATAACGACAAAGTCAATCTCCTCATGCCTATCCCGGAACAGAGATACCGCACGGCTCCCGCTTTCCGCCAGAATAACGCGATAACCGGCTTCTTCAAGCATATCTTTATTATTCTGTCTCAGAAAATCTTCATCATCGACAAAGAGAACCGTTAACTGCGGCCCCTGTTCCTCAAAGAATGAAGATAAGGTATTGTCTGCAGCCGGCTGCTGTGTTCCATTTTCCGATATAGGCAACCGTATACGAAAAGTGGTCCCCCTGCCCTTTTCGCTTTCCACATAGACAGCACCTTTATGCTCCTGTACAACACCATAGACAGCAGCCAGTCCCAATCCGGTTCCTTCTCCCTGCGCCTTTGTCGTGAAAAAGGGTTCGAAAATACGCTGCAGATTCTCTCGCGGTATACCGGTTCCCGTATCGATGATTTCCAATTCGATAAACAGTCCCGGTTCCAGGTTAAAGGAAGAGACCATACAGAAATCTCTATCGAGCCGGATGTTTTGTGTGCGGAAAGAGAGCGTACCACCCTCTGGCATGGCGTGAACGGCGTTAATCGCGATGTTCATCAATATGCTCTGAATCTCTGTGGCATTACAGAAGACAAAGCTCCTCTCCGCCCGGAAATCCCTTTCGATGGCGATCTTTTTATCTGATGTCTGGGAGAGAATCCCGCATATTTCATTCGCGATCAAATGGAGGTCTGCTGAAGTATAATCGCTGTTTTTTTTACGACTGAACTGCAGAAGCTTTTCTGTCAGGTCGGCCCCTCTCTGAGACGCCTGCAAAATCATATCGGCATAATTCCGGCTTTTCTCATCGATATTCCGTTTGGGGGACAGGAGAAGCTGAGCCGAGGACATGATGGCCCCCAGAACATTGTTGAAATCGTGGGCGATCCCGCCGGCCAGTGTGCCGAGTGACAGCATCTTCTGAAACTGTATTCTGTTTTCCTCTTCCTGTTTCTGTCTTGAAATATCCTTGATATTGGTCAGAAAAAGGATTCTGTCGTTAAAACTGATTCGCGAGAGCATTACGACGGCCTGAAAATCAAACCCTGATTTATTCCGGAAGCTCCATTCGAACAGAGCGGAACCTTTGCTTCTCGCTTCCGCAAAGGCATGATCGAGGATATCCTGCCGGTTCAATCCGGTTTTTTCCCTGTTTCCCTCCGGGGAAAACAACTTCAGCGCGAGGAATTCCTCTTTATCTTCGCAGCCGAAGAGTTCGAAAGCCGAACGGTTGCCGTCCTCCTGTCCCGATTCAGGAGAATAAAGCAAAAGCGCATCGGTGGAGTTGTCGAAGAGATAGCGGTATTTCTTCTCATTCAGAATCAGCTGATAGTGCTGGTCCTTTATAGTCCGGCTCATACGGTTCAATGTTTCAAAGACAATCCGGAATTCATCGTTATCCTCATAATCGAAAGTATGCCCTTCTCCGGTGTCGAGCCAGGCAAAGGAGGAGATACGCTTCTGCAGAAACTGAATTTTCCCAAGCAGTATTCTTCTGAATATAAGAGAATAGATCACGGCCAGGATTACCAGAGCCGATATAAAGACTATGGCTGCGATATTGATGATAAGTATGGATTCGATATTGCGCTGACGTTCTGAATAATGGCTTTGAAATGATTCTCTCTGTTCCAGATACAGCAATCTGTTAATAAAGAAAATTTCATTGATGTCCTTGAGCAGGATTTCCCTTTCGAGAGTCTTCAAACCGCCTTCGACAAAACTTCCGATATACCGGTCGAGCTGATGGTAGTTCGCCTGGAGTTTTTTTAACAGAGATAAATCCGACTCATTATTTTCACTTTCGAGCAGCTGCTTGATAAGAGAGAGGTTTTTATCGAGCTGAACCTGTATGGTACCGTGGGAAGGGATGTAACCGAGAGAAAAATTGAGAAAATCGGATTCCATTTCCATGGAGTTATGAACAATGGTGTAAAAATCGTTTTCAAACTGAACAGCCTGCGCATTGCCTTCAATAATGTCCCGAAGGCTAAGATATATAAAAAACTGGATGGAGATATATAAGATGCTGACTGCAATGATGACGACCACTGCCGAAGACAGGGACTGGCTGATATTTTTCTGCATATCTCTACTTAATAAACTTATTGGTATAACTATCAGAAATACTGAAATCCTGATCTATAATACCATACTTTCTGTACAGCTCGCCTATCAAATTGTAATCCCGATCGAGATGCAGACCGATTTCGTATTCATCGGGATGAATAAGATCAATTATCCCGAGCATCTGACGTAATTGATGATCCCGATTCAGCACGCCCTCCTGATCATAGCTCATCACGATATCCGTAGCCTCCTCCGGGTGGGAAATGGCATATTCCCATCCCCTGATGGATGCGTCGACAAAGCTTTTGCAGATATCGGGATTACCATTGAGGTATTCTCTGGTCGTGAAGATATTATGACCGGGAAACCCGATTCCCTGCTCGGCGAAACTCATGATATCAAGATTTGATTCGTCAAAGCCGTCGCTTCTCAGCGTCAATAATTCGTTATAGGTCATAACGGCGGCGACATCCACTTCATCATTGAGGAACTGGCTCATATCCCATTTCTGGGAGATGATATCCACCTCTTCCCGGGATATTCCGTAAAGGTCGAGCAGGGCAAAGAGCTGATATTCATTTCCGATAAACCAGATGGCTACTTTTTTTCCCCTAAAATCCTCGACAGATACAATTCCCTTCTCCTTACGGGAGATCAGGTTGAGACCGTTATCTTTAACGATATTGGCCAGGGAAACAAGCGATTCATCCTGGGAAGCGACCAGGTCAGCCGGCCATTTTGTTCCGAATTCTTCAAGTCCTGCTGCAACCGTCTGATTGGGATTCTGACCGTAACCTCCCGGTTCTATCGAAACACGGAGCCCCGCCTCATTGTAGAAACCCTTTTTCAATGCGACATAATATCCGGCGAATTGTGTTTGTGTTGTCCATTGAAGTCGCAGAGTGACATCGCGAACAACCGGTTCAGCGGATCTCCCGATGCTTTTCTGATTAAGGAAAATAAGGAAAAAGACTACAAAGCAGACCAGTAGAATGAGAACAAGCAGCAAACCTGATATTTTTTTCACGTCCTGACTCCCTTTATAGAGAATTTTACGCTAATGGCAGGCGAATTTCAAACAGGAAGCCCGATGACAAACGATGTACCAACACCTTCGGTGGACGTTACGGACATCTGTCCCTTATGCTGCTCGGTAATGATAAAATAGGAGACGCTGAGCCCCAGACCTGTCCCCTCTCCTACCGGCTTGGTCGTAAAGAAAGGCTCAAAAACTCTTTTCCGGGTATTTTCATCCATCCCCGGCCCGTTATCCACAATTTCGAGGTAGACCATTTTTCCGCCTTTTCCGGTATACAATCTGATGGTAAAACAGGGCGATTCAATGTGAGCCTCCAGCATAGCCTGGGCTCCGTTTCTCAGAAGATTCAGAAGGACCTGCTGGATTTTGCTGCCTTCGCAAAGAACCGGCGGTATATCTTCGCCGTATTCTTTAACAATCCTGATTTTCCTGAAATCCGATTGTTTTTCCAGATCATAATCCGACCCTGCCAGAACCAGCGTCTTATCAAGAAGCTCCCGGAGGTTATGAGTGGAATTAACCCTTTCGCTTTTCCTGGAAAAACTGAGCATATTTTCGACGATTCCGGCAACTCTTCTTCCCGATTCGCTGATAGATGAAAGCATCCTCAGGATTCCCCTCTCATCGAGAAAGGTTCTTATATCATCCAGGGCGATCCCGAGTTTAAGGGCCGCTTTTTCATTAGCAGCCATATGCAGGTTTTTATTAAGACGGTTATCCATAACCGAGGCCGACTGCATCATTCCGGCCAGAGGGTTATTTATCTCATGGGCCATACCCGCGGCAAGTCCTCCGATGGATAACATCTTTTCACTTTGGATGAGAACTTCCTGCATACGGACTTTTTCCGTCACATCATCTATCCTCAATACAGCCCGGAGGGATTCACTCCCGGTAAGAGGATAAATCGTTATATCCTCAAAATGTGCAAGGTTTTCTTCCTGGTGTTTTTTCTTTTTGATATAAATAGGCTCTCCCGATTGAATGCTTGAGGAGATGTTGCCCATTTCGCTTTCGAGATAGGGGAGCAGATCAGGGAGGAACGCGCCGCATGCTTTGTCGGCTTTGATACCAGTCATATTCTCAGCAGCGCAATTCCAGTGAGTGACTTTTCCTCCCGATTCTACACCGATAATGACTGAAGGCATGGAATCAATGATATCGTTTACGTATTTCCTGGATTCGGACAAGGCCAGCTCCATTCTCTTCCGCTCTTCGATTTCCTGATTCAAGTTCTCGAAAGTCCGGTCCAGCTGAAAGGACATCTTATTGAAGGCGACAATCAATTTCGAGACTTCATCACCGGTTCTGAGAATTTTACTCCTGCTTGGGCTTATCTGAAGTTCCTGTCTGAAATTCCCCTTTTCAATACTTCCTGCCAATATAGTCAGTTCCTCTATGGGAGCCACGACAGAATGAACGACCAGATAGAGAATGATGGCGGCCAGCAATATCCCGATGAGTATGATCACAAGAGAAACTTGAATAAGGAGTGTGGTCCCTGCTGTAATTTCATTATAGGCGCCGTTAATTCCCAGTGACCAGCTGGCTTCGGGAACAGGTGAAAAAGCAATGAACTGACTGCCTTCTCCGTTTCTGTAGGTACCGAATCCGGATTTCTGATCTGTCATAGCCCGGATTATATTCTCCAAAGCGGTATCTCCCTGAAATACAGACTGAATAGGGGGAAAGCTGCTTTCGTCCTTATGATAAATCAGTCTGCCTTTTTTATCGCCGACAAAGAGAGAGCCGGAATTCCCGAAGGAAATATCTTTAAACTCCCGGAACAGCTCCTTCAGAGGAAGTATAAGAACAACCATTCCGTCAACGTCCGGTTCACGGTGTTCGACATAGGAAAAGAAGGAAGGCGCGAATAAAGCGACAGCTTCATTGCCGAAGAATATTCCCGGCTCGGAAACAGCAGAAGAACGATCATAAACCGCTCGGTCCCATCCATCCAGTGAGCTTAAATCAAAGCTTTCCAGATCTTTATCATAGGGAGACATCATAAGGATTTTGCCATCGGGAGAGCCGTAAAAAGAATGAATGAATTGCGGATATCTCTTTCTGAAAACCTGCAGCGTCGTTTCAATATTAATCGCCGTAACTGTCGCGCTGCCCAGGTCCTGACTGAGGCTTCTGAAGAGTCGTATTGATGAATTTAATTGGCCTGCATAACTTCGACTGAGCAGCTGAGCATTTTCACGGGACTGATTCTTGAGCGCATTTGTCGAAATTATTCCGGTTGTTATTGAAATAACTGTAACGATGCCGATCAGAACAGGCAGTATGACAGCCATCAAACGGAATTGTAATTTCAAAAAGATCCCCTAATTTCTGAAGTATAAGAATAAAACATAACAGCCCATCTTTACCAGTAATAAATCTTTGACTGCGGACAATTAATTCATTAGCCTTAAAGTACAGTTATATCTCAAAAGAGGTTAATTATGAAACGGTTCTTAGAATTATCACTGGCTCTGATGCTTTTCTGTTTCCCTTCCTGCACAAAAGAAAAACTGATTATTGATGAAGTCAGCGCCAGGGAGATTGAAACTCCATCCTCCGAAGAAGAACCGGAACAGGCGGAGACGAAGCCTCTGATTGTCGTATCGCCTGATGATGTCATTGAGATCCTCGTACGCGCTGATGGAGCTCCCGGTATGTATTTGGGAGAAGACGGCGAAGTTCACGGCTTCTATGTCGATCTGGAAAAGATGGTCATGAAAGAGATGGGGCAGGCCTATCATTTCTACCCCTATTCCAGTATTGCCGATATATTCGTCGGGTTCAAATCGGGAATCTATCACTCCGCTCTTTCTACGCCTGACGTACCCGATTACCAGGCGTTATTCGACCTATCCATTCCCTATGAAATCCTCCATTACGTCACTTTCGTAAGAGTAGATAACAATGAAATTAAAGGCGATACCCGCGAGGAGATTATAAAGAGTCTTTACGGGAAGAAAGTGGGGGTGCAGACGCAGGGGCATATCTACCAGGCTCTGAGGGATTACAAGGAAATCGAGCTGGTCGAATACGAGACGACAACAAAAGCGCTGGAAGCTCTGAACGCCGGACTCCTCGATGCCGTTCCCGATGTCAAACGGATTGGAGAGTATTACAGGAATCTGAAGGGATGGAATATAAAACCGGTGGGAGAGCCGATTATCAATCATGAAATCTGCACGTCCTTTTCAAAGGCTCTCGATCCTTCCCTTGTGGAGCGGTACGACAAAGCGCTGAAAAAGCTGATCGATGAAGGGAAGGTAAAGACGCTGTGGGAGAGCTACTTCGGGCCCATGGCGGAATCGGATATACCGTGAAGGCTTGACTTTTCAACCCCGAATAGTTAAAGAAACAGAATGGCTGATAATTCAATTCTTTCACTTACCGATTTACTACCCCTTACCTGTTCCCGCTCCGGGACCTGCTGTCATGGCAAAAGAGTGAACCTCAATCCCTGGGAGCTGTTTTGTTTTTCAAGTGTAAAAAAAATGACTCCGAGGGAATTCAGGGACAGATTCTGCGTTTACGGCGGCATCCGGCTCAAGTTCAATGGTAAATCGCAATGGAAGGGTATGTCCGCCTGCAGTCTTTACGAGTCCGGTTTCGGCTGTTCGGCTCACGCCGGAAGGCCTCTGGTCTGCCGGCTATACCCGCTTGGCCGTCAGATACTGAATGAAAATAAGCAGTATATTTATGAGGGGAATGAATTTCCCTGTCTGGAAGGTTGTCCGGAAGTCGTCGACCAGCCCCATATGACCGTTGGCGAGTATATTGAGGGACAAGGAGCCGGTGACTACGAAAAAGCTCAGGATCTCTATCTGGAAATGATGCAGAACATTGCCGACGCCGCCTTTATGCTTCTTCTCGAGAGCGGTCTTTCCGAATCGGGAGACCGGGAGACTCTTAAAATCTGGAGAAAGATGGGATCGGAAGAGCCGGCACAGTTAAGGGAGAGAATCGGATCTCTGTGGATAGACCGTTTGATGCTTCCCGAATTAAAGGGATATGAAAGCAATTATGAGACTTTCATTAACAGACACTATGAAGTTCTCATTTCCCGGGCAGAGGAGACATTCAACTCCATATCCGATCTGGACGGCTTCAGGGAGGCATCGGTTCTGATGATGGGGCTGGCGCTTCATCTGGGCAGGAGCCTGGGCGCCGAACCATCCGATCTTGCGGAGAAATGGATCGCCGTTGCAAAACAGAACGGAGCAGAGGAATAAAAGGGCGAACCGATTGGTTAACCCGACAGACTGCCTTTATCTGTTCAGCAGTTTTTCAATAGCTTCTACAATTTCCGGCCTATGGGCTTCAAAATTCATTTTCAATCGGGGAATTTTATCGGCATAGCGATTATTGACCAAGTGCCAGTATTCAATGGTGAGAAGTGGTTCATCGATCCTTATGATTTTATCACAGAGATCGAGATCGACCAGTAACTGCTCAATTCCGCCGAGCGGGTTCACCATAAAATCAAAACGCCCCCAGGCAAGCATATTGATGACATTCTCATAGGTCGGTGCCGTGACAATCCTGACACCCGGTACGCTTGCGGGAAAACCGAAAGATGCGCTCGGACCGACATTGGCGATTTCGCCGATTGAGAGTCCCTTCCAGGTCGAGGGATCAGGCTTATATTTACCGGCATCCTCAGCTCTGATGTACATATACAGGCGGCTATATCCCAGAGCTCCATCGCGAAAACCGATAGCCGTATAACCGGCAGCCAGCTGATCAGCCAGTTTGGTGTTCGCTACTATCATGGCATCGAGACGGCCCGACTGGACTTCAGCCAGAAGTCTGGATCCGGGCAGTTCCAGAAGTTCCGGCTCAAAACCCGCTTCCCGATAAGCCGGCGCCAGCGCATCAAAGAGAATTTTCAGATTACTCGACGTGGCGCCGAGTTTTACTGGTTGCTGCGCGGAGAGGTAATTTAAAGCTGATATAACAATAATCGCCAGCCAAATTGCAGATCTACCCATCGAACATCTCCTAACGTTTTTTTTCGGGATAAACTCAGTTGTCACGGGCAGAAAAATCGGAAAAGCTTTAAGAATCAATAAGGATCAGTCAAATAGAGAAAACGCTCGGAAATCCTCTAGAAAGCAATAACTTTCTCCCTGCTCTATAAGTTAGATTATCTTTCAACGGCTTCAGGCATTCAAGAGTTACAGGGAAAATATCCGGCATCTCGCAATAAGAGATTTGTTTGTTCTCATAAATTGCCGAAATGACCTTAAAATCCTATAATATCTTAAGTGATGCCGAAAACTCTTTTCTTTCTGATACTCTTACTTCCCTCCGCTCTTGTGGCTAAGGATCCCCTGCAGATTGTCACCGATATCTGGGCCCCCTATGTCTATAGGGATGAAGAATCCGCTGCCGGATTCGATTACGAAGTAATGGATGCTGTGTTAAAGCGAATGGAAGTGGATTACGAACTGAAGATCCTCCCCTGGAAACGATGCATCTATCTCATTGAAAACCGCGAAGCCGATGCCATACTCGATATCAGCATGAATGATAACAGGCTTGAAACCATGATCTTTCCCGAAGAACCGATTTCCTCCAGCGAATCGGTTCTCTTCTACAGGAAAGGTACCACCTACCGGTTCGCCGGTTTGAGTGACCTGGATAATCTGATTGTCGGAACCATCCTCGGCTACGAGTACAACAGGGATTTTCTGGAAGCAGAGAACTTTAAAAAGGAGCCTGTAACATCGCTGGAACAGAATATCGGAAAGCTGCTTCTGGGACGGATCGATATGTTTATCTCCAACAGGAGCGTCGGCCTTTTCACCATTATGAATATGGGCAAATCCTCAGAAATAACCTATCTGCCCGAACCGGTCAGCGGCGGCTTGAATTATCTGGCCTTCTCGAAAGTAGAGTCTAATGTCAACCTGGCAAAGGCTTTCTCAGAAGAGCTGAAGAGGTTCAAAACCACAGCTGAATACAGAACCATTCTGGCCCGTTACGGCCAGAATCCCTGAATCAGTGCCGATATCCGCTCAGGGATGAACCAGAAATTTCCAGAAGCAATTCATTCGGCAACTTCAGCTTTGCAGCAAAGCTCCTGATCCCACCCGGGAATCACTCGGTAATAAACTGATCGACCGCTTCTTCCAGGTCTGTAGAAACTCTCTGAATATTGTCGGAAATATCTTTGACAAAATGCATGCTGCTGATTATCTCTTTCGACCCGAGTTGTATTTCATCTATCCCCTGCTTAACCGTCGAACTGATCTGCGTCAGTTTTTCTATGGATTCCGACACGGCCTTAATGCCCGTTTTCATATTGTCCGCGTCACCATCGACCACCCGGCTGATCTCTTTCAACTGGCCCGCCGTATTCAGTATCTGCCGGCTCCCGTGATTCAGCTCCTCCGTATTGGCCGAAATTTCATCGAAGGCAGAAATGGCATCTTTGGTCTCTTTCATCACCCTGGAAAAGGCCGAATCGCTGTTTTTTGCCGTTTCATAGGCGATATTGACTGATTCCAGTATTTCATTAACCGTCTTTTTTATGACTGAACTGTTTTGCTGACTCGTCTCGGCAAGTTTTCTGATCTCGTCAGCAACAACGGCAAATCCCTTCCCCGAGTCCCCTGCGTGAGCCGCTTCGATAGCGGCGTTCATAGCCAGGAGGTTCGTCTGGTTGGCAATTCCGCTGATTACTGCGGATATTTCCGAGATCTGTCCGGCCAAATGGAGAGTTTTCTCGTTAGCCGAATTGGCATTGGTTATCCTTTCGCCGGCATCGGTTATCACTTTTTCCAATTCCGTGAACACTTCTTTCTTGAGTCCTATTGTGGCGGAAACGCTCTGGAGCGAGGCAATCATCTGCCCTACGGCCGAAGTGGCATCGGCAACGGACATCTCCTGTTGTGAGCTGCCTTCCTTGAGTTCTTCCACCCTGGACGCTATCTCTCTTACAACTTCGCCCACGCCGTGAACAACACTGTCCAGGTTTCCGATCTGCCCCTGAATGGAAAGGATATTGCTGGAGATCTCTTCAGTCGCCGCCATGGTTTCTTCAGCGTTGGAAATCAAATCGTCTTTCTGAAAGCTGATGTCATGACTGGTTGTCTTTATGCCCCGGACGATTGTCCGCAAATGTTCGATGAATCCGTTGAACGAAGCGGCCAGGCTTCCCATCTCGTCATGGGAGCGCACTATCATCCCGGCCGTCAGATCGCCTCCTGCTCTGGATATGTTCTCCAGGTTCGATGAAGCCAGGATGATATATCTGATGACTGTTCTATCCAACAGAAAGAGAATCAGAGCCAGCAGCGCGACAAGGGAAACCATGATAAAAAGGATGGATCTGATCGTCTCTCTCGAAAGATTGCCGTATATTTCATCGATACTGAATTCGATCATCAAAGCCCAGGATGTTTCGGGGATCATCTGCTTGATTATGCTTTTTCTCTCACCTTTCCCGTCCCTGTATTCCAGCTGAACCGGATCATGGGAGTAGATGGATTCTGAAAAGGAAGAAAAATCATCTTCGCTCACACCCATATCGGTGAAATAGGAAACAATCTGGTTTTCCTCCTCCATGGAATAGAGGGGGTGATAGATATAGAGATACTTGTTGTCATCAGTCAGTGTGGAGTGAAGCGAGAGAACCGCCCGGGAATCTTCGGTCTTTTCCCGGAGATAGGCGATCACGTCTTTCATCCCCATATCGATTCCGATAACACCGACGATCTTTCCCCCCTTCCTGACAGGATAGGTCATGGTCACGACGCGGGTGTCGGGGGCGTTGGACGGGGCATAGGGGGGCGAGCAGTAAAGGCCATTAATGGCAACCGCTTCGTTATACCAGTTTTTCTCTTTTGTATTATAATCCTCTCCCAGCTGCTCCCAGTAATCGGTTATCCAGTACCTGGAGCTTTCCGATCCCATAAAGACATAGTCCACCGTATCCTCGGACAGAAATACAGAGGCAATTTTCTGAAAATCCGCAAAGTGGGGGTTCTGTTCATAATCCTCTCTGTTTACCGTATCGGGCATCGATTCCGCCATGTCGATAACAGCGGGAAGCCTTGCCATATCTTTGAGAATCTGTTTCTTCTCCGCGACATAGCGGTAAAGCTGGTTGGTGATCTCGGCACTCAGAATCTGCTGTTTCTCCCGTTCCCTTTCGTAGAGAGATTGACGCTGAGATAAAAAAGTAACCGCTCCTATTACCGTTAACAGAAGAATTGGCAGAAGGAGAAGCATGATTCCGAACTTAAACCGTAATTTCATAATTTAACCTTTGCATTCAATATCAGATCTTTCGCCTGATACCTTTAAACTCATTCAGAACCGATGCTCTGAACTGATCATCAGCCAGAAGATCCCTCCCCAGAGAAGCCAGAGCGATGACATTCTTCTTCAGCCCTTCGTAAGCCCTGTCGCTGTTGCACATCTCCCCGTATTCTACCGTATGGGCCAGAGGGGGCTCTGCGCTGTCGGTCACGCTGAAATAGGGATGCATGGCCGGCATGGCCAGACTGATATTGCCGATATCGGAGGAACCGAAGCGCCCTTCGGGATCGGCTTTTGTCACCGTCTCCCCCAGATCCGACAGGTAAGCGCCATAGCGCTCTTCCATCTCCATGTTGGGGTATCGTTCCGCATAGATGAGCTCTTCGCCGATCCGGGCTTCGGCTCCCGTCAGAACTTCCACCGAGGCGACGATATCCCTGATCCCGCTGACCGCTGTTTCCACATCGGCCTTTGTCGCCCCCCTGACGCTGAACCGGCAGGAAGCGTAACCGGGAATGATGTTGTCGGCGGTTCCGCCTTCCAGGATGATCCCGTTCGTATTGACATCGCGGGGAAAGCGCTGGAAGTTCGCGTCGATACCGTTGAAGGTCTGGATGACCGCCGACAGGGCATTGATCCCCCGGGAGGGATTGGCCGAATGGGCCTGTTTCCCCTCGTATTTAATGGTCAGGCTGGTTATGGCCCGCCCTCCCCGTCCGATCTGGTTTATCGATGAAGGATGAGCCATAAGAGCTATATCCACATCATCGAAGAAACCCTCCTCAAGAAGGATGATTTTTCCGCCCTTATCCTCTTCCGCCGGTGTTCCGATAACCGAAACCCTTCCCTTAAATTCCGGCAGCAGACGGGTCAGGGCGACAGCGGCGAAAACCGCCCCGGTTCCCACCAGATTATGGCCGCAGCCGTGTCCCACTTCCGGAAGGGCATCATATTCGGCCAGAAAAGCGATATGGGGAGCCTCATCACCCCCTTTTTTGGTAGCTTTGAAAGCCGTGGGAAGGGATCCCAGCCCGACCTGAACGTCAAATCCTTCCCTTTTCAGAATGCCGCTGAGCCGTTTACTGGACTCATATTCCATAAGGCCGGTTTCGGGATGGTCGAAAATGGCACGGCCGGTTTTGACCATCTCTCCATAGAGTTCGTCAACTATTGACTGAAGTGCTTTGTCTATCATCAGCGTCTCCATAAATCCAGTTCTCTTTCATCGGCCAGCACCCAGTGTCCGGGATAGGCCTCGCGCCACGACGGGGGAACCTTGTCATAATCGTGTATCGACGGGTCGTAAATCAGCAGGTTTTTGTTTTTCTCCGACTCGGGATCAGGAAGCGGGACCGCCGACAGCAACCCTTTCGTATAAGGATGGAGGGGACGGCGGAACAGCTCTTCGCTATCGGCCAGCTCGACTATCTTTCCTTTGTAGATAACGGCGATCCTGTCGGAGATCAGCCGGACCACGCTCAGATCGTGGGCTATGAAAAGATAGGTCAGGTCCTCTTCCTTTTTCAGTTTATTGAGCAGATTGAGAATCTGAGCGCGGATGCTCACGTCGAGAGCGCTTATCGGCTCATCGGCCACCAGAAATTCCGGTTCCATAATCAGAGCCCGGGCGATGCCGATCCTCTGCCTCTGCCCGCCGGAGAACTCATGGGGAAAGCGCGAAGCGAAATCGGGGAGCAGTCCGACTTTCCGGAGCGTCCGCTCCACTTTGGCCTTCCTCTCCTTCTCCCCTTTGAACAGTTTGAAATTGTAGAGCCCTTCGGAAACGATGTAATCGACCTTGGCCCTTTCGTTGAGGGAAGCCATGGGGTCCTGAAAAATCATCTGGACGCTCTGGCGGAATTTCCGTTCCTGAGAACCGGTCATATTGCCGCTGACAGACTCTCCTTTATAGAGAATATCTCCCTGGGAGGCCTGGTGAATCCGCATGATAGCACGGCTCACAGTTGTTTTTCCGCTGCCGCTTTCCCCGACCAGGGAGAAGGTCTCTCCCTTATAGATATTGAAAGACACATCGTCGACGGCGGAAAACTTCCTCCGCCCCAGTTTGAAGTCCACTGTCAGGTTTTTCACTTCCAGTAGAATTTCCCGTTTATCTTCAGCTGCCATAATCCAATCCTTTGAGCGACTTTTCCTTCAGCCGCTGTATAATCTTCGGAGCCTCGACTTCCGGCGCCGATTCGTGAAGGAGCCAGGTTTTGGCAAAATGGGTATCGCTCACGGCAAACCAGGGCGGCGCTTCTTCGAAATCGATTTTCAGGGCCCGGGGATTGCGTGGCGCGAAGGCATCCCCTTTGATCTCCTTAAAAAGATTGGGCGGCGTGCCGTGGATTGTGTAGAGGTCCTCTCCTTTCTCCCCCAGCTGGGGAAGCGAGGCCAGCAGAGCCCAGCTGTAGGGGTGGCGCGGATCGTAAAAAACTTCCGGAGTCCTTCCGTACTCGACGATCTCTCCGGCATACATAACCGCCACCCGGTCCGCCACATTGGCGACCACGCCCAGATCGTGGGTGATGAATATGATGCTCATGCCCATCTCTCTCTGCAGCTCCTTCAGATTCTCCAGAATCTGGGCCTGGATCGTCACATCGAGGGCCGTCGTCGGCTCGTCGCAGATTAGAATATCCGGTTTGCAGGCCGCCGCGATGGCTATGACGCCCCTCTGGCGCATCCCGCCGGAAAACTCGTGGGGATACTGGCCGTATCGCTGGGCGGCATCGCCGATTCCCACTTTCTCCAGCATGGAAAGAGCTTCGGCCCTGGCTTCCTGGCGGTTCATCCCCCGGTGAAGCGTGATCACTTCGCGGATCTGCTCCCCGATGGTCTTCAGGGGATTGAGAGCCGTCATGGGGTCCTGGAAAATCATGGCGATTTTCTTCCCGCGGATTTTGAGCCACTGCTCTTCTCTGGAAAACTCAGCGAGGTTCTCCCCTTCAAAGAGGATATTCCCCGAGGCGACCCGGCCGTTTTTATCGAGCATCCCCAGAAAGGATTTGGTGAAAACCGACTTCCCGGAACCCGACTCCCCCACGATGGCCAGGGTCTCCCCTTTGTAGAGATCGAGAGAGGCGGAACGGACGGCGGTCAGCTCCTTCCCTCTCAGATTGAAACGGATCACCACATCCTCGACTCGGAGGATTTTTTCTCGTGTTTCTGTCATAAATTCCTCCTTACAGATGGTTTTTCGGGTCCGACGCATCGGCGAATTTGTTTCCGACGATATAAAAGGAAACGGTAATGACGGCAAGGATAACCGTGGGCCAGGTAAGCTGGAAGGGATAAAGCATAAAATTGCTCCGCCCCTGATTCACCATGTTTCCCAGGGAAACCGTATCGAGAGGCAGCCCCAGTCCGATAAAGCCGAGGAACACTTCCGCTCCGATGGAATAGGGAATGGTCAGTGCCGTCTGCATGATTATGATGCTCACCAGAAAGGGGATGATATTTTTCCCCAGAATCCTGTTCAGCGGCGTCCCCAGGCACCGGGAAGCCACATTGTACTCGCTTTCCCGTAAGGAAATGACTTTGTTGCGGATAAAACGGGCGATGGTAATCCAGCCCCGGGAGGACATGGCGATGACGATGGTCCAGAATCCCGGCTTCATGATGTAGGAAAGAAGAATCAGATAAACCGTGGAGGGGATATTGGTTATGACATTGTAGATTTCCGTCATGATCTGGTCGCTCTTGCGGACATAGCCCCAGAGAGCTCCGGCCACGACGCCGATCCCCACATCGAAAAAAGCGATGGTAAAAGCCAGAAGTATGGAAGTGCGCGTTCCGTACCAGGTTCTGACCCAGATATCCCTTCCCAGTCCGTCTGTTCCGAAAATATGGGAAAAATCGGGCTTTCTGTTCCAGAGAGAGGAATCGAGGGCCACCTTGTTGGGGTCCACCGACGCCAGAACCGGATAGAGAAGGGAGAAGAGAACGAGAACACCCATTATGATCAGCAGAGTCAGGGACAACCGGTTTTTGATAAAAGTCCTGAATGTGGATCTCCAGTAGGAATAGTGGGAATAACCGGTTTCCTCCGCCGCTTCGGGATTCCAGGGCGCGAAAGTAAAAGCATCGTCAGACACGGAGGGCCTCCTTTTTCTTCTTTTTTTCGGCCAGTCGTATCCGGGGATCGACAAAAGCCATCAGCAGGTCTCCGACGAAGACTCCCGCCACGCCGAGCACCGCGTAGATAAGAACCAGGACCTGCACCAGGTTGTTGTCCTGCTGTTTGATGGCGTAGACGAGAAGCCCGCCCATGCCGGGGATGGAGTAGATGCTCTCGATAATGAGCGAACCGGCTATGGTCAGCAGCAGCTGCACCGGCAGATATTGGACAAGGGGAACCACGGCGTTTCTCAGCACATGGTGCCGCATGATATATTTCTGACTGAGGCCCTTGGAACGGGCGAACTTGATGTAATCGCGGTTTTCCTCATCCACCATAAAGCGGCGGAGCCAGATCCCGTACCAGGCGATTCCCGTCAGGGACAGGGAAACGACGGGCAGAATCCAGGTGACCGGCCTGTCTTCGTAAAAGACCATGGGCCAGCGCATAATTCCCGTAACCCAGATCTGAATGAGGAAGAGATAGATAAGGCTGGGTATGGCTCTGACGGTCACGACATAGGCGGTACCCAGATGATCGGGCCATCGGTCCTTGAACCGCGCCATAAGGATCCCCAGTCCGAAACCCAGCGTTACGCTGATGAACATGCTGGCCAGTCCGAACCAGAGCGAATAGGGAACCTTTTCCGCCAGAATCGTCCTTATGGGCAGCTTGGGATAGACAGTGATGGACCGGCCAAGATCGCCTTTAAACACCCCTGTGAAGAAACGCTGCAGCTGGATGAAAGCCGGGTCAGTGACGCCCAGGCTCTTGAGATAGGCGCTGCGCATCTCCTCGGTCATATTGATATAGTCTTCCCGGGTGAAGTAACCGCTTGTCGGCATCAGCCTGAGGAGTAAAAACACAGCGATGACGACAATGACGACGGTGAGAAGACTCTGCAGAATTCGTTTTACGATATAACGTGACATGGTTTGTATCCAGGTGGGGACGTCGGCGGATTGACAACCCGCCGCTGTCCCCGGTTTATTTCTTTAGTTAGGTTTTGAGTTTAATTGGGAGCCAATTCGGCCCGGAATGCTTTTTCCAGCATTTTGTACTGATCCGCCGTAATGGGATTCTGCTGCAATATCATGCCTTTATACTTGAACCGCGTTACACCGAATCCGCCTCTCGGAGTCGAGAAAGGAACAACCGTATCCATGGAATAGGCGCCGCCTCCCGCCTGCCAGGGGATGATGACCGCGTTGTCGATCAGGAACCGCTCGGCGCGGCTGAAGATTTCGTATCTGTCGGTCAGCGATGTTTTTCCATCGGCTTCTTCGACGAGCCTGTCAAACTCCGGGAAGGAGTACTGGCCGTCGTTCACGCTTCCGTCGGTGACGAGTCTTCCCAGCTGGGCCATGGGGTCGGCGTATTTGAAGCTGAATGAATCGTAGAGAAGGTCGAAGCGTCTGGGCTTGATGGTATCGTTGTATTTGTCATCGACATACTGCCCCAGAACCAGTTCCACCTGCCCGTCGAAGGTGTCGCGGAGCATTTCCTGAAGCAGGAGGGCTTCCCTGGTTTTGGTCGGGTCTGTCGGATGGACGAAGAGGATCTGAACCGGAAGTTTCCCATCGGCTTTGATCTCGGCGATAGGCAGCATGTCCACGGTTGCGGGGCTTATCCCTTTAATATTACCCTTTCCGTCGGTCAACTCATCGACTGCTTTCTGAAAATACTCCTGAGCCAGTTCTCTGTCGTAAGTGCGCCGCTCCTTCACTTCTTTCAGAAGAGGGTAATCCGTATAGTCCTGGCCGTTCTCATCGAAGATGACGTCTTCGGGAATGATTGTGTTTCTTAAAAGCGCTTCAGGCTCGTAGGGATTGACCAGTTCGAGCAGCTTGGCCCTGTCTATTCCGTGATAGAGAGCTTTTCTGAAGTTCACATTGTTGATAAAGGCTCTGGCTTCGGGATTGTCCGACGTGTAGTTCATGGCGAACCAGTAAGTGACGGAACTCTTTTCATCGAGGAAAACGTTGTCCGCCCATTTGGTGCCTTCCAGCGCTTTAACCTGATCGCCCTGAAGTGTCGTTGCCGAAACTTCGCCTCTCTGGAACATCTGGACCCGGATGGAATCATCAGCCACTTTCTGAAGGCTGACTTGTCCGACGTTAACGGAGTCGGCGTCCCAGTAGTGCTCATTCTTAGCCAGACGGATTTCCTTGTCCCTCTGCCATTCCGCCAGATAGTAGGCGCCTGTGAAGATCAGTTTCTCTTTCGTCGTCCCGAAATCTTCGGCGCCTACGCTGTCCAGGAATTCTTTCTCCAGAGGAAAGAAGAGTTCCGTAACCAGATAGGAGAGAAAATAGGGAGTCGGGTTGTCCAGGGTGTATTTGACCGTATATTTATCGGGGGCCGAAACGCCCACGGAGGAATCGAATGAAGCGAGAGCTTCCTCCCTTGTCTTGCCGATATCCACACCGTCGTCAATATCCACAAGATCCCAGTAGTACCCGTTGAGTCCGGAAATCACTTTCCTTATGATTCCGACATTCTTGATTCCGTTTTTCGGTTCGGCAATAAAGCGCATCCCTTCTACGAAATCGTCAGCAGTGACTTCCCAGGCCGTTTCCTGTCCCATGGAGTCTACCCACTTGACGCCGGGCCTCAGATAAAAGGTCCACTCGGTATAATCCTCATTGTGGTCCCACCGCTCGGCGAGTGAGGGAACGAATTTCCCGTACCGGTCGTTTTCCACAAGCCCGTCCATGGTATTGGCGGCGACCCGCAGGGCCGTCGTGTCGAGAAGCAGGAAGTAGTTGAGGGTCTTCACTTCCGTGGCATAGGTGGTCCTGTACTGATCGGGCGCTTCGCCGGCCCCTCTTCCGAAGAGGGAAGAGGCGGCAAGCACCATCAGACAGAAGGCAAGAACTCTTTTCATTTCATTTCTCCTTTTCCGTGCATTTGTTTCAGCGTGAGGCCGAAACAGCCGCAGGACAAGGTGGAAATAATACGCAGAGAGGCTACGTAATTTTACGCAGCCCCCTCTGAAAGCTGCTAATGGAGGAGATTGATCAGCTCAAGCCGGCTTTGCACTCCGGTTTTCCTGAAAAGGTTGTAAAGATGCTTTTCCACCGTGCGGACCGAAATGCCCAGGTCGGAGGCGATCTCCTTATTGTACTGGCCCCGTGCCAGAAGGCCGAGGATTTCCTCTTCCCTGGGGGACAGATCCTTCTCGGCCGCAAGCCTTTTTATCCTGTCCTCCAGCCCTTCCCTCCCGGGATTGAACCGGCTGCTCAGCGCCTCCCTGATATTGCTGAGATAAATCTCCTCCCGCCGTCTCTGCCCTTTGAGACGGGCTTCGATTCTCGCGGTAAGCTCATCGGCTCTGAAAGGCTTGGCAATGTAATCGACTGCGCCTTCATCGATTCCCTGAAGTTCCTCCTGCCGGCCCCCCCGGGCGGAGAGAAAAATGAAAGGTGCCGATTTCCACGGCCCCTCCTGAATGCGCAGAAGAAGCTCGTGGCCGTCCATCCCTCCCAGCATGACATCGGAGATGATCAGGTCGGGGGATTTGAGAAAAGGGATCCGCTCGAGAATGTCCTCGGCGCTTTCCGAAAAAACAAGATTGTATCGGTCCGAAAGGGTTTCCGCCAGAAGGCGTAACATGTCCCTGTCGTCGTCAATCAGGACTATAGTCTTGTTCTGCTCCGAATGAAAGACGTCCTGGGGGAGTTGCGGCAGGGGCGAGCGGAAAGAGAGGTGGCCGGAGGGAAGACCGGAGGCTTGACCGCTCCCCGGAGGAACCGACGCTTTGAAAATGATGCGGAAAACAGAACCCCGGTCTTTCTCCGACTCAACAAGAATCCTCGCTCCCATGTTTTCCAGAATCCTCCTGACAATGGAAAGCCCCATTCCGATTCCCTGAATATGCTCTTTTCTGTGGCTGCTCTGGTAAAAGGGATCGAATATTTTTTCCAGACGGCTTTCTGAAATGCCTTTTCCGCTGTCCCGGACTTCCAGGATAACGCCGTCACTCCCGCTGCGCAGAGAAATGCGGACGCTCCCTTTCTCCCGGTTGTATTTCAGGGCGTTGTCCACCAGATTATTGAAAATGCGGTCCACCGCCAGGGGATCTCCGTTTATGAATAAGCCGGGTTCGATTTCGCTGTTGAAATCCAGTCCCCTTACCTCGGCCGCCGATCGGACCATTTCCACTCCGGAAAGGACCAGTTCGCTTACGGAGCAGATCTGATCGTGATTGTATATGGTCCGGTTCTGGTTCATTTTTTCAGAATCGAGGTAATTCACCATATCGCGGACAAGTTTGTCCACGTTATCTCTGACTATCCTCAGATCGCTGTCTGCCCCCTTTTTCTCCATATAGCGCTGTATATAATTCTGGATAAAAGTGAGCGGCGTCTTGGTCTCGTGAGCCAGGTTGATGAAATAGGTCGATTTGAGGCGCATTTCCCGTTCAAGCTCTCTCTTGGCTTCTTCCAGTTCCGCCGTCCTTTCCCGGACGAGAGCTTCCTGCCGCCGAATCGTTCCCAGATGCATCCGGCTTCGGAGCCGGATAACGGCGATAAGGACGCCGAGAAGTATCAGGCCGTAAAAGACCAGCATATACCAGCGCAGAAGAAGAGAAGGCTTCACAATAAGAGGGACATTCAGCTCATTGCCGAACCAGAGCCCTCCGCTGCTCCCCGACCGGAGGTGGAGACTGTAACGGCCCGGAGCCAGATGGCTGAAGATGATTTCCCCGTGAACGCCGATTTCTATCCAGTCGTCCTTTTCGCCGAAGCGGTAGGCATAGCGGAGATCGCCGGGTCGGCTGTAATCGAAGGCCGTGAGCTTGACAATGAGCATCCGGTTATCGGCGTCGAGCTCAAGGTTTTCTCCCTCCCGGTAGATATTCTCTTCCATGGAGAGACTGCGGAAGACCTCTACAGCCATCCGGGGCTCCTCCCGGGCCGATGAATCCAGGCCCTTCCCCCTTTCCAGAAAGGCCAACCCTCCGGTCGACCCGAAATAGAGATTGCCCGACCGGTCGCGGAAAGCCGCCGCAGGATTGTAGATGAGTCCGGGAAGACCGTCCTCGATGCCATAACTGAATATCAGATCTCTGGCCTTATCGTACCGGGCGATGCCCTTGAGTGTGGAGATCCAGATATCCCCCTCTTCGCCGATCAGAACCGATCTGATTATATCGGAAGGGAGTCCGCTCTTTTCCCTCAGGATTTTTCTTTCTCCGCTCAGGCGGTCCACAATCAGAAGACCTCTCTGATCGAGGGCGAAAAAATAATCCCTATCGGACCGGGTCATATAATAAGAACTGATTCCGCTGAAAAGAGGATCCGACGGTTCGGAAAGGGCGAGCGTTTGCGTATCCATCAGGAGAAGGGGGTTGTCTCTGGAACCTATGAGCAGATTGCCGTCATCGAGCAGCATGAGGGAAGAGACATCGAAACTACTAAGGCGCACGGCTGTGGGATCCTCGGGAGAGAACTGCTGCAAACTTCCGCCCGCCATGTCATAACGGAATAATCCGTCGTATGCGGTAGCGATCCAGATCGCTCCATAAAGGTCTTCCTTGATCTGATTGACCACACCATCGGCCAAACGTCTTCGGCCCGAGATCCCGTCTCCTTCCTCCTCAAGCAGATAAAAGCCGCGATCGGTGCCGCAGAAAAGGGATCCATCGGAACCGCGGTGAAGCGCGTAGACTATCTCTCCCGAAAATATCTCCTTCTGGACCGCCCCGCTGATCTCGAAAAGCCCCTGATAAGTTCCGGCGTACAGTCCCCCCCGGCCGTTTGAAAGAATGGCCCGGATATCATTTCTCCGCGGGATGTCGGCTCCCTCACCGGAAATAGCAATGCGGTTGAAGAGAGGGTTGGTATAAAGGCTGATGCCATCCCTGGTCCCGAACCAGAGGACCCCTCCTCTATCCTCCATTATGGTATGTATCCTCGAATGGGCCAGTGACCGCATATCGCCCGACTTATGGAAAATCTGTCTGAAAGCTCCCGTCTCCCGGTTCATCAAATTGAGACCGTCGGTCGTTCCCACCCAGAAACGCCCCCGCGAATCCTCCTTGATGGCCCGGATCGAATTATTGCTTATGGACTCCGGATCATTCTCCTCATGACGATAGGAGACGAAAGACTCGCTTTTTCTGTCAAAGCGGTTCAGCCCTCCTCCCGAAGTCCCGACCCATAGCGTATTGCCGCTGTCGATATAAAGGGAGAAAATATAATCGCTCGAGAGAGAATCCGGCTCTTCATCATTATGCCGGTACTGTATGAACCGTCCTGTTGATTCGATATAGCGGTTTATGCCTCCTCCGTCGGTGCCTATCCAGACATCTCCGTTTCCATCCTCGACGATCGGCCACACATTATTGTGGCTCAGCCCGGTGCCGCCGGAACCTGCTTCGAAATACCGGATAGAATTGCTCCGGGGATCGACCAGGGAAACACCTCCGTAGGTTGTCCCCATCCAGATCCGCCCCTTGCTGTCCTCCAGAAGCCCCCATACGTAGTTGTCGGAAATCCTCCGGCTCTCATCCCTTTCGTCTTTTGCGTACCTCAGAAACTGGCCGCTCCGGGGATCAAGTCTGGCGGCTCCTCCCCCGTCTGTCCCGATCCAGATATAACCGCTGCTGTCCTGGATGAGACTCGTTACGTAGTTATGGGGCAGAGATCCCTTGTCGTCGGGATCGTTCTTGTAATAGCGGAAAGACCTTCCGTCATAGCGGTTGAGTCCGTTGGAGGTGCCGATCCACATGAATCCCCTGTCATCCTGAAGGAGGGCGTAGATTCTGCTGTGGGAAAGCCCCTCGTCGAGACCGATCCGGGAAAAACTGAAATCTTCTTCGGCGGAAAGAGAAACAAGAGATAGAAACATTATCAGAAGAATCAAAGTTCTTTGCACGGCAAGCCTCTATGGGGAAAAACTGATATTCCCGGATAGGATTTCCAGTTCAACATCCACCACGGCAAAACCTCCCCGGGAGTCGGCATAAGCCTCTGTCCGTCCATTGGTTTTATGAAACCGCAACTCAAGAGCCGGGAAAACAGACTCGCCGGGGAAGAGGGAAGGATCGAACACATAGGATGTGACATATTTCGATGACCTGCCGGCATCGCTTTCGAGCATGGACTCATCATTATCCATCAGCTGTCTTGCAAGAAAATTCCTCAGATCCGCATAGGGGGAAAACACACCTGTCGACAGCGGTTTGAGTGAAGAGAGAACCGTCCTGTCCCCGACAGGCGATTTATCCCGCAGATCCAGGATTCCGCGATCCGCTGAAAAGACATCTCCCTTTTCAAAAAATGAGATGCCAATGCCCCGGGCCCTCCGGCCGTCCATGGAAAAATCTCTCATATCCACAGAGAAGACAGATGAGGCTCCGTAAACACGGAAAACTCCGTCCTTTACCAGAAGGGCCGTGTTTTCCGAAATTCCCAGGCCGTATTTAAAGGAAGTCCTGTTCAGAGCGGCTATCAGCCGCCCCATACGGCTGCGCATGTCGAAGTGCTGGTCCACCAGAATATCCTTCAGAAATCCCAGGCCTTTTCCCAACGCCACATCGCTGTCCCATTTTCCGGAACCGAAGAGCGAAAAAAGTGATGACGATGTCTCGCCGCCACAGATCATGGGATCGGACATGACAGCGGCCCCGGCGCTGGTTCCGCCGATGACGGCACCCCTGAGATTTTTCTCCCTTATGGCTTTCAGGGCCGGAGTGTCTGAGCCGTCCTTTTCAAGGAGAGCGGCGATCGTCATATTCTGGTCGCCTCCAGTAAACCAGAATCCGTCAGCCGATTCTATCAGGTCCAGAACCTCCCTCTTGAAGGCGCCTCCTTTCCATTCTTCACGTTGATTTGAAATTTCCAGAAGCGCGGCCCGGCAGGGGCCGGCGGAAAGCAGCTTCGTACGGATTTTGTCAAAAGCATCCTCGGGATCCGACGTTGCCGTTGCGATAATCGCCACAGAAGGTTCGGTACCACCTGTGCAATTATCTAAAAAAGCCCGGTATATATCGGTCTGGTCAATCCTGTCGGCTCCGCCGACGATCAGCAAGGGTCCCATGCGATTCTCCTGTCATTTTACTTAAAAGTCAGTATAGCATCACATGCTATTCTGTCTACAGTGATAAAATAGCGGAGTCAAGTCCGGTTCGATACCCTGTCTCCCGATTGAGAAATTTTGTCAATAAATTGAAATAGGGAACGGGATATTCGATAATTAAAACGATTCTCCAGTTTAAACTGCAGGACTGCTCTTATAATCTGAAATGGATTTTCAAGAGCAGTCTTCTTTTGAGCCATCTTCCCATAGAATCCACCGTAATGAGAGCAGGCAATTATGAAAGAAGAGCATTATCTGAAGAAAGAACTCTATAGTTTAATCGCTACCGACCCTTCAATATTCGATTTCATACAGGAGGGAAGCCTTGACGGCATATGGTATTGGGATCTTGAGAACCCTGAAAATGAATGGATGAGCCCCAGGTTCTGGACCATTCTGGGGTACGATTATAACCGGAAGTCCCATAAGCCGGAAGAGTGGCAGGACATAATCAACCAGGATGATTTAAAGATAGCCATATCCAACGTCGAAAAACATCTGGCCGACCCCGATCATCCTTATGATCAGATTGTCCGTTATATGCACTGCAACGGCTCAACAGTATGGATCCGCTGCAGGGGTATAGCCATCCGTGACAGTCAGGGAAAGCCGATCAGAATGCTCGGAGCCCATACGGATTTAACGACAATCAAAGCCTCTGAAAAATCGCTTCTGGAAAACCGCAAACTCCTGGAAGAGACATCCCGGATAGCGCAGATCGGAGGATGGGAGTATTACCCCGAAGGAGACAAATTTATCTGGACTCCGGAAGTGTACCGCATCCAGGAACTGGATCCGGAGATTATACCTTCGCTCGAATTGGGTGTGAACATGTACCATCCCGATCACAGGCAAGTAATCAGTCATGCCGTTCAAAGAGCTCTGGAGAATAATGAATCATTCAATCTTGAGTTGAAAATTATTACCGGCGCCGGAAATGAACGCTGGGTGGAAGCGATAGGAAGACCTATTGAAGAGAATGGGAAGATTATCGGCTGCAGAGGAACTATTCAGAACGTAACCGACAGAAAAAAAATCCAGGAAGAAAACGAGCGGCTGACCGCCCAGATAAATCATAAAAGCAGAATGGATGCATTGGGACAGATAACAGGCGGTGTCGCCCACGACTTCAACAACATCCTGACAGGCATAATGAGTGCAGCGAACCTCTTGAAAATCAAAGGGACATATTTTGATGACAAGTGTAAATCCTATGTAGAGCTCATACTCAAAGCATCGGACAATGCGGCCAGGCTGATAAGCAAGATGCTGACCTTTTCCAGGAAAGACCTGGAGGAAAAGGAAATTCTGGACATCGGAAAAATCATAAATGAGACTATAGAGATTCTGGGAAATTCAATTGACAAGAAAATTACCTTGAAGACAAATCTGACCAGAGAAAAATCCTTAATATGGGGAAACTATATATCCATCGAAAACATGCTGATGAATATCTGCATCAATGCAAGTCATGCCATGCCGAACGGAGGGACTATTGAGCTGTCCTGCCGGAGATTCCATGCGGATGATTTATACTGCAGGACAAGCACCTTTGATATCATTCCCGGCGATTATGCGCAAATTACAATTGAGGATGAAGGCGAAGGAATTCCCGCTGAAAATCTCACGAAAATTTTCGATCCTTTTTTTACGACAAAAGCAGCGGGAAAAGGTACCGGTCTGGGGCTGGCAGCCGTCTATGGAATCGTGACTGATCTTCACGGCGCCATCACAGTCGACAGCGAATTGGGAAAGGGAACTGTATTTGAGATCCTCATACCGGTGACTGACTCTTCCCGGAGTACAGAGAAAGAGGGCCAGATATTTAAAAGAGGGAAAGGAACCATACTTCTGGTCGATGATGAAGAGATAAACAGAATAACGGGTAAAGATCTGCTTGAATCACTGGGTTATTCGGTGATAACTGCTGAAAACGGCGAAGAATCTTTAAGTATCTTTAAAGAGAATATCGGCAGAATAGACCTTGTCATTATGGATATGACAATGCCAATCATGAATGGCGCCGAAACGCTTGAAATATTAAAGAATGAGAAACCGGATCTGAAAGCGATAATAGCTACAGGACATGCTGAGTACGAAAAGCTGAATCAGATCAGGGATCTGGGCTTTAACCAGTTTGTAAAGAAGCCGTACAGCCTGGGAGAAATGAGCCATAAGATATTCAGCATGATAGAAAAATCCCCCTGATTTTCCGGCATCCAGAATTATCAGTTCTCTATCCCGGAAGCTGACATCGGGCTTTCTTTTAACTTTCTTCTGGAAAAATACTCTTCCGCTGCCGGAATAAGGACAGGGAGGGAAAATATAGAAGCGCACCGGCTAAGCTCATAAGAGCAGCTATGTAGATCGAAAAAGAGAACGTTCCGTTCAAGTCATTGAGTAGACCTCCAATTACCGGACCGCCGATTCCAGCCGCGGCATAACCCAGAAAGACATAAGGATAGACAGATCCGAGTTGCGCGACACCGAACTTCTGTGCCGTCTCCCTGGCGAAAAGGACGAAATTCCCGCCAAAGCCAAGCCCGATAATAAGAGTCACCAATAGGAACTTAGTCCCTGAGAGAGAGGAAATTGAGAGCAGAGAGATTCCCGCGGCCTGGATGAAAAGGGCGGCGACAATCGATAAGCCGGCTCCGATTCTGTCACTGACAGCTCCCCAGAAAATCCTTCCGGTAAAGTTGGCGACGGAGAGAAGTGATACGGATAGGATAATAATATTATTATCCATCCCAGACTCCATTCCTATAAGCTTCAGACTTCCTACTATCAAAAGGCCGGCAAAGGTTCCAAAAAATATGCCAAGAAACAGTTTCAGAAATACGGGATTCTTCACGACACGGATTGATGAGGCAGGGGTTGAAACCCTGTTTAGGGAGTTATCAATCTTAATGAATCTGGATGCAAAAAGAATAATCAATCCGTATAAAACCGCTATTATAACAAAAAGCTGAAAAACATCCCTGCCCGACTGTAATACGAAGCCTGCAAGTTTAGACAGGACCAGGGCTCCGAGACCGAATCCCGCCGATGTCAGCCCCGTGATAAGACCCTTTCTTTCAGGATAAAGCTGAACGGGTATGGTTAAGGCTACCCAGTAACCCAGTCCTGTTGCCATTCCGGAAAAGAGGCTTATCCCGATAAGAACAGCGGGAAAGCTGCCACGGGATAATCCCGCAAGAAGATATCCGGATGTGAAAAGAAAAGCCGAAGCCAGAGAGATCCGGGAAGGTCCGATGACAGGAGCCAGCTTGCCCGCCCCGATCATGGTTAGGGGGAATACAGCTATGAGCAAACCGAAAATTATCTGTGTTTCTGTTGTTGTATATCCGAAACTGTTTACCAACTCTGATGCGATCAGACTCCAGGCGTAGACTCCGCCCAGACACAGCATGAGCAGGAATGCGGAAACAACAGTTATCTTCTTGTTCATATTCTCTTCCTTTACGACTATCCGGGACTGGCGGGATAATCAATAAAATGAATTACTATTCACGAATTATTTTTCGTGAATTAAAATACTTTATTTAAGCTGAATCGTCAACTCCCGCCTTCCCAATGATTCATCTAATAATTTTGGATTTCCTGGCTCATTGTCTGGAAACACACATTCTCTTTCCCGGTTGGTAACCTTAAACCATCAGTTTATAGTTCTTTTTCTCTCCCTGCTGTACAATGAGTTGAACATAAGAAAGGAGCGCCGACATGAACAAGCGGAAAACTATAGCCCTCGTGGCACACGATAACAGAAAAGTAGACCTGGTCGAGTGGGTCCAGTACAACTGGAAGAAGCTGAAGGGGCATAAACTCATATGCACCGGAACAACAGGAAAACTCGTATCCGAGGCTTTTGAGAAAAAAGTGAAGGCGACGGAAGATATCATACCTGAAATCATCCGCCTCAAAAGCGGTCCTCTCGGAGGAGACCAGCAGCTGGGTTCGATGATAGCCACAGGGGAAATAGATATTATGATTTTCCTCTGGGACCCCATGGAGCCCCAGCCCCACGACGTTGATGTCAAAGCACTGGAAAGAATTGCCGTTCTCTACAATATCCCCATGGCATCGAACAGAGCCACGGCTGATTTCATGATTTCTTCGGAACTCTTTCAGGCCGACTACACTCCGGCGCTGAAGGATTATGCCTCTTATATAAACAGAAAAGTGTAGACTCTATCATCATCTTTGATCTGGAAAGAGTCCTCATATGGTGTTCCTCATTATAATCTTGAAAAAAGAAGACCGCGCTTCCAGTTACAGGCGGTGATTTAATACAGGATTTTCCCCGCGCCTTGCGAGCCATTTGTGAGACGTTTTCATTCATCACCCCTTTCCGGCAGGTCCACGACAGAGCGCATTTTTCTCAGAAATGCTTTTTTCGTGCAGCTGAATGATATCTTCACCCGCCCCCCTGTCGTCTTGAAAACAATTCTGTTCCAGCCCTTCCGCAAAGAGAGACCTCTGACAAGACCTTCGTCCGTCTGAGACAAAGCCAGATCCCCTTCATGGGATACAGCGACACCATTCAATGCTATGCCGGTGATTCCTCTTCCGCGGATTTTCATATCGAGACGGGGCAATCCGGGCTCGATGAGTAGGTCATCGAGGCTTCGGGGGCTGTGGATCCGGAAACTGAGTAATCCTTCCGGGGCAGAAGGCAGATTCAGAGATGATCCCCATCCCCGGGAGATGACCGACTGATGCCCTTTACCGTCATTGTACAGGACATGGGTGACAACACGGCGGCGGTTGAGCGCCGGAGGGAGTGTTTTAACCCGCCCGTTCAAGGAGGCTCCGAGGTTTTTCAGAATAGATGCGACCATGGACCGGAACCTCATGCCGAGATCAAAGAAATCGAGAGTCGAAACGATGATCTCTCCCTGGCCGATAGGCTGCTGCACGATAATGTTTCCCGCCGGTTTGCTCTCTCTTTCACTGCGGAGAACCTTTGCGGTTTTAACCGGCTCGGCCTGATAATTCCAGGCTTTCCAGTCGGTGTCACAGGCTTTCAGAATGGTCCGTCCTCCGTTGTCCGGCCAGTCTCCAGTCATGGACCGAGCGGATACGGTATTTTCAACAATCTCGGAAAAGTACAGATCCCTGTTCCCCAGGTTCCGCACCAGAGGGTGTTTTTCCGCAACGAGATAACTTGTAGCCGCTCTGTCTGCAAAATCGACTCTCCTGCCGGTCAGGGAAGAGATGATAGGGGTTGAAGGGCTATCAGCTCCCCAGAGAAGTATCGTGCTTCCACCCTCAACAGCTTTCCGCAGATCTTTTTCCAGGTCCCCGTCCAGGAGAGGGGGATGTTTCCCGTCGATGATCACCAATTGATTCCTGTCCGGATCAAAACTGGAGAAGGTTACGGAAACGTTCTCAAAAAGGGTTTTCCCGGTGCTGCCATCAGCAGAACTCAGATAGGTAACCGATTGTTTTCTCTCCGCCCGGGCGATGCTGACCCTATTGTGTTTTTCCGATCTGCTCTTCGGCTTCCAGATGTTTTTCCGCTTTCGGAAATCATCGGAAAAAGCGGCTTTCACAGCCTGAAGCAGGGGCCATTCCTCATTGAGGGGAAGATCGCCATCGTAACCGGGATTGAAAGTGGTACAATAGGGCCCCAGCCGCTCGGGCTGAACACCGGGCAGGCCTTCTTCAAAATCGGAGAAAAAGATCCCGTCGCTTAATTCATATGCACGGCTTGTATCTTCGAGTCCCAGGGGAAGGGGTTTATTGCCGTACCAGGCCAGATTGAAGACTGATGCGTATGAGGATCCGGCTTTCCGCTGACTGGTAATCAGATCAAAAGCCTCTCCCGCGAGACCTTCCATCCGGCCCAGTTGAGATTCATAGGCTCTGTCGCCGTTCACTTTTGACACCTGTCTGGGCGTTCCGAAATAAGCCATGCCGGTTTCCCCGGTACCCCAGGGTTTTCCCAGAAGAGAGAACAGCGGATAGAGCCCCCTCCAGGCATAATGTTCAATAAACGTGGGCAGACCTATCCTGCCGAAGATCTCCCCGTCTCCGGAAATCCAGTCCCGGGTGGGATCATTTTTCCTGGCGATGGAAATCCAGTTGCGTATTTCCGCTATATTTCTTTCGATAACACTCTTCGGCGCGTGAAAGACCATCCTGCCCACTTCCACGGTTTCGTTACAGACACTCCAGCCCAGAACGGACGGGTAATTCCGGTCCCGGAGAACCAGCCCCTTCACATGGGCGGAACAGGCAGCCCAGAGTTTATCGGAATCCATCTTCGAAGCCGCATCGCTGAACCAGATGGCTGACTCATCGAGGATGCACATCCCCATCTCATCGGCCAGCTCCAGATAGAAGCGGGGATAGACCTGAGCGTGAAGCCGCACGGCATTGCCGTTGGATTGCTGAACCATTTTGTACCAGGCCCAGGCGTAGCGGCGCGTCATCTGGGGAATTCCGGTGAAGTGCCAGGAATCGGCTTTCAATCGGATCTGTTTACCATTGAGGAGAAATTTCCTCCCTTTTATGGAAAACTGCCGCCAACCGAAGCGGGTATACTTGCCGTCATGAACTGTACCGCTCTCTTCCGCATAAAGCAGCAGCCCATAGAGCTGAGGATCTTCGGGAGACCAGAAGGAGAGCCTGCCATCGACAGAGGTTCCGATTGTAATAGTTTTTTCGGAATGAGCCGGGATGGTTTCAGCGCCGCCATTGAAAGAGAAGAGTTCTTCACCCAGGCACCAGTTCACTTCGGGAACCTCTTCTGAGGAGCTTCCATTCTGATTGAGCCAGGGGGCGACAGCAGCCTTCAGATTAAAAGAGCGTTCAGTCTCCGTAGTATTCTTTACGGTAACATCAATTTCCAGCCGGTTCCTGTTGACCAGAGGTTTGACGAAAACATCGCTTATATACAGGACCGGCATTTTCTGCAGGAACACATCCTGCCAGATTCCCGCAATGTAACTGGCCCAGAAGGAGCCGCCCACATAGACACGGCTGCCGTAATCTCCCGGTTCATTGAGCAGTTCCCCCTGCACGATCCACAGGAGAATATCCAGATCTCCACCGGCCGCGGCCTGAGCCGTCACATCAATGGCGAAAGGCAGAGTGGGATCGAAATGCTCTGCCACCTCTTCCCCGTTGACGAAAACTTTCACATAGCCAGCCACGGCTTCAAAATGAAGCAGAATTCTACTTCCGCTCCAATCAGCCGGGACTGTTACAGTACGGTTGAGCCACCCGGCTTTCACAGTATTCCACGATTCGGGATAAGAGGGAAAAGAGCGGAAATCCCCGCCTCCGCCATCGAGCAGAAAGCCATTGACATTCCAGGGAGAGGGAACTTTGAGCATAGTGCTCTCCCAGCTGAAGGATTCGGGGATCGTCGGAGAGATCAGGGCGGACTTCTCCATCTCTTCCACATGGGCAACCGGCTGGAACCGCCAGAATCCATTGAGGCAGATTTCATCGCGCCGGGGCTTTTCCATCGATTTGACCAGCCCCTCCTGAGGGGCGAACTTTCTGTTATAGACTTTCTTTACCATATCCTTATCCAATTATCTGCTGGCCCAGAGCATACCCCTGGTGACAATCTCCCTTGTTTCCGGCAGTTTAAAATCCTCCGCCGTATGACCAAAGGAAGCAAAGAAAACTCTGGCTTTCCCATAGGTCCTCTTCCAGATCACAGGCATAACCGTTCCTTTGATCCAGTCGATACCCTCCTGATCACCGGCAAAGGTTGTCGTGGCCAGAACCTCATTACCCGGATCTGTGTGCATGTAGTACTGTTCCGAATGAATGGGGAAATCTTTAATGCCTTTAACGATGGGATCGTCGGAGGTGATATTGATTGTATAATCGATGACGCCGCCGGGATGAACCACCCACTGGCCTCCGGTCATAAACTGATACTCCGTATTATCCCGGAAGCTGTCGCACATACCGCCGTGCCAGCCCGCCAGCCCGCAGCCGTTGGCAACAGCTTCTTTTAATCCTTTCCACTGTTTCGGCTTGATTTTGGACATGGTCCAGATCGGCACAATGAGATCCAGGGAATCCATCAGTTTTTTATCGGTGTAACATTTGAGATTATGGGTAAAAACGACTTCATATCCCTTCTCTTCGAGGATCTTTTTGAAAATCAGTCCCGTCTGCTCAGGTTCATGGCCGGACCAGCCTCCCCAGGTTATAAGAGCTTTTTTCCTTGTACTCATCATAGTTCTCCTTTTTTCAGTCCGGCCTGAAAGGGCTCGGGTTGTTTCATGGACGATTTGATTTGAACAGATGTTCCAGTCTCACCGGCCTCCTCAAAGGCGAGCATGACATCAAGGACATGGAAAGCCATGTCTCCGCTGGCCCGATGAGGCCTGTCTGCAGCAATGGCATCAGCCATATCGGCCAAACCGACTCCCCGGGAATTCATTTTGTAAGGAAAATTTCTCGTGGAGACCTTTGCTGTCTTGAGACTGTCCTTTCGGAAAAGCTTCACAGGACCGTCGAAACCATTGGGATCGGGAATGAGCAGACTGCCCTCGGTTCCGTGGATCTCAATACGCGGAAGTTCGGATTTCCACGTATCGAAGCTCATAATAACCGATCCGGCAGCACCGTTTTCAAATGTCATCAGTCCCTGATAATGAGTGGGAACTTCCACGTCGATCTTCTTTCCCTTTGTATTTGCGGCGGAACAGACGCGCTGCTCAAATCCGCAGGAAGTGACGGCCTGAACCGATTTTACCGGTCCCAGAAGACTGACGAGAGCTGTCAGGTAGTAGGGCCCCATATCGAGCATGGGACCGCCGCCTTTTTTGTAGTAAAAATCGGGAGCCGGGTGCCAGCTCTCATGTCCATGACAGTTCATGGAGGCAAAAACGCTCAGGGGCTTACCGATTTCCCCTTCATCGATGAGCTTGCGGCAGGTCTGAAAAGCCGATCCCAGAAAAGTGTCGGGAGCGCAGCCGACCCTAAGGCCTTTGTTCTCCGCCAGAGCGAGAACTTCCGCCGCTTCCTCCCGGTCCGAAGCAAAAGGTTTTTCGCTGTAGACATGCTTTCCATTTTCCAGAGCCAGTTTATCGATAGTTCCGTGATAGGGAGGCGTGGTCAGATTGAGGATGATGTCGATGTCATCGCGTTTCACAAGCTCTTCCGTTGAATAGACGGGTACATTGTACTTTTTCTTCTTTGCTGCGGCTTTTCCGGCATCGAGATCGCTGCAGCCCCGTATTTCCACACCGGGGAACATATTGGTCAGGTTGCTGAAATAGATGTCGCTTATATTGCCGCATCCGACAATTCCGATTCCTGTTTTTCTGTTCATAGGATCTCCTTCATCAATTCTCATTTAATCTCGCGATACTTTTTCCGTGATTAATCTCACCAGCTCATCAGGAGCGACCACTTTCACATCGCTATCCAGGCCGTCAATCACCTGCTGAACATTGTCCAGCCCCTTGCTCCAGGCATGGACCAGAACAAGAGAGTAACCACTACTGTCTGACGGATTTCTGTTCTGTCCATTCAGGTTTCTGATGACCGTTGCTTCATCGCAGCCCCGGAGTCCCTCCCAGAGCATCTCCCGGGGAGTTATAATCGGTTTGCCCTTGGACCAGAGGATTTTCCCCTTGTGGGATTTGTGATTCCTGAATTCCAGATAGATAAGCGCATCGATATTGTTCTGACGGGTATAGAGTTCCCAAAGATTCTCTTTATACAGGGAGTTGAAATCGATGATTTCAACAATTCCCAAATCGGTACGGCCCATCCGGCGGTTCAAAGTTTCCACATGGGCAGCCAGGGCTTGAGGACTGTAAAGACTCGGATAGAGGTAACCGCTCCCTGACGGACCGGCTACGAAATGGTTTGGCTGCTCACCTGCCGCGGCGTCACGATAGTACCGCTGAAGAACCGAAGGCGCAATATCGGCCATCAGAGGAGAGACCGCCCACCCCATGGGAAAAGACCCTCTGCCGGAGTTGCCCCACCACCGGGAATCTGTGTAGAGATCACCAAGCATCCATTGCACATTGTCGCCGTCGGACATAAGAAACGAAACATAGTGAACTTTTTCATCATAGGTTTGAACTTCTGCTGATACCTGTTTCAGATCCGCCGTCTCAAATC